>PNAT01000089.1 GCA_003169675.1 Acidimicrobiaceae bacterium
GTGGTGGCCGACAACGTGAAGATCCCGGGTGCACCCAAGTACCGCGCCTACATGCAGGCCGAGGAAGGCAGGATGTGGCGCACCACCGAGCACCCGACGCACGTCGAATACCAGACCCTCCTCAAGGACCTGGTGCTCGTATCGGAATACCTGGGTCAGCCCTGACGGGCTCCACAGCCCGACGGCCCTCGGGTGCCCCCGAAAGTCAGCCGTCCTCCCCTCCTGGACTATCCCCCTTCGCCGGGAGCGAGGCGATTAGCGGCGGGTGAGTGGCGCGAGGATCTGCTCATCAAGACTCGGGCAGTTCAGCTACGGGCGCGGTGTGTCTACGTCCGCGACGGACCACCAATCGGCCGGTGCTAGGAAGAGGTGAAAATATGGGTCACAACCTTGGGCCATCCCGAGCATCGCAATGGGGTTTCGCCTCTTTGGAATTGGGTAGGGCCGCCTCATGCGAATTCTGTCAATACTGCTCGTTCTGTGGTTCATCATCGGGGCGCTCGCAGGCCTCCAAAGGCACTACTACAGCGGCTCAGACGCAAGCTGCGCGAAGGCGGGAACCATCGCAGTGACCATCCTGGCTGGTCCCTTGAACTACGTCGGTGCGAATCCCAAGATCTCGGCGTGCACTGTTCCACAGCCAAGCTCTTAGGCACGCAAGGAACGATCCTTCGAGCACGACAGCAAGGGTGGACACTGTGATCGCAATCAGTAACTGAACCCATGATGCTTGGGTCCAGAGGATGCTCCAATTCGACTGTGACGGTCAGGCCTTAGCGACTGCCCCACTTCATTGATACTTCTCTAAGGGTCCACCGCTTGACTGCTGGTCCTGAATAGCTTCGGGAGTACTGGCAGGTTCGGTCTGACTTGGAGTCCTGTGACGCCTTCGGGTGTCGTCGACCGAGACCTTCCAGTTGCACATTGACAGCGGCACGTCCCGTCTCAGAGTTGGGGTGATTGGCCCGGCTTGCTACGAACAAGCCGAACCCCCGTCGCTCCGATCCGGAACGGCCGTGCCGTCCCTCAACCGTTAAGAAGAAAGGGACAGCCATGACCATCGTAGAAGCTGCCTGTGGGATCACTGGTGGCGTTGACACCCACCGTGACGTCCATGTGGCGGCAGCGCTTGATCCACTGGGTGGGGTGCTCGGATCGGAGAGTTTTCCCACTGATGTTGCTGGCTACCGGGCGCTGCTGAAATGGCTTGGGACCTTTGGGGACGTGACCAAGATCGGCGTGGAGGGCACCGGCTCCTATGGATCCGGACTGGCTCGCCACCTGCGTCGCTCTGGCATCGAGGTCATCGAAGTCGACCGACCTGATCGACAGAAGCGCCGACGGACCGGCAAGTCCGATCCCCTCGACGCCATCGAAGCGGCCCGGGCGGCACTGGGTGGTCGAGCCCAGGGTCATGCCAAAACCAAGGACGGTGCAGTAGAGGCCATCCGGGTCCTCGTCGTCGCCAAGCGTTCGGGCCGCCAGTCCCGCGTCAAGGCCCTCACCCAGATCCGCAACCTGGGGCTCACAGCCCCCGACCAGCTTCGTTGTCGACTCAAAGGGCTCAAGGTTCCCACGCTCGTCACCGAGGGGACAAAACTACGACCTGGGCGATCGACCGATCCGGTCACCGCTGCCACCAAAGCTGCCGTCTCGAGTTTGGCGCACCGGATCCAATCATTGGAACGTGAGATTGCCGCTCTCGATGAGCTGCTCGCTCCTCTTCTCGCTGACACCGCACCCGAGTTACTGGGTCTCTTCGGCGTCGGTCCCGACACGGCCGTCGCTCTCTTGGTGGCCGCCGGGGACAACCCCGAACGACTTCACTCAGAGGCCGCCTGGGCCCATCTGTGCGTGTGGGTGCCGAGAACTCCATCACTCAAGTTCAGGCTACGAGCCGGTACTCGTGGATGAGTCCGCCATGGACCTCGGTTCTCCGGATGCCAGCGGAGTCGGGATTGGCGATCGGTGGCGTTGTTTCGTTGACCAGCGAGGGGCACCGCTGGTCGAGGAATCGGTGGGGCCGATGCCCGTTGTAGTGGTCCACGTACTCGGTGAGGACGGCTTCGAGATGGCGGCGGCCGAGGATGAGGAGCCGGTCCAGGCACTCGCGGCGGATGGTGCCAACAAACCGCTCGGCGATCGCGTTCGCTCTCGGTGCCCTGATAGGCGTCTTGATGATCCTCATCCCTTCTGCGGCGAAGACAGCGTCGAAGGACGAGGTGAACTTGGTGTCACGATCGCGAATGAGGAACTTGGCTGGCGTTGTCCGTTCCGCCAGCGCGAAGCAGAGGTTGCGGGCCTCTTGGGTGACCCAGCCACAGACGGGGTTGGCCGTAACCCCTGCAATGCGGACGTGGCGGGTGTTGTGCTCGATGAAGAACAGCACGTAGAGCCGTCCGAGCAGGACGGTGTCGACCGAGAAGAAGTCACAGGCGATCAGGCCCTGCGCCTGAGCGTGGAGGAACTCCCCCCAGGTGGGACCCGAGAGTCTCGGCGCGGGGTCGATGCCCCGACGCTTCAAGATCGCCCAGACGCTGGAAGGCGCGAGCACGATGCCCATGGTGGCGAGTTCGCCGCAGATCCGCCGGTAGCCCCAGGTCGGGTTCACACGGGCCAACGGGACGACGAGGGTAGCGGTGCCAGCCGCGACCGTGGGTCGACCGGATCGGCGGTGTGGGCAGGTCCAGCGGCGACGGACGAAGTCGCGGTGCCACCGCAACAGGGTGGCCGGCTGGACGAAGAAGCCTCCCAGGCGTCCCCGTGGGAGATGTCGTGACAGCCCTGCGAGCAGCGCCCGGTCTGCTGCCCGCAGAGCGGGTCGGTCGATCTGGCGGCGCAGTACCGCCACCTCGTGGCGCAACATGACGACCTCGATGGCCAGATCGTCCTGAGCGCGGCACGAGAGGCGGACGAGCTGAACCGTACGGACGAACGCCAAGTACAGGAACGAGAGCACCATGGGGACGCATCCTCGCCGCCGAGACCGTTGCGCCGAAAGTCCTGGCTACAGCTGCGGATGACATTCTCGGCACCCACAGGGTCAGGCCGCGGGGGGAGCCTTCCGAGCGACGGTCGCCAGGCGAGAGCGGACGAGCACGAGGGGGGCATCAGGGTCGTGGGGTTGGGGGATCGCGGTCATCGCGAAGTCACCGATCACTCCAGGTCCGAAGACGAGGCAGTGGGTGGAGCCTCCGAATTGGAAGTGCCCGAGCTCCTCGCCCTTGACGACATGGTGTCCCGGCTCAATGCTCGGGTGGATGAGACAGGAGCTGACCTCTGACATGCCGACCGGCACGAAACCGACCAGCCCGATGGCGGGGTTGTCGGCCTGGATGAGAAAGACCGCCCGGGTGGCCACGTGCGCAAGGTAGCCCTGGGAGTGGGTCGGTTCTGCCGCGTCCGAACCCAGAGAGTCGGCCTCGGAGTAGTAGGTACCGTCGACGAGGAACGCCCGCACGATGGTTCCCGCGACCGGACTGTGCCACCGGTGGTAGTTGGTCGCGGACAAGAACGCCTGGTAGACCGTGCCGCCGACGAACTCCTCGACTGCATCGTCGTTGGCGAGCATGTCCTCGAGCGAGTAGGGCTGTGTCTTGAGCCAGAAATCATCCCGACGCTTCACGTCGGTGCGGATGTTGAACGGGGTGGACTCGCAGGCAGCGACGATGACGTCGTTGTCCTCGGGTGCAGCGACGGGACGCGCGCCGTCGCGAAATCGGCGGGTAAAGAAGTCGTTCCACGACGTAAAGCCCCAGTGCGGGTCCGCCGGGTCGTGCTCGTACTGCTCGATGCCGATCGCCCGTCGGGCCGCATCGCTGGTCCAGCCCGAGGGTGAGTCGTTGAGTACGTACAACGACTCGGGGCTGTTGAGGTAGTCGCACCACGCCCCAAGGATCTTCTTCAGGGCCGCGTTGACCTTTGGGTCGCGAAACGCCGCGAAGCCGGCTGGGGTGCCCATGGTCCAGTCGAGGATTGCGCCGAGCGGCAGGGTCACGTTCTGGTCGCCGAACTCGGGTGCCATCGTCAGGACCTCGTTGATCAGACGGAGCATCTGGTCCGGATCCTCCAGGTGACGCTTGCTGTACGAGCGGGTCTCGGGCACTTGAGCGATCATCCGGCTCACGTACATGCCAACTACTGGATCAGAGGCGATCAGGCGTTGGAAGTCCACCACCGCTGGGTGGAGTTCGACGTCGTGACCCTTTGCCTCGACCCGTTGACGGTGGCCGGCGAGCCAGTCTTCCAGGGCGTCCTGGCCAGCCGGCAGCCAACCGGCCTGACGGCGTACGTCTCCAGCGAAACCGTTCTGGGTCATGGTCGGAACCTAGCCGCGCGTGGGTCGGGCGTCGTGCTGGTCGAGTACGAACGCAGAAGAGGAATGGTGGCGATCGCGGCGCTTGCGCGAGTTTTCGTTGTCACCTGCCTGCCTGACGCGTCGGCCCCGAGGAATTCCGTCCAGAATCACTGAGGGGCTCCAACTGGAAGACGGCCGCCACGGCATCGCGGAGACGTCGTTCGATCCCGCCACCGGACAGGCCGAACCGGCGTCGGTGGCCTTGGATCATCTCCTTGGCTAGTCGAGCCGGCCCTGCGCGAGCGTGAGCAAATGGCCGAAGTCCAAGGCGCGGCCCGGGCTTTGCTCGGCGGGGAAGGCGGGGCCGAACGACTGAGGATGGCGTATGCCGTCTCCCACCTGCCTGCCGTCGCTTGAGGCGATCACGCTTCCGACCAAGGGGGATGAGCCATTGGGCTCAAACGGAGAGTCCGTGACTGGCTGAAATGGGGAAGCGCCCGGACCGTCCTTGGGAACGCAACAATGTCGGCCCGAGGTCTGGAGGAGACTCGGCAGCAGTGGGCCGCAAAATGACAATCGAGATTGCGCGTTGAACCGCAATGGCGGCGGCGGCACTCACTCTTCGAGAGAGCTCGACCGGGCCGAATCTTTCGTTAGCTGCTGAGACCAATGTGTGAAACTGGAGTTTGAATTCAGCCGGGAAGGAAAGTATAAGAGCATGGTTCTGTTTTTGGTCTTGCTTGTCGTACTCATCTTCGCCGGTGCCGGGTTTGCCGTGCATTTACTCTGGATTGCCGCCATTGTTTTCGGGTTGTTCTGGATAATTGGCGCAGCCTTGGGTCGTGGAGAGTCGTCAGGCCGTCACAAGTTGTATCGGTGGTAGATGAGCGAGGGACCGTGGGCGGAGCCTCCGCGGTCTCAGATGAACACGGGCCTGACCTCTCGAGAGACAAGGCGATCCAAGTTCCGACCTGTCGAACTCGCCTAAGTGGGGCGTGGACCGGGGTGTTGACCCTGGTCCGTGGCGGGAGTGCCCTTTTGTTAGGGTCGCATGCATGAGAGTAAATCACCATCTGCACGGACGGTCGAAACTCGGACTGACGATGACCCACACGTGCGTTAGCGGCGGATGATCCCTCTGACATTGTCTCGGGCGAAGACTCAGTGTTGTTGCACCAGTAGGGATCGTCGGTCTATTTCGGACACGTTTATGCCTGATACTACGAGCGTGGGCAAGCGGACTCTTCCGCTCCCCCGAGGGCCCATTACTCAAGGATTGTTCACCGCGCTCAGCCTCCCTCCTACTCGATTACCCATGCCAACAATCCCCACTGATGGAGCCCTTCTCAGTGACGACCTGCAGCTCGCGTTGTACTGCTGCTACGAACTGCACTACCAAGGCTTGCCCGACGTTCATGAGGAGTGGGAATGGGAGCCGTCTCTCTTAAATGTGCGGCGGGAGTTGGAGAAGGTGTTCGAGAACCAGCTCCGTGCTGCCCTTCCGGACTATGGGAGCACAACCGCCAGGGACGTGCCGGAGGCATTGTGGGATCTGAGTCGGCAAGAGGGTTTCTCACTCTCGGGCTGGCTGCTTGAGCACGGCACACGTTTCCATGCAGAAGAGTTTGCCATTCATCGGTCCGGCTACCAGCTGAAAGAGGCCGATCCGCATACGTGGGGCATTCCACGGCTTAGGGGCCGGGCAAAGGCTGCGATGGTCTCGATCCAGACCGACGAGTACGGAAACGGTGATGTTGCGATAATGCATTCCTCGCTCTTCGCCCAATCGATGGTAGCCCTAGGCCTTGACCCCACCTACGGGGCATATCTCAATCAATTGCCGGCAGTGACCTTGGCCACGACGAACCTCATCTCGATGTTCGGGCTGCACCGCCGTCACCGTGGAGCCCTGGTCGGCCATCTGGCAAGTTTTGAGATGAATTCCGTGGGTCCGATGGGCCGCTACAGCTCATGGCTCGAATCTCTTGGAGTACCGAGTAGCGGCCGCGAGTTCTACGACGTGCACGTCGAAGCCGATGAAGTACATCAATACATTGCCGTTGATGAACTCGTCGGCGGCATGCTGGAAGATGAGCCCGATCAAGCCGCTGCAGTGATATTCGGGGCTCGGGCTGTCGGCCTCGTCGAAAGCACATTTGCTGATCACGTCGTGTCCGCCTGGAAAGATGGTCGGAGTTCACTGTGGGCACCCTGAACCACCACAACCATGACGCCGCGTCCTATGGGGCCAGGCTGGCCGACGACTATGACGCTATCTACGGTGGCGTCTTTGATACCGATGGCGCTGTGGACCGCCTGACCCGATTGGCTGCCGGCGGTCGCGTGCTCGAGTTTGGGGTAGGCACTGGCAGAATCGCCCTACCTTTGGCCGACCGAGGCCTCGACGTCTGGGGAATCGACGGCTCGCCGGGCATGCTTGAGCGCCTAAGGGAAAAGCCTGGTGGGGAGAAAGTCAGCACCGTGTGCGGCGACTTTGCCACTGCTTCCGCTGATGGTCAGTTTGACCTTGTCATCTTGTTGGTCAACACCATCTATGCCATGCCCACCCAAGACGATCAGGTCGCCTGCTTCGCCAACGCAGCCCGTCATCTCGCTCCGGGCGGCATGTTTGTCATCGAGGCGTGGGTTCCCGATCCGCCGCGAGGAGACGGTCTTGGTGTGAGGGCTCGACGTTTGGGGCGCGGCTTCGCTGGCTTGGTGATCGAGGATCACGACGCAGGTCGCCAGATCCTGTCAACGACGCAGATCATAATCGGCGAGTCGGGAGAAACCCGTAGCTTTCCCATTGTCCACCGCTATGCGTGGCCCGCTGAGCTCGACCTCATGGCGCGCATCAATGGGATGGCACTCATGGACCGCTGGGCTGACTGGCACTGTCTTCCTTTTGACACCCACAGCGTCAACCACATCTCGGTGTGGCAGAAGACCTGAAGCAAACGCAGATCCCGGAAAGCACCTCAATAAACAAGCCTGGTCAGATTGAGGCTGCAACGGGGGCATTGGTCGACGGTTCGGAGTTTTGGCTGTCGAGCCTGGCGTCCTTTCGGGAACAACAACGAGGCTTTTCGGAAAGAATCTGAGGACCTCATTCGTCTCGTGGTGGGCTCGAAGAGAGACAAGGGGACTGCTGAAGGCGACAAGTTGATGAGATTTGTTCGTTCTCTCTGTCTGCGGCGCTACCAAACCTGTCATTCATTCGGTTCTCCTCAGCACCATCGAACTTCAACGAGTCGAGGCGAGCGGCTCGCCAGTTTCGAGAAGCGTCTTCAGGCTGGAGAAGAAGATGGGCCAGCCGTTCCTGACCATGGTTGCCGCAGTGCTTCCGGGCTCGAAATCATCGTGGAGGACCGTCAGCTTGACCTGAAGGGTCCAGAAACTCTTCAACCCGGCTTGACCAGCCGAAACTCACTCAGCGAAGCTCACCCTACATGGCCCTGACCTTCCTCTACCGTCTCGTCTGGCGCGTCTTCGAGGCCGTTCGTGTCCACCGGTTAGATGCCGCGGCCTAGGACGCGGAGATCCTGGTACTCCGCCATCAACTGGCCGTACTCCGCCGCCAGGTCGACTGTCCTCGTTTCACCTGGTCCGATCGTGGATTCGTCGCCCTCTTCGCTTGTCTTGGGCCTCGAGAGTGTTGGCGCTCATTCCTCGTCACGCCCCAGACGATCCTCGGTTGGCACCGCTCGCTGGTCAAGAAGCGCTGGACCTACCCGCATCGCGGAGCAGGACGTCCTTCCCTTCCCGAAGAGACGGTCAACCTGATCTGCCGCCTGG
>PNAT01000198.1 GCA_003169675.1 Acidimicrobiaceae bacterium
TGTCTCAAGTGAACGATGTCGGGACGGACTTGCCCGCGGCCACATGGTTAGCGTGCAGCGCCTCTCTGTGCGCCGGCGCAATACGGAAACCCGCAATGCTCGTGCCAGCCATCGTCGCATTCGGTTTGGAGGTCGGGACCAAGCCGACAATGGCTGTTCTCGCCCTCGTGCTCCTCGTGGCGTGTGTGATCGGTCAGCGGGCACATCTGCGACAACTCACGGTTCCACTGATCGTGGCCACCCTGACCGCGCTCGTCGTTGGCGGGACCTGGTACCTGCGGAACACGATTGAGTACGGGTCGCCACTGTGGCCGTTCCTCACTGTTCCTTGGGGTCCCGGCACGCCTCCTGTATACGCCTTTCTAGACAAGACCTTTCTGAGCAGTCCTGGCCGCACCCTGTCGCTGTACGGCTTGAACGACCTCCATGTCCTCGCCGGAGTATTGGTGTTCATTGCCTGGAGTGTCCTGGCTCCGTTCTTTGTCCGGCGCCGCGAGATACTCGCCTGGAGCCTCCTTGTCGTCGTAGGACTGGTGCTGTGGACCGCATCACCGGTGACCGGCCCGTCCACCGGCCCCTCCGTAGGCGTAGGCGATCAGATGCGCTATATCCTGCCGCTGCTGCCTCTCTCTGTCGCCGGCATAGCTCTCGTCGTACGTTTGGCTCCACGAGCGAAGCGAATGGTGACCCTGGCCCTCTTGGTCAGCATTGGCTGGAGCCTCTTCGAGGATTACTATCTCACGTTCCCATTACGCCCCAGCTTGAAATTCCTGATTGCGGGAGTGCTTGTCGGCGCCGTCGCTTCAGCTGTCTTCGCTGAGCGCGCAATGGGACTACGACACCTTGGTCGATCACCGGTGGTGGTTGGTTCACTCGTCGCCCTCATCGGTATCATCGCGATCACTGTCGAAAGCCACACGTTCATCCAGCGTCGCGTTACCTCTGCGTACGGCCCGGACCTGCAGATAGCGGCCTTTCTGGCCAGGCAGGGCACCTTTCGAACCGACCATCGAACGGTGGCGATGAATGTTGTGTTGGGGGCCGACCTGTCCGGAGAATACCTGCAGCATGACCTGTACCTCATACCCCCACAGGATCCCTGCTCGAGTGTGGTCGCTTTGCGAAGGAATGACTGGCTTGTCGTAGCAAGCTATCGGTCATATGTGATGGAGAGACGACCGCTACTCTACTGGCCCCCACCCACTCATACGGCGTCATGCCTGGCGGCGATTCGACCGACGTGGGTGGTGGGAACGTATTCTGTGTATCGACCGAGCACGTAGGACGCCCGCCATCTTCGCTCTTCTGCGACGTTGACGAAATTCAGCGGAGCGGATGACGACAGAGAGCGATCAGATCGAGCGACTCATTTACGTTCTCGTCGGAAAGATAAAAATCCTCCTCAGTGATCTCCACCGCCAGAGGATCGGCCGAGCGTCGTGTCCGCTTCAGGGCGGTGCTGTACGCCCACTGGCGACCGGACCGTGGAACGTAGCGGCGGAGGCGCAACGGATCCACCCGGAGCAGGCGGTTGAGCCGCTCGATCTCACGCTTCTGGAACCGAAGGTAGTGTTCCGATCCGAATAGACCCAACAGCTCGACCTCCGAGAAAGCGTGGCCACACAGCTCAGCGAGCTCATTGTGGTCGAACTCCCGATAATGCCACGGGTCGATCACCTCGTCGGCGCGGGCGAAGGTGAGACGGTTAGGCGTGACCCACACAGCGCGTCCGTCATTGGTGAGTATCCGTGCTGCCTCGGCCATGACGCGTTCGGGATCGGGGACGTGTTCCAACGACTGGATCGACAAAACGGAAGAGACAGCCCCGTCTCTCAGCGGAATGCTTCTCATGTCCGCCCGGATGACTGGCCTCCGCTGTTTGACGAGGGCACCGACGTCGAGATCGAGGCCGAGCGATGGGCGGGTACCGAACCATTCGAGGCTGTGGCCAATACCGCATCCAAGATCGAGGACCGTGCCGTTTCCAAGGAGTGGCGCACAGAGACGATAAGCCGCGACATGACGTTGGAACGTCGGATTGAAGCCGCCTTCAGATGTTGTGACCCGCTCGCCGGTGAGCTTCACGGCTCAAACCGTCGGCAGGGAACAATCCGATGGCGATGCAGAATGAGTCGGGCGCCGACGCCGAGAGTCCGCACACCGTACACCAGCGCCGGCTTGAACCGGATGGACGAAGCGTCGTCGAAATAGATCGAGCGAGCCGGGACTTCGGCAACCCGAAAGCCAAAGTGAACGGCTTGCATGAGAATTTCGGAATCAAACACGAAACCGTTATCGTTGCGGAGAAACGGTACCGTCATGAGAAACTTCTTCGAATATGCGCGATAGCCGGTGTGCAATTCACTGAAAGAAGTCCGGAGTATCCGGTTTTCAACAACGGTTAAAATGCGGTTGGCGACGATCTTGTACAGCGGCATCCCCCCCGCTCGAGCCTGGCCCGGAGGAAGGAATCGGGAACCGAGAACGAGGTCGGCCTCGCCACTGAGGATGGGCGCGATCATTCGGGGTATCAGTGACGGGTCATACTGTCCGTCGGGATGGAGCATGACCACCACGTCAGCGTCCCTTTGCAACGCTTCGAGGTAGCACGTGCGCTGGTTGCCTCCATATCCGACGTTGTGAGGATGCCACAGGGTACGAACATTGAGGCCTCGGGCGATTTCCAAGGTGCTGTCGGACGACTTGTCGTCGACGACAATGATCTCATCAACGATGTCACGTGGAATGGCCGCGACCGTTCGCTCGAGCGTGGCGGCCGCGTTATAGGCCGGCATAATCACGATTACCTTGGCATCGATGGCGGCGGTCACCGTCTTGCCTCCAGGCACAAGGTTCCTCCATTGCGGACGCTGACCTCGACTACTGCCCCGATGAACGCTACAGGAGCAACCAGGACTCCGGCGAGAATGGTGAGCCAGCGGTTCCGTACGCGCAAGGAATTTGCGCGAGCGCCCGGGCGCCGCACTGCAGCATAAAGGTCAGGATGGCCGGGCAACAGACGGACCAGCCCATACATCCATCCGAAGAAGACCTGCCCCCCCCGGGTGAAACTTACCCGCTGAACTTCCATCCCGAGTTCGACCAAGCGCGTTCGCAACGAACGCTCGTTGAGGTGGACCAGGTGCCGCGGCATGTCGAGCCCGAACCAATCCTGGCGGAAAACCCTGGTTTGGATACTGCGAGCGTTTGGAATGGCGATGACCAAGAGCCCTCCGGGCTTGAGCAACTTCACCGCGTGAGCCAGAGCGTCAGCTGGATGGGAAAGATGCTCCAACGAGTGCCAAAACACGACAGCAGCCCAGTCGCCGGACACTTCCGCTATATCCAAACCCTTGATGAATGGCCCGGTTCCGACGCGCTCGGTCCCTAGCGTTTCGCGCCCACGACGCAGAAGAGCATCGACGAGAGTGCCGTCTCCCGCGCCCACATCGATTACCCCACCGGCCGGCGCCAACCGGTCGACTCGCCGTGCCAAGTGCCCCCGACTCAATCGCAGGATGTAATCGCCCGGTCCGCTGAATCGCCCCGAGGGTGGTCGGTACCAAGCGCCGTATGCGACCTCAAGTTGCTCATCAGTCGGTCGCGGAAGTGTCATTGCGACACCACATCTATTGCAGACCACCGCCGTGAAGGTTTGACGATCGGGCACCCGCAGAAGGTCACCGCACCACAGACATGACTCTTCCCCCTCGTCGCCCCCCTTCACCATGTTGCTCGCGCTGGCAGGTCGATCGAGGACACTCGGGGGATGGTAGCAACGCGACGTCAGGCCGACCAATGCGCGGACGCCGGCGCCAGTGGAAGGAGCGGTTCGGCTTGTCAGATCTGACGGACAAGCCCGCGGTCTCACGTCGCCAGCCGTCCCCGGCCTCCAGGGATTCGTGTTCCAGATCAGCGCGGGCATCGCGACTGCCGCCCGATGTAGAGCGATGGGCGTCCTTAAACGGCGCTCGTCAGCTGGGCGAACACCTGGAGCCGGTTCTGAAGTTCCGGGGCGACCGCACGCTCGGCGAGTCGGGTGGCTCGACGGAAGGAGGAGGCGGCTGCCTAAGCGGTTCCTCTGCTCGTACTTCGTTGAGGTGGCGGTACATTCGGAAAACGTCGTAGAACGCTCGCAGCACCGCGCGCGGTGCCCGCCAACCGGGGGTAGTAATGGACGCCAATCTCGACGATCGATAGCCCGCCACCAGGTCCACCCGCTCGATCCAGGGCAGGAACCTGGCAAGCTCTTCGACGTCGAGTTGATTGTCGGCGTCAGTCAGGAAGACGAGTTCCTTGGTCGTGGAGGTGATCCCCGAGCGCAGTGCCTCCCCGTAGCCATGGTTCAGCGCATGGCGGATGAGGCGGACGCGCGGGTCTCCCGAGGCCAATTCCTCGACCAGCTTGGCCGTGTTGTCCGTCGAGCCGTCATCCACCACGACGATCTCGTGGTCGGCGAAGAGCCGGTCTCCGACGGACGATACCCGCTGGTTCGCCTCGACGACGTTTGCCTCCTCTTTGTATGCCGGCAGGCCGAATGACACAGCGTGGCTACGTTCGGTCACGGCCGCACCTTATCGACAACACCGTGAAAACCGCCGTACCGGCACTCCGACCCACTGAGCATACTGGCGGAGATCCCCCGTTCCATCGCAGCGTCGACGAAATGCTCTCGTCCCCACTTGGGATGGGAGCGCGCAAGAACGGTTCCCAATCGGATACGTGCTTGGGTGCTGCTATCCGGTCCAAGCGGGCAGCGCGCCTCTCGGTCACTGGAAGGAAAGGATAGAGATGCACAGAGTCAACGAGCCGTTGAAACTTGGCCCTCAGATCCTCGCGCTGCTCCAGGCCGTCGGCGGCGACACCCTGCGCCATCCATCTCTCCGTTACGAGGATCAGCGTCCGAAACGGTCGTCGGGATCGGTTGAAGCGTCCGGGCGTCGTATTCTGGCGGAATCGGTCCGCCGGGGGACCGAGGGCGCTCCGCGTTCTTGCGGGAGTTCCGTGGCGGGTCCGTGTGTCGAAGTTGTGGGTTCTCCCATGGGGTCGACCTGATGATCACCATACCCGTAGCCGTAAGAGAACGCGGCAGGTGCGTCGGGGTTCTCGAACTTGTTCAGGACGACGCCGAGCAAGCGCGTCTGGTTACGGGTAAGGAGGTCTTTGGCCTTGATCACAGCATCAATGGAGGTGTGGCGCGACTCGGTCACCAGCACGGCGCCAGCGGCCATACGCCCGATGACCAGCGTGTCGGCCACTGGGAGGACGGGAGGCGTATCGAGCAGCACCAGATCCGCCTGCTTCCCGAGACCCTCCAGGAGCATTTGCATACGCCCGCTGCTGAGGAGCTCGGTCGGATTGGCCACCGGAGGACCGGTGGAGAGGAAGTAGAGACCCTGTTCGACCTGCCCGGGAGGGGCCGGAAGGCGGATGTATTGAATTGACTCTTCCAGGCTTCTCCGGTTGAGGAGCACGTCGGAGACACCGAACTCATTGTGGGCGCCCACCAACCGGTGCACATCGGGATGACGGAGGTCCAGGTCCACCAGTACGACCCGCATGCCCGTCGAAGCGAACGACATGGCCAGATTGCTGCACATCGACGTCTTGCCTTCGTTGGGGTTGGGGCTGGTGAAGATGACCGTCGGGCGTTCCAGGTCCAGGAGGGCTACGCCGAGATTCGATCGCAGGATCCGTAGCGCCTCTTCAAAGGCAGTGCGTTCGTCGCGATACGTCGTGGAGACCACAGGCCTGGTTCTCCACCAGGGATTAGCCATCAGGTTCTCCCACTCGAGTTCGGGCAATGGAACCGACCCGCCTGGTTTCAAGTTGCAAGCTGCCGAAGCGGGGGACAATACCTAGGACGGGTAGGCCGACCCTTCGTTCGAGCTCTTCGGGGCTCTTTACGGTGACATCGAGGTAGTCGAGCACCAGGACGATGAGGGCGGCGATCACGAAACCGAACAAAGCGCCCAACACGAACTTCTTGGTCACACCGGTCGAGCTGCGAGTGGCCGCCGTGGCTTCTTGGAAGACGTAGGCCGGCTCATTGGGCACTTGTCCCTGGGTGGATGTTCCCGCGGCCTGAAAGTGCGCGATCTGACGGACAAAGGCGAAACTCACGCCGTTGGCCAGGCGCACCGCATCGCGCTCGCCGGAGTCAGCCACGGAGACGTCAATGAGGTCGGTCCCAGGAATCACAAAGGCCGTCGTCGACGCGGCAACCTCACCGGCATACCGACTGAGGTGTGTCCGCGAAATCGCCTTTTGCGCGATCACCGGACTCGGGATCATCTGCGCGAAGGTGGCGACGACCTCGGTGAGTGCATTCTGGGCGTACAGCTCGGCTTGATTGCCACCTATATTCAGACTCCCCACATAAATCGTGGCCGTTGCCGTGTAGACCGGTGTACGCGAGGTGGTGATGTAGCCGGCGGTCGCACCAACGATGACAGCTACGATGACCAACGCCATCCGTTGGCGAATGAGTTCGAGATATCGGCGCAGTTCCATGGCTTCTCAGCGGGTCACGGTACACCGGGCGCTGCCGGATAGGACCTCAAGGGCTGCTCCGTGTCCTTCTGGACGGAGTCCTGATGGACCGAGAGAGCCAGTCCGGCGCCACCCCAGAGCGTCCATGGGCCCGGAGAGGTCAGGAAGACGTGATGGAAGAGACCGGCGATGACGACCCCCAGTAGGCCAAAGCCAATGCAGGCGGCGAAAACGTCTCCTCGACCGGCTCTTCGTCTCAACTCCAAGAGCACAATTCCCATCATGGCCAACCACGGGATGAGCGCCTGCACTCCCAGTTCATCGCCAACCTGGGTGATTAGATTATCGCTGATGTCACCGCCATTGATGAAAGTGCCCGAAGTGACGAAGCGCTTGGACACCCCCGGTTGGTCTCCCAGTCCCAATCCCAGCGGGAAGATCCGGATGATGGTGAGACCGTTCTTGACTTCGGTGACGTGCCCCGTGGATGACGCGTTTCCGCCTTGGTGCCCGAGGAAGCGCGAGCCACCGAGTGCCGGTACGATCAACGCTGCGGCCAAGACAATGGTGGCAATCAGACGCCATCGACCCTCGACTGGTCCCCGTGAGGTGGGCAGGGCCACGAGAACCAGCACGATGACGGCCGCCAATGCGTCAGAGCGGGAGCGGGAAAAGAAGAGGGCGCCGATAGCCAGGGCCAGCACCCCGTAGTTGACCGCTGATCGGTAATTCTGACTGATCCCCACCGAGGCCACGGCGACCACCAGGACGAGATAGTCGCCCATGTCGTAGGGGGAGAGGAAGACGGAACTGACATGAAGAGGGTGGAGATTGGTGATGAGAACAAGAGTTTGTACGATGGCGGTGGGGGTGAACCCCAGTATCTCGGAAAAGTAGGTGGGAATATGTGCCGTATTCAGGACGAAATTTTGGTACGCAACGGGATCTAGGCGTTGGTACAGGCCAACCGAGGCCACAAATGCACCCATGGCAAGGATTACCTGCATGAACCAATTTTTGAACTGCGGTCGGATTGGGGCGTGCCGAGCCGCGAAGAAGAGAAGTGGGTAACCGACATCATTTCTCCAAGCCAGGAGGCGCACTTCCCACTGGGTAGGAGCAATGCTCGAAAAAAGATCGGGCACCATCAGATAGATCGTGACGACACCCACGTAGAGCAGGAGTGCGATATCGATACGGTCCATCCGTCTTCCCGTATCTCGTATCTGCCGAAGCCCCGCCACCAGGATGGCGAGTGCCATGAGTTCCTTGAGGCCATTTGCCGGCCCCACTATGGATCTCGGCACACCCCAGGCGAGGAGCAACCCGAACAGCAACGTTTGAAATGGGAGGAAGATCACCAACGCTATGAGAGTGGCGCCCGGTCGATTGACCAGGAACACGAACAACAACACCGCCAGCGCGGCGCCAATAGCTCGGGCAAGTGCGGTCTCGGGAGCCAGGGAGACGGCAGCCGCTACCCCGACGGGAATGAACCACAGGGAGATGCCTTCAGCGTCGAGGCGTAATTTCACCGCCTGTCGCAGTCCGCTGCTCATGCCGATCGCGCCATTCAGCCATTCTGGCACTCTGGCCCCTCCGCCGATCGTCCCGCACAGCTGGCCGGATAAGGGCTCGGTCCCAAACCCGAGAGGGTGCTGACGTGTTCGGGTGGGCCTCTGAGGTCGACGGATGAACAAAGACACCAGAACCGAAGGACAAGTTGGTCGCCACGGCACAGACGTGGCGAAGGGGCCGAGGGCTAAGTGCTCGATTGGGGGAGGGATTGACTGGCCCGACGTCGAGGACCACGTACAGCGTATGCGCCAATACAGGGTTTCCACGACCGAAAGAGGGGACGACGTACCGGGCTGGCAGCATCGATCGCCAAGGAGTTGGCTGCAGGGTATTTCGTTCTTGCGCCGCTATCGACGGTATACCTAGTCGGGCTGGTCAACTTGTGAGGTGCACTACCATTTGCCCCGTGTCCCACACCGAGAGAACCGATTCTCATGGACTGCAATGGCAGTTGTCGGAGGGAAATTCCGGTGCGCAACGCGTTCTTGATCCGAAGCTCCAGAGGTATGCCGGCGGAAGCCGATGATTGCAACTTGACTGCGCGAGAGCCAGACCATCCGACGGGTCCCGCCGTGGGCCCCATCCTTCATATAGGCCTGAACTGGTCTGCTGACCGGTCGAATGGGCTCAACCGGTACCTGGGCCAGTTGGCTACCGAACTCTCCCAGGAGAGCGTACCGACCCTGGTGGTCGCCACCGGGACTGCGACTGACTCCTCGCCTGCCTGGCTGCGATTGGGGGCGCCCGACAGTGCTTCACTGCCACGCCGGATATTCGCGATGTGGCGCTGCGTCAACCGGCTATCAGCGGAAGCCCTGGTGGTGGACGCCCACTTCGCGCTCTATGCCGTTCTCCCCCTCTTGTTCGGTGGGGTCCGTGGGCAACAGCTGGTGGTGCATTTCCATGGGCCGTGGGCCGACGAGAGCGCCCACCAGGGTGCCCGGAATCTAAACAGGCTGGTCAAGGAGGGGGTGGAAGGAATCGTCTACCGCCGGGCCTCCAGGCTGGTCGTCTTGTCGGAGTCATTCCAACGCCTGCTGGTCGAGCGCTACGGGGTGGCGCCGTGGCGGATCAGTGTCATCCCCCCGGGAGTCGAACTGGATCGATTCCTACCCGGCCCAAAGGCTGCGGCACGCCAGAAGCTGGGCCTAGCCGTCGACCGCCAGGTGGTTCTCAGTGTCCGCCGGCTCGTACCACGCATGGGCCACCGGGTCCTCCTCGGGGCGTGGGAAGCCGTCCTAGAGGCCGTGTCCCCTGCGCCCCTGCTCTTGGTGGTCGGTGTCGGACCTGAAAGGAGCGCTCTCGACGCACATATCCGCCGCAACGGTCTAACGGAGTCCGTCCGGATGCTGGGACACGTCGATGAAAAAGACCTGGCCGACTACTACCGGGCAGCTGACCTCTCAGTGTTGCCGTCACTTGCATTGGAAGGGTTCGGTCTGGCCGCCCTCGAGTCCCTGGCCGCTGGCACCCCCGTCGTGGCCACTCGGGTGGGAGGGCTGCCCGAAGCACTGGAAGGTATGGGCGGTCATCCGCTGGTGGAGCCTGATGATGTCCCTGGGCTGGCCCAGCGCCTGGTCGGCGCATTGAACCATACGGCTCCCCTGGCCGACCCGGCCCAATGCCGGTCACATGCCGAGCGATTCAACTGGAACGCTGTGCTGGCCCGGCACCTCGAGTTGTACCGAAGTTCGTGTGGGACACCTCGGACGAAACGGTTACGAGTGGTGGTGCTCGACCACACCGCCGTCCTATCGGGGGGAGAGTTGGCCATTCTTCGGGTCCTACCCGGGTTGGTCGGTCAGGCTGACGTCCATTTCCTATTCGGCGAGGATGGACCCTTGGTCGAACGGGTCGTGGCGACCGGCGCTACCGCCGAAGTCCTGGCCATGCCGGTATCCGTCCGCAGGGTGCGACGCGGTCAGGTCTCGCCTGGCCGGGTGCACGTGAGCTCTCTTTTCGATGCCGCCTGGTACACCATGCGGATCACCCGCCGACTACGGCGGCTCCGACCCGACCTGGTCCACACGAATACTCTCAAAAGCGCGCTGTACGGGGGGTTGGCTGCGAGGTTGGCGGGCACACCCTGCCTGTGGCATATCCGGGACCGCATCCATCGGGACTACCTTCCCGGATTTACCGTCCGGCTAGTCCAGATGGCCGCTCGCCATCTGCCTACCCATGTGGTGACCTATACCAACGAGATGCGGGAGTGCCTGGGGCTGGACACAGACCGAGCGTCACTGCTCGTCGACCCGGTCGGCGAGGGATGGGGCGATGTGACAACCGATCGACCGACATCCCCACCGGGCCAGACCACCTTCGGCGTGGTGGGACGCCTGGCACCTTGGAAGGGCCAGGATCTCTTCCTGCGCAGTTTCTCCCTGGCGTTTCCCGACGGGGGACAGCGTGCGGTGATCGTGGGATCAGCCATGTTCGGGGAGGACACGTTTGCCGACTCCCTGCACAAGCTGGCCGCCGAGCTCGGGATCGCTGAGCGAATCACCTTCAGGGGATTCGTAGACGACATCCACTCCGAATTGGCGACATTCGATGTCCTCGTGCACTCCTCGGTCATCCCAGAGCCCTTCGGCAATGTCGTGGTGGAAGGAATGGCGGCTGGTCTCCCCGTGATCGCTCCGGATTCCGGAGGTCCGGCCGAGGTCATCACGGGCGGTCTCGATGGCATCCTGTATCCCATGGGCGATGCCGCCTCCCTGGCAGAATGCCTTTGCATGGTTGATGGCGATCCGGAAATGCGTTCACGGATCGGGCTCAGAGCCAGACAGACGGCCTCCGGGTTCTCTCTGGAGAGCGTCGCTCCACAACTCCTCAACGTCTACAAAAAGGTAGCTGGACTATGACGGGGTCCCGCGTAGCCCGGAGCCCCGTCGCACTGGTGCATGACTACCTCACCCAGTACGGAGGGGGCGAGAGGGTCATCCTCATGTTGTCGAAGGCCTTTCCCAATGCCGGGTTGTACACGTCCCTCTATGACCCTGAACACAGTTTTCCCGAGTTCGCGACATTGGATATCCAGACCATGGCCATCAACAGGATTGGAGCGTTCCGCAGGAACCACCGGTTGGCCCTACCCCTCCTTCCGCGGTCATTCTCCGGTCTGCGCATTGACGCGGACGTGACCCTGTGCAGTTCCAGTGGGTTCGCTCACGGAACCGCTACTACAGGCCGCAAGGTCGTCTACTGCTACAGCCCGCCACGCTGGCTTTATCACACCGAGGATTATCTCGGATCGGGCAGGTATAAGGCTGCTTTGGGAAAGAGAGGGAACCTTTACGGGCGGGTAAACGCCCACGGCCTCAAGGCGCTGATCCCAAGCCTGCGGCGCTGGGACCAGCGAGCTGCCCGATCAGCCGATCGGTACCTCACCACTTCTAACGCCATGGCGCGCGAGATCGAACGTACTTACGGCATAGCCGCCGAAGTCGTCCATCCTCCTGGCGCCCTTGCCCCACTCGGACCTCACCGCGAGGTTACGGGCGTGGATCCTGGCTTTCTTCTCTGTGTATCGCGCATGATGCCTTACAAGAACCTCGACGTGGTGGTCAAGGCAATGGAGTACAACCGTGGCGATGAGCTTGTTGTGGTCGGCGACGGCCCACAGTTCTCGGAGTTCAAGAACCCGGGATCGAAGCGCATCCACTTTCTCGGGCGAGTCGAGGATGACCAGCTGCGCTGGCTGTACGAAAACTCGCGCGCTCTCGTGAGTGCTGCATTCGAGGACTACGGCCTCACCCCTTTGGAAGCCGCCGCCTTCGGCAAGCCGGTGATCGTATTGCGCGGAGGGGGATTCATCGACACCGTGGTGGAGGGAACCACTGGCCACTTCTTCGACAAGCCACATCCACGCCAAGTGGCAGACGCCATCAGGGAAGCGGACGAGCACAACTGGGACTCCGAAAAGATCGTGGCCCATGCCGCCACCTTCTCCGAGGAGGGATTCATCTCCCGGATTCGCGAGATCGTCATTGAGGAGACCAACCTCAGACTCGAACAGGTCAGCTCCTAACGACCCCGCGAGCTGTAAACGCTTGTAACCGCGAGTCTAATGCCGAGGCGAATCGTCCCGGTCAAGAGAATGCGTGTGTCGCGCTCCTCGGGATTGGTGAGAGGACGAGCGAGGACGCCCGTCTGAGCGCGGTCCGTCGGAGGATTAACAGTCTTCGTGCATGTATTCTTGACAACTCCGAGCCGCCGCTGATCGGAGCACTACGCAAGAGATGACGTCCAAGATCTCACCTAGGCTTCGTGGGGCGCTGGACCGTCTTAGGCTTGCAGCTCTCATCGTCGTGGCTGATGATCGGCGGCTGACGGCCGCCCAGCAAGCTTTCGCTGAGCCTCCCTACTCACCAATTGGTTCGCACGAGTCACCTATACCTGGGGCGCAGGAAACAGGATGGGCTTTGGCACCCCAGCCGCCGGTGGCGGGCATCGACCTTAACGAGGAAGCACAGGTCGATCTCATGCGGGAGCTGGCGCCGCTGTGGGACGACGTTCTCGACGCCCCGCGAGAGGGCTGGCGTTTCAGGGCGTCCTGGATGTTCGTCCCTGGTGATGCCATGGTGTACTACGCGCTGCTTCGGAAATGGAAGCCAGCGCGCCTTGTGGAGGTGGGTTCTGGTTTCACTTCGGCCTTAGCCCTTGATTGCAGCGACCGCCACCTACCGGACCTGCGGACAACCTTCATCGAGCCATACCCAGACCGTCTCTTTCGTCTTCTCAGCGAGCACGACCGGCAACAAACAGAGATCTACACAAAGCCAGTACAGGAGGTGCCGCTGGAGGTCTTCGACCAGCTCGAGCCGGGGGACATCCTCTTCGTGGACACGGACCACTTTACAAAGGCCGGTTCCGAGGTCAACTGGATGGCGTTCAACGTGTTCCCCCGCATCCCGGCCGGGGTCCATATCCATATCCACGATATGTACTGGCCGTTCGAGTACCCCATCGGCTGGCTGAAGGAACGCCGGAGCTATAACGAGGTGTACTTTTTTCGGGCTTTCCTGATGGATAACCCCAACTACCGCATCCGACTGATGAACAACTGGGTGTGGCAGGGGCATCGCGAGTTGTTCACCGGTTTGCGCCCCGGGGAAATGTTCGCCGCGAAGGGCTTACATGAACCGGGGACACCACCTGTTGGTGGGCCGGGCAGTCTCTGGATCGACAAGTGTTGAGCTGCCCAGTCAGCGGATCGTGGGAAGCGGCGAGACAAGAGCGACGAGGCGTAGGAAAGTCTCTACGCGAAGGCAACGCCAAGAAGGGTCTGGTCTTCGGTTGCCTATTGCCCTCGTTTGCATCTGTGGGACTTCATCTAGCGGGAGTTTCGGGCCTATCGCCGAGATGAACGGCGTTGTTCCTGGTCAACATGGGCTATGGACTGTCCCATTCTTTGGAGGAAAAGACCGAGGCGGTCAGCGATCCAGACTTTGCGGCTGCCTCCATCATCAACTTCGATATTCGTGCCGGTCCACCGCCATTGGGATCAACAGAGTGTCGCAGAAGGACGAAACGAATCGTCTTCACTGTGACTTCCGCTTCAAAGAAGGAGTGTTCGATGTCGGGCAGAGCTGCGGATCAGGACTATGACCGCCCAACTGTCCGCGACGAATCCCAGCGGCACCGACGTGATCCACTCTTTTGTCGATCGGGCGTCGCCGTGAGCTTTGCGGAACTGCCATAAATAAAGGATCGCCGCAACGATGGCATATACCCTGATCCCGAACATGCGGGGGCGCACCAAGAGCCCGAGGACCGCCGCCCACCCCAGCCACACCGCCTTGTCCACCGAACGGAGAAACCAGCCGGTGTGCATGGAGTCCCGAACCTCTGGGTGAGCCGCGAACAGCGCGACAATGCCGTCCAGGCGTCGAATCCGCTTGAAATAGGCCATGAACTCCGAGGCCCCCACGTCGTGCCACACCAGAGCCTCGGGCACGTAGGTGTCCCGATAGCCCGCCTTTACCGAGCGGAGTCCCAGATCAGTGTCCTCTCCATTGGGCCACACGAATCTGACCTCGTCGAAGCCATCCAATTGCTCAAGGACTTGGCGTCGGTAGGCAATATTGCAAGTAGAGAACGTCCGGTTGTGATCGATGTCCAGAAAGCTGCTGAACGGACCGATGAGATGAAGCTGATCGTTCGGAGGCCTGGTTCGGCCGATCGTGATGTCGGCGTTGTCCAAGCCACCCGTAATCGCTTGCAGCCAACCGGGATCCGGGACGCAGTCGTCGTCCACGAATGCGATCAATTCGCCCCTGGCCTTGCGCCAACCCCTATTGCGAGCTCCCCCTGGGCCCGTATTGACGGCAGAAGGCAGAATCACCAGTGAATATCGCCCGGCCGGCACAGCAGCCCGGAGCCGTTCTAGCGTGTCGTCCTTCGATACGTCGTCGACGACAATGACCTCAAACGGCTCGGCCAAGTCCTGTGCAGCCAGCGCATCCAAGAGGCGCATCACCTGCTGGGAACGGTTGCACGTTGGAATAACGACTGACACGCGCACCGTTCCATTCGGCACGGCGTTCTCATCCACTAGGCCAGGTCCTGAACTCGTGGTGGTTGTCACCGGTAGGCGGGAGGATGGGTAACCAACGGATAAAGGACCACCATCAAGGACGGTACCTTACCTTTCCGGGGGCCGTTCAGGCAGCCGGAAAGGTAAGGTACCAATGCTAAGTTCTGTCCTCGTGTGGTCACGCCGGAGCCGGCCCCTCGCGACATGACCGAGGTGCACTCGGCGGAGCCACCATCAGCCAACCACAGCGGCCAACCGGTGAGTGTCATCATTGATGCCCAGTCGCTCTCAACTGACGCGGCAGGTAGAGGGTTGGCGACCTATACCCGGAACTTGATTGGCGCATTGGCCACGCGCCCCGATGTTGAACTCGTAGCGCTGTGTGAGTCCGCTGTCACGCTGCCCGAGCGCGTCACCAGGGCGCTGATCGGTCGCCTGTCCAAGCATCCACGCGTCGGGCACATCGAACATTCGATCAGAATGCCTCTCGAGCTGCGCCGGTTACGAGAGGACGGCACCGTCTTCCACAACCCCGTGTTCCATGCACCGCTAGGAGTCCAGACACCGTGGGTGCAGACCCTGTTTGATGTGATCCCCTTGGTCCTTCCCTCGCCCGACACCAAGATATTGACTACGCGTTGGAAGCGGCTCGGTCCCCGCTACCTGAAAGCCTCTGCCGTCATTGCCATCTCCAACCACGCCGCATCCGACGGAATCCGGGTTCTCGGTCTCGATCCGGCACGAGTCCACGTGGCCCGGCTCGGGGTCGGTCCGTTGTTCGTCCCGGGCTTCGAGGGGCCGAGCGTTCCCCCGTACCTCCTGGTGGTCAACGAGTTCACCCGTCGCAAGGGCTACGGCGAGGCGTTCGCTGTGCTCGATGCCCTGGTCGACGCCGGGTACCCCCATCGCCTCGTTGTAGTCGGCCGGATCCATGATTGGGCTCGGGGAGACGTCACGAGGTTATTGGGAGCAGCCCGCCACCCGGAACGGATCGAGATCCATCAGTGGGTTCCCGACCTGGTGCCGATCTACCAGGGTGCATCCGCCTTTCTGATGACCAGCCGTTACGAGGGCTTCGGTCTCACGCCGCTCGAGGCAATGGCCTGCGGCACCCCCGTCGTTGCGTTCTCCAATTCCGCCGTGACCGAAGTCGTCGATGGCGGCGGTCACCTTGTGGCCGATGGGGATGTAGGGGCCATGTACGCCGCCGTACGCATGGTGCTCGACAACCCTTCCTGCGCCGCGGAATGGCGCCAACGCGGTGTGGAACACGCCCGAGCGTTCACGTGGGCCGCGTCTGCCTCCATCCATGCCGAGGTGTACCGATCCGTGGCAGCGTTTGCATGATCAAAGTGGCGCTTGACGCTCGTCGGCTGCAGGAGCGACCGCTCACTGGTACGGGTCGCCGGCTGGCCCACCTACTTCCCCATCTGGCCGAGCGTGTCGAGGTCGTGCTGGTGACCGACAAGCGGAGGCCTTCACCTGAACTGGGTGACTACGAGGAGGTTCGGTTGCCCGTTCCGGGAAAGCTTCCAGAGCCTTTCTGGCTGCAGGGCAGCGTGGCCTGGTGGTTGCGGGGCTTCAAGGGGGTGTTCCACGGAACCCAAAACGCGGTACCGATCGCCTACCGGGGTCGCTCGGTGGTCACGATCTACGACCTCACATGGGAGCACCATCACGAGGGTATGACACCGGCGCGACGACTGTCCGTCCTCCTCCAAGCCCGAGCGTCCGCCCGAAGGTCCGAGGCGGTGGTAACGATCTCCGAGTTCGTCCGTCAAGACATCATCAGGACCTACCTGCTTCCTCCGGATCGGGTGGTGGTCGCACCACCCTCAGTCGATCCGATCTTCTCACCCGGCAGAGTCGACGATCTTCGGCCGATCCTCAAGCGCCTCCACGTCGATCGTCCCTACGTGGTCGCGCTGGGGGGTACCCGCCGGCGGGGCCTAGAGGTCGCCGTGGAAGCCTGGAGACGGCTGACCCCTCGTGCTGGGAATCCCATGCTTGTCGTGGTGGGCTCGGAGGCTCCACCGGATGCCCCCGGAATAGTGCACGCCGGCCAGCTCGACGACCAGGAGTGGTCCGCACTCTTGGCGGGAGCCACAGCGTTCTGCTACCCGACAAGATACGAGGGGTTCGGGATGCCGGCACTCGAAGCCGCCGCCTCTGGTGTGCCCGTCGTGTGCGCCAGAGTGGCCTCACTTCCTGAGGTTCTGGGGCCCGCTGCCGAATGGTGTGCCACCCCCACGGTCGAGGACATCACACAAGGGCTCGAGCGGCTTTTGCTTAATGCGGACAAGCGGCAGGCGCTCCAGAAAGCCGGCTTGGCCCGCGCTGCCGAAGCACCCACGTGGGAGCAGGCGGCCAAAGTCGAAGTGGCCGCGTATGAATTTGCCTCCCGATAGACGATGCTGGTTCTGCTGTTGGGCGGCCTCTATCGGGCTCTTCCTTCACCCCGGCTGTCGAGGAGCCAGCGTGGCCACGTGGGGAGCAATGCTCCTCAGTCCCATCCCCCACGAGGACCTTCTCCTTGAGCAACACCCTTGACTCCCAATCTCAACGCAATGGTCAGAGTGAGCGAATCTACTTTTGAGCTGCCCCAATCCTCCCCAAAAGCTTTGGGGACCCGCTCGAGGGCTCCAATACCGGTTGATTTCCAAGCCAGGGTTCCGGCAGGATCGACATCCCATCCATCCCAAGAACATGGCTGGCCTGATGCAATTGCGCCGGCTCGTGTCGGAACTCGAGCCTCCCGTGGTCAATGGGCACAGCTCCGTCGGCGGCGCCTTCGCTCGTGCCGCCGTGTGGGGGACCCCCATGCCGGTGATCTACACCCCCAACGGGATCGACCTCTCACCCGACGGCCTGGACCATTTCGACCTGCGCAAGGAGTTGCAGCTCCACGCCGACGTGCCGCTGGTGGGGACGGTGTCCCGCTTGGCCCCCCAGAAGTCTCCCGAGGACTTCGTCCGCATCTGCGCCGATGTCTCCCGTGTGCAGCGAGATGTGCATTTCATCCTCATCGGGGCCGGCCAGCTGCAGCCCGAAGTCGACGAAGCGGTCCGCCTGGCTGGCCTTGGGGACCGCTTCCACCAGATTCCCTTCCTGCCCCGGGCGAGCCTGGCCATTCAGCAAATGGACGTCTTCGTGCTCCCATCCCTTTTCGAGGGGGCCGCCTACACTCCCCTCGTGGCCATGAAGGCGGGCGTCCCGGTGGTGCTCTCCGACGTGACAGGCAATACCGACACCATCGAGCACAACGCGTCCGGCCTCCTGTTCCCGTTCGGCGATATTGAGTCCATGGCGGGCGGCGTGCTTACCCTGCTCTCGGGCGGCGCCCGGCGTGACTCCATGGTCGATGCGGCCCACGAGCGTGTACGCCGGCATTTCGACCGCCGTGATATGGGAACCCGTCTGGGGCATCTCTACGAGGAGTTCAGCCTCCAGCACGCCTGAGTCTTTGCCCCGGACCGTTGCGGCGAGCCCGTGAGCCATGGCCGGCCGCACGCTGAAACTGGGGCCATTTAGCCCGGACGTTTCACTACGGA
>PNAT01000053.1 GCA_003169675.1 Acidimicrobiaceae bacterium
CCCGCACTCCGTGCGTCGGCCTCCAAGACACCCTCGACCAGGTCTCGGGGTACGGGACCCCGGGTGTCAACCCGGTGACCGTCTCGCTCGTCCGGTCGGGCGCGACTGTGGCAACCGTGTCCGGGACCACGGGGAAGGCCGGTGGGTTCAGTGGGCTCAACCTCAATCAGGAAGTCCTCCCGGGCGATCAGATCGACGTGCAGACCGGGAGCCAACAGCTCCCGCCCTACAACGTCGGCTCCGCTCTCCTGACGGCGACTCCCGCCTACGTCGGCACGGGCCCGACCGGGTGGCAGTACACGGGGACCGGCGCTCCGGGTCGCCAGATCAACCTTGTCATTGCGCTGTCCAGTGGACAATGCACGTTCGGGGCAACGGTCGACTCGTCCGGCAACTGGAGCGCGGCCATTCCCTGTCCGGTCTCGGGGAACGAGTATGTGCAAGTCGCAGAGCTCGCGACGACGGCATTGGATGGCAGCGCCGCTGGCGACTCCAGCTTCCACTTCCAGAACATCAGCGGTCCGGCGGTGCAGATCGTCAGTCCCGGGCCGACGGCATCCGTGTCGACCAACTTCACCGTCACCGTCAATGCCTTCGACTCTGCCGCCGAGGCGCCGGCATCGCAGGTCTGGGTCGAGGTCGACTCAACGTGGCTGCAGGCGACCCAGGGGTCCGGTGCGACGTTCAGCGTCCCGGTCACCGTGTCACCCGGGCGCCACACCATCGCGGCGTTCGCCTACAGCGCCTCGGGCCGGCTTGACAGCAGCGGCAAGCGGATCTACTCCCAGACGCAACCTCGGGTCGTCGTGGCGAGCTGATCAACACTTCGTCGGTTCGATCCCAGCAGAAGAAGAGTGAGCCATGTGCGGGTTG
Organism: Acidimicrobiaceae bacterium; assembly: GCA_003169675.1. GTDB lineage: Bacteria > Actinomycetota > Acidimicrobiia > Acidimicrobiales > RAAP-2 > Bog-473. The sequence goes on from PNAT01000053.1 coordinate 874, forward strand.
CCGCAGTACCAAGGCCATTCACTACTTGAAGGGTCCGAAAACGCGACGCACTGCTGACTATGAGGTGCTCGAAGGCTGGACGGGGGGGGTGGGGTCAGCGAATGGGTTGGCGGGCGAATCATGAAAGCAGTTCACCGCTGGGAGAGCGGAGCCATCGCATTGTGGAAAGCCAGAGGCTGGATTCGTAGTCGCCGATGTGGGCTGCGAGTGATCAGGTAGCCCGCCCGTACTCGTGGATGACCACGCCCAGCACGTCGCGGCGATGGATTGGGTTGTCGGCCCGTGGAGTCTCGTCCCGTGGGATCGGCTGGGCGAGTTGTAGGCCGCGATGCGGACGAGCCTCGTTGTAGTGCCGGACGTACTCGGCGAGCAGCGACTCGAGATGTCGCCGAGAGACGACGAGCAAATGGTCGAGGCAGTCCTCCCGCGCGGTGCCGACAAACCGCTCGGCGAAGGCGTTCGCACGAGGTGAGCGTACCGGGGTGCGAATGGTCTTGACGCCGATTGATGCGAAGACCTCGTCGAAGCTGGAGGTGAACTTGGCGTCCCGGTCGCGTATGAGGAACCGGAAGCGCCTGTTGACATCCTCGAGGTCCGAGGTGAAGTTGCGGGCCACCTGGGTTACCCATGGGCCATTCGGATTGGCGGTGACAACGAGGAAGTGAACGACGCGTCGATCCACCTCGATCACGAACAGCACGTAGTAGCGGCGGAGCAGGACCGTGTCGACGTGGAAGAAGTCGGTCGCTACTATGCCCTTGGCCTGGACTTGGAGGAACTGCGACCAGGTGGGACCGTGGCGTCGGGGAGCGGGTGGGAGGCCGTGAGGGGCGCTGCCGTTGGCCTTGCCCCGGAGGAATCCCCGAGGTTCCCTCGGCGTCGCTGCGCTGGGCGAAATGAAGCCCGTGGACGAGCCAGACGAGAAGGCCAAGAGTACACCTGCCGAGAGGATGGCTCCGATGAGGCGGACTCCGGGTGGCCGGACCCGGGTGATCTACGTCCGTGTGACCGAGGAGGAAGACCGCAAGATCCGACGCCGAGCGGTCAAGCACCGCCGGTCGGCTCAGCGTTTCCTCATCGAGGCGGCGCTCTCGGGGTCGGCACGGCTGTCTGTAGAGCGGAGCCGGGCGCAACGAGATGCAGAGGGCGCGGATCGTGTTGGTCAGGTTGGCCAACAATGTCAATCAGCTGGCGAAGTGGGCGAACACGAATCACGCGATGCCAGCCGACTTCTGCTCGGATGATCTGATCCATGATCTGGGCAGAGCCGTCGACACCGTGGAACAGACGGCCGTAAGTCTCGGGACGGCGTTCGGCGTGGGACGGCGGGAGGGCGATGGCGAGTTGGGCTTCGTCGTGCTCACATTGTCTTTGGGCATCCGAATCGCAAATCAGGCCGGGCGTCGTGGCGGGCGCAGCTCGTAGGTCAATCGTCACCTGCCTCCGAACCCGGGATGTGGTCACCCGCTCACGAGTATTCCGGGGGAGCAGGGTCAAGCCTGAAGCTGCGCCCCGAACTCGTTGCCGTCGAAGTAGTCCCGCCAGGCGGTGATGACGCCACCGTCAACCTCAAAGACACCGGCAATCCTCAAAGAGGCCAACTTGTCGCCCAACCTCACGTAGTCAACTCGTTCGGTCATCACAACGGGGCCATCTGCAACGAGGTGGCGAATGTCGGCCTCCACCTCGCCTCCCAGCGCCATCATTTCGGTGAGTGAGGCCACGATGGCATCCTGACCCTTGACTGGCTTCAGCGGTCCGTTGTGGTACTCGGCGTCTTCGCTGAAGAAGCGGCCGAGGGAGGTGGTGTCACCTGTGGGCCAGGCTTGCGTGCACGTTGCCATGAACTGCCGCACGACTCTCTCGGCGTTTGACGAGTCGCCCACGGCGCTCATCCTTGCTCCGCCGTGCCCCTGGTGTCGATTAGGCAAGCCAGCCGAGCACCCCTCATCCACGTCAGGGCCCAGCCCAATCATCTCACTGCTTGCTCAAACCGGCTTCTCGAATGTGTCCCCATATCCCGACCGATCTCTTACTTGCTAGGTCGCCCCGTTCGCCGGGTCGGGGACACGGCGGCCAGACGTGCTTACAACTGTGCCCCTGTCCGGGATCAGCCCTATCTGAGCAGTCCCTCACGCCGAACCGCACGGAGTGGGGCAGAGTCGCACTTCGCTACAGTGCCCCACGGCCAGTCGCTCTACAGCGGCGCTACGGGAATGGGGCTACGCCGGTGGCTTGCTCGCCAGCCACCGAGCCTCGCGGGGCTCAACCCTGTTGCGGCCGGCTGCCTTCGCCGCAAAGACTTCCTCGTCGGCCCGTCGGAGGAACTCTTCCTCGGTCATGCCTTCCTCCCACGACGCCACTCCGATGGACACCGAGAGGTTTGCCGGTTCTCCGCCGAGGTCGAAGGCACGGTCGGCAACCAAGGACCGGAACCTCTCGGCGGCCGCGCACGCTCCAGTGAGCGATACGCCGGGCATTAGCCACACCATCTCATCACCACCCCAGCGAGCCACCACATCCTGCTCACGTGCAGTGTCACGGAGCAGGTTCCCGAACTGCACAAGTGCGAGGTCGCCCCCCTGGTGGTGGTAGATCTCGTTGACGCGTCGGAAGTGGTCTAGATCCAAAACTGCGATGGACACCCCTTCGGCGCCACGTCGGGCGCGGGCGAGCTCGCGTCCGAGTGTCTCGCGCAGCCCGGCTGTATTGACGAGCCCGGTCTTCGGGTCCGTCAAGCTCCGCGCCCGGTGGCTTTCACCGTTGACCTCGAGAACAGCCACGCAACCCGCCCCCGCTGCAAGCAGGGCCCACCACCATGACACCGAGTAGAGGGCCGCGACGATTCCCCCGAGGGTGGCCAGGGCCGCGTCCTCCGCGGGATCGGGCCAGAACACACGATCGTCGAAGACTCCGGTGGTCAGGTACAAGATCGCTGCCATGGCGGCCGCGTCGATGACGGCCCACGTGAGCGCGCCGCCGGCGATGACAAGGGTAAATCGCCCTGGTTGGGCGTCCGGTTTGAGCAACGAGTAGAGCACGCCATGCGCGATTGCTGCCACTGCGAGCATGCCGACGACGTAGAGCGCCAAATTGAAGAACGCCTTGTACCACGCGCTCCGATGGCAGACCCAGCCTGCGATACCCCAGAAGGCGATGGGGATGAGAGCCCAGCGCGGCGGTAGCAACAACACCGCGGCAAACAAGAAGACGCTCCCTGCATCGATGGTGAGAGAGGACCGGCGTCCCCCGGTGCGCTGACCCCGGCTCTGCTGTCCCATAAACACGGCCAGCGCCGCGGTGCATCCCAGAATGGCGGACGTCATCGCGAACGGCTCCACGGAATGCACGGGAGCCGGCCATGCCCAGGTAACGAGGACGCAGACCGCCGCAACCGTGAAGAGCGCGCCCAAGTAGAGGCGCGCACAAGATGGAAGACCACCCCAGTGCCCATTGCGTGGCCAGGCCCTTGGAGCCGGGGCAATTGTGCCCACGTTCATCATCCCCCTCCAGGGTCCGAAGTTCGGCACCCCCGATTCCTCCCCTCTGATCTTACGACATCACAGGGTCATCGATGAGGTGCTGACCTTCCCATGCCAAGACGTCAGGTGCGTTGCAAGTGGCGAGTCGCGAATCGCGAACCGCTGAAGCCGGCCCCCTCCAGGGGCCGCCGCGCTGCCGGGTTCATCCCTCAGGGGCGACGCCGCCCAAGGACTTGCGGAGCCTGAACCAGGCCTCGCGGTCCCTCCATCGAGAAAGGAGGTCAGACCGCCGCGCACAGGGTGCCCAGGAAGGCCGGGTAAATGACACCTTTCTGGAGTTCTCAGGACTTTTGCTAACTCCTTTTAGCGGTGGAGTGGGCACCATAGGGCCAGTCGCCCGATCGATACCTAAGCAGCCCGAGCGTCGGCCAATTCGGTGGATCTGGAGCGCGAAAAGTGCCCCCATAAACTCACTGACGACGACGCCTCAGGGTGTCCCCGTGCGCCGGCACAGTGCCATGTTGCCGCTGACCGCCGGTCCCGGGGCTATCCCAGCCGAGTCGCGGTGATCAGGACGGTCTCGAAGTTCATGACGAACGAGCCGCCCTGATCGTCGATGGCCGCGCCGATGGCTTCGAACAGGCGGTCTCGGACCGCTGGTTCGAGGGCGGCGTGGTCGCTCCGTGAGACAAGCTGGTCCAGCCACTCATCCCGCTGGTAGGCCCGCGTCCATGGGAACCACTTCTCTGTCGGCGCACCGAAGTCGGGCACCGCTGAGAGGGCGTCGATCTCCGAGCCGAGGCCGGTCTTCACGTCGGATGACCGATTGGCCGCATACCCCCGGAACAGACGGTGGCCGCCGCGCGGCACGGCACTCGCGTACACCTCCTCGAGAGCATCGGCCAGATCATCGGGATGACAACCCGCGTTCCAGATCAGACCAAGTCTGCCCCCCGGCCGCAGAACAGTGGCCGCCTTCGCGGTGGCAATAGGCAAGTCGAGCCAGTGCCAGGCCTGCGCCGAAGTCACCCGGTCGAAAGTGCGACCCGCAGCGTCCCAGCCTTCGAAGGCAGCAACCTCTACTTCAATCCCATGGCCGCGGGCGATCTCCGCCATTCGTGGAGCGAGTTCCACCCCCAGCACCTTGACGCCGCGCTGGGCCATTTGCCTTGAAGCGATCCCGGTGCCACAACCCACGTCGAGAACCTCCAGGCCCGCAGGCTCCGGACCGAGCAGCTCATCGATCACCGGATCGGGATAGGTCGGCCGGAACCGGTCGTAGGCCTCGGCTTGCTGGTCGAACAACCTCGAACGTTCCTGGGCTAGAGATCGCGCTGCCAGACGGTCGCGTTCCTCGCTGGCATCCAAAGACGCCAGCCTGAGAACGCCGGCCTTGGGTGATGCCCAGTTAGGGGACAATAGTCACGCTTCCATTGGTGTCGTATCCCCTGACGCCCGCACCATTAGGCGCACCGATCGCTGTGCACGAGGACCCCGGCGCCGTCATTCCCGAAGTGGAAGTGGACTCGCCGCCAATGGGAGGGCGACAGCTGGTCATTTTCCATTGCCCACCCAGATATCCGTACGAAACCCAGTTGTCGTTCCCAACTACCGAAGCTGGCAATGCGTACTGAACCTCGGCATCACCGGTGCTCGCCGTGACGTTTCGGACCTTGATGTCCGTGATCCGAATCGAGCCGAGGGGCATACCAAAGTAATGTGCCATTGCCGCCCGTACTCTCGTGAGGTAGACCTCAAGTGCGGAACTGGTGACGGCCTTGGGAATCGAGTGGCACGGTCCACCCTCAATATTTCGGATGTCGGCCACGCTCCCGGTCATAAACGCGCGGGACCAAGCCATTGCCGCAGCCCGTAAGCCAGCGGTACCCATTTCGGTTGGTGATCCTGGAGCAGCTGATGGCCTTGTTCCGGTGCTGCAAGCGGCGCAGAGCAGGGCAAGACTCCCGATCACCATGCAACATCTGGCTCTTGCCACGACCTCATCGTTGCACTCATTTTCAGACCCGATGAAAGGCGACGAGTTCGGACGGGCTTCGTGCCTCAGTTCGCCGGGATCGCGACGGCCCGGGCTACGTGTCCGCCCTCGGATCGTCCGCGAAGGAGGTATCCGTTGGTCCCGGCGTCAGGTACAGCTCCTTGACCAACCCAACGTGGCGGTGGCGATGCCAGTGGTTCCGCGGGACAACGAAGATCGACCCTTCGGCCACAAAAGTGACAACGGGGCCTCCTTCCGTGAGGACTTCGATCTCTACCTGCCCTTCGATGACATGCAGCAACTCCTCATCTCGGGGATGCCGTTCCCACGGAGATATCCCGCTCGATGACCAAAAGATTCCGACTTCGCCGTCGTTGAACTTGGCGAGGGAGCGGAACTCAACCTCGCCCAGGCCCTCGAACGACGTCCGAATATTCGTGGCGTCCACCTATGCGCTCCTCTCTCTGTTCGGCGCGTGTCAACCTTTTTGAGACAGGTTCTTCATCAATTCAGTGAGTCGGTGCCATCCTCCTTCGGTTGGTTGATCCACGCGGAGGTTGGGAGGGACGGTGGAGTCGGGATCTTGCGGACGAACCGTTCGGGGTGCTCGGCGTAAGCCTCGAGGAGGACGGCACCACGTTGGTCCCGGATCTTCTCGGCCCGTCCGTAGTGGACGTCGGCCGGGGTGTGC
>PNAT01000156.1 GCA_003169675.1 Acidimicrobiaceae bacterium
AGGCCTCTGCCACCCCGGCGACCAAGCCGGGAGCACCCCAGAACCTCACCGCCCACCAGGCGACCTCCAAGGGCGTGAACCTGAACTGGGCGGCGCCGGCTGCCAACGGTGGCGCCGCCATCACCGGGTACATGCTCAACCGAAGTACCCGTTCGGGCCAAGAGACGTCTTACCTCACCATCATCTGCACTACGAGCACCTGCAGCTACACGGACACAGGCACGAAGAGGGGCACGACCTATTACTACAACGTGGCCGCAACCAACCGCGTGGGTACCGGTCCGGTCTCAAACCAGGCGTCGGCCAAGGCCAGGTAGCCCACCGGGGTGCTCGGCGCCGGCCGGAGCGTCGTCGGGCCTGTCCGGTGGTCCTCTCCGAGGTGAGACGCACAGAGGGGCGGTCGACATCTCGGATGGGTGCAAGGGGAAGACGGTGATCCAATCGGCCCGCTGATCTGCCAGTTCCTCGGTTGGAGCCGGGCACATTCAACCCACGACTAGCCATGGGTTGAATGAATTCTCACTAATCTCCGGAACCTGGGGATGGCGGCGGAGGATGGCCCATGGCCTGCAGCCGCTCCGCACCGCTGGGATCAATGCACCATCGTGTTGGGTCCAAATACTCGATGCGCCGATTGACCTGCGGCTTCTCGAGAAAGACGCGGTGCGGTGGCACCAGAGGTACGCACCTCGACGAGGCCTCGATCCTCCCGTCTCACCGATGGTCGTACCCACACGCTGGCGCCCTGTGAAACTCCAGGTCAGGGCACTGAACGAATAAATGGACCCTACAGGGTCCAACCGAAGTTGTTGAACCCACAGGGTCCAACCGAAGTTGTTGAGCCCCACAGCCTGCTCGAGGACCCCGGGTGCTACGTCGACTCACATGCGCACCAGGTAGTACTGCCCGGCTATGAAGTGCGCCGGCTCTGCAAGCTCCAGTCGCAGCGTGGTGGCGTCGGAGCCGTCGGGACGAACCCGGACCACCGTCGCCACCTCCCATATCCGGCCCCGGTCAGGACCGAGCCACCGTTGGGCGAACTCGTCCGCTCTCATCGGTTATCGGCCAGGTGACGCTTTGGTCCTGGCGGCATCGGCGTCGGCATCGGGCGACACCTCACCGGAGGCCACCTCTGCCCGCAAACTGCGAGCCGCCGCCACCATGTGGTCGAGCGCCGGGATGACCTGGTCATAACGACGGGTCTTGAGCCCACAATCAGGATTCACCCACAACCGGTCGGGCCCGAGACCCTTGAGGGCCCGGCGAAGCAGCCCCTCGAGCGGGGCGACCTCGGGGACCAACGGTGAATGCACGTCGTAGGTGCCCGGTCCCGCCCCGCCTTGATACGAGGCGCGCTGCAATACGTCGACGACTGCCATGTCGGAACGTGCCGCCTCGAACGACAGGACGTCCACGTCTAGCTCGTCCAGCACGTCGACGATGTCGCCCAGCTCCGCATAACACATATGGGTGTGCACCTGCGTTCCCTCGGCCGCTGCGGAGGTGACCAGTCGGAAGGCCCGAGTGGCCCANNNCCTGGAGATCAACGAGCTCGTCGCGCATCGCCAGTGCCAGTTGGTCCGCGGTATCGCGCTCAGGCTGGTCATCTCGCACGAAGGACCACCGCAGCATGGTGATCGGTCCGGTGAGCATGCCCTTGACCGACTTCGATGTACGCGACTGGGCGTAGCGAGCCCAGTCCACCGTCATCGGGCCACGGCGTGCTACGTCGCCGAACAGCACCGGCGGTCGCACGCATCGTGACCCGTAGGACTGGACCCATCCTCCGTCGGGGATCACGAATCCGGTGAGCTGCTCGGCGAAGTAGCGAACCATGTCGTCGCGCTCGGGCTCCCCGTGAACGAGGACATCGAGCCCGATCTCCTCTTGGACGGCCAGCACATGATCAATCTCGGCCCGCAGCGAGGCGTCGTAACCGGCATCATCGAGGTGCCCGGCGCGCCAAGATGCCCGGGCCCGTCGAAGTTCGGGCGTCTGGGGAAACGACCCGATCGTGGTCGTCGGCAAGACAGGGAGCGCCAATTCTGCCCGCTGGGTCGCCGCCCGTTCGCGGGCAGCCTGGGCCCGGCGGGGATCAATTCCGGCAAAGGATTCGACACGCTGTCGGATCACCTCGTCAGTCACGCGCGGCGAGTCCCGCCTGGCGGCAAAGACGTCTTGATTGGCGTCGAGCTCGTCGGCAATGGCGTCGCGACCGTTCGTGACCCCCCGGGCCAGTACGGCCAGCTCGTCCAGTTTCTCGTCGGCGAACGCCAGCCAGGGACATACCTCTTCGTCGAGGTTCTCGGCGGAGGCGGACCCCTGGGGTACGTGCAGCAGCGAGCACGACGTGGAGACGACAACTTCCGTGGCGAGGTCCGTGAGCTGGTCGAGCAAATCGAGACTGGCGTGCAGATCGTTGGCCCAGATGTTTCGACCGTCCACCACACCGGCAAAGACCACCTTGTCTCCGAGGCCACCCGAGGACTGCAGCAAGTGGAGGTTCTCTCTACCTCGACAGAAGTCGAGGCCTACCGCCTCCACTGGGAGTTCACCCACATCTTCCATGGCGGATCCCACATGACCGAAGTACGTCGACAGAGCGATCTTCGGCCGATCCGAGTGGTCGCCGAGCCGTCGGTAGACGCGGCGCAGTGCCGCCAGTTCGTCGGGGTCGCGCTCCTCGACCGCTGCAGGCTCGTCGATCCGAACCCACGTAGCGCCACCCCGCTGGAGCTGGGACAACACCTCGATGTAAACGTCGACAAGGGGATCGAGCAGTCCCAACATGTCAACCCCTGGGTGTACTGGGGTGCTCCGCAGTACCAGGGTCAGTGGACCGAGGAGGACCGGGATGGTGTGGATGCCGAGTCCGGAGGCTTCGGCCAACTCCCCAATTGCCTTCGTCGCATCGGGGGCGAACACGACGTCGGAGCGGAGTTCGGGCACCAGATGGTGGTAGTTGGTATCGAACCACTTGGTCAGGTCGAGGGGGGCGACAGTCTTCCCATCGACTTCGCCTCCTCTCGCCATGGCGAAGTAGCGCTCACGGTCGCTTGTCCTTCCAACGAGGGCGAACCGGGCCGGGATGGCACCCACCATGACCGCAGCATCGAGCACGTGGTCGTAGAGGGAGAAGTCGTTCGAGGGGACGAAGTCCACGTTGGCGGCAACCATGCTCTGCCAGTTGTGCCGGCGGATCGATGCCGCCACCTCGTCGAGGTCGGCAGCCGACACTGTTCCGGCCCAGAAGCCTTCGAGCGCCCATTTGAGGGCGCGGTCTCGTCCGATGCGGGGCATTCCGTGAACAGCTGTCCTCATCTGGTCTCCCTTGGGATGTTGGCGTCGCAGCAGTTGGCCGAGGCCAGGGCATTCCACGGCACACGGCCAGCCGAGGGTGCACGTCTCCCTGATGGCTTACGTTCCATCCGCACCCACGATGACGTCGCACAGCACCGTCGCTCCGGAGTGCTCGATGTCCCGCGTTGCGGTGAGGAGGACGAGTCGTCGTGTCTCGCTCGTCTCCCGAAGCTGCGATACGGCCCCCGACCCCGGTGGCAGCGCGAGCTCGGCCCGGTAGCGCCGGGCGAACCCCGAGAAGCGTTTCGGTTCGTGTCCATACCACTGGCGCAACTCGGTGCTGGGCGTGGCGTCCTTGACCCATTCATCGTGATCAACCGCGCCCTTCGATTGCCCACGGGGCCATAGCCGGTCGACGAGCACTCGATACTCGTTGCGCTGGCGCCCCGGGTCGTCGTAGACGCGGACAATTTCGACGTCGCGCTTCACCACACCCACTGGTTCCCGATCCACTCGGATGAGGCAATCAGGTCACAGTGCACCAACAATGGATGCGCTCCCGGCGTTGAGGCTCGAGAGCACCTTGTCATTACCGTCATTACCGAACCCGAAATCCAAGCGCCGCTGCCGCTTCTGCATCTATCAACGCGGGACTCCAGGGCGGGTCCCAAACGATGCGCACGTCGACAGCGGTCGGGTTCCCGACGGACTGGGAGATCGCGGCCCGTGCCATCTCCGGAAGGCTCTCCGAAGCCGGACACCCAGGCGTAGTGAGGGTCATCTCGACAACAATGGTCCCGTCCTCCTCACGCACGTCATAGACCAGACCCAGGGACACCACGTCAAGGTAGAGCTCAGGGTCATAGACGGAGCGGAGCGCGCTCCACGCCACGTCGATGGCGCTGTTCGCTGGGATCTCTGCCCGGTCCATCCCAATCGAGGCCGGCCCTCTCACCTCGTCCCCAGCACTCATGACTGCCTCCGAAAGGTGACCTGCCAGTCGCCGACGCCAATCTCGACGGCCTCGTAGGAGAAGCCCTGTGCGCCGAGGACGCCTTCGAGCGGAACTGGTTCGAAGGGCGCCAGGACGACGAGCTCCTCGTGCTCGTCGAGGGCCGCCACCGTGGCCATGATCAGGTCGAACGGCTCGTCACCTGCGGCGATGAGCGGACGGGCGTCGATGGTGGCCATGACAATCCTCCTGCGGCAAACGATCACGATTGCTGTAGTTGTTCTATTTATTACTAGAGTTATACCATGATCAGTGTCAGAGGTCATCTCGGTCGTGGAGAACATGGACATGCCCGGTGAAACGCACCAGATCATCCAAGACATCGACGCCGACACTGTCATGGCGTTGCTCCAAGTGCTGCTCGATCCGCCTGACGGGGACGACTCGGGCACCGCCACCATGGCCGACCTCGGCGTCGACGACCGCGGTGCGTTGGGCTTGTGGCAAGCGGTATGCGAAGAGTTCGGCGAACGCACGCTGGGCTCGGAGATCGCTCCTAATCTGCTCGATCCGACAATGACCGTGGTGACCATGGCCGCGGCCATGGCTACCGAACTAGCCAACGGTTGCCATCATGGCCTCTGAGGCTGTGCCCCCGGCACCGAGCGCGGGAGCGTGGAAGGGACGTCCGGCCGGGCTCCCGAGCGGGATCCCACCGCCTTCAGTGCCGCTGAGTTTTCTCGCCGCTGCGTCCCTCGGGCTGGTGGCGTGTGGCGCTGCCTTGATCTGGTCACGGGCCTACGGGGTCGTGGACCCCACCGACGACCAGGTGGTCGCAGCGGCCCATTTCGGCATGCTGGCGACCCTCTCGATGGGGGTACTCGGCGCGCTCCATCAGTTCACACCGGTGATCACCCAACGGCCGTTGCGCTCGGTGCGGCTTTCCCGCGCCACATTCCTGACCTGGCTGGCTGGTGCGTGGTTGCTGCCATTCGGCTTTGCCACCCAGCAGGAGCACGTTGTCGAGACCGGAGGGGCGTTCGCCGCGTTGGCTGTGACCTTGTTTGTGGTCAATATTGCCGCACCATTGTCGGTGCAGGGCAAAGGGGCCCCGGTAACAGGCCTGCGTTTTGCCATCGCCGGACTCGTGGTGACTGCCTGTTTCGGGGTCGTCTACGTCATCGACCGTCAGGGAAACTGGTTCGACCTCACCGGGCATGTGGTTCTGGCCCACGCCAGCGTCGGGCTGTTTGCCTGGTTGGGACTCGCCTACGTCAGCGTGTCGGAGAAGCTCTGGCCGATGTTCCTCCTCGCCCATGTTCCGGGTCGACGCCGTTCGGCGTGGCTTGCCGTATGGGCAGTTCCGAGCGGGGTACTCCTGCTTTCGCCCGGGCTGCTCTTCGGCGTGGTGTGGCTCGCGTGGTGCGGGGCGACGATCCTGGCAGTCGGGCTCGGTGCGCACCTCTACTCCTTGATGATGCACATCCGGTATCGCCGACGTAAGGCCGATCTGCACTTGCTGTTCGTGATCACGTCGGCAGTCTGGTTGGTCGTCGGTGCCGCCCTCGCTCTTGCGGCAGAGCTGATCATCGGCCGACATCACCATGTCGGCGTCGCATTGGTGGCAGCAGCGGTGGCGGCCTTCAGTGGTTGGCTGCTCATTGCCCTGGTGGGCCACGCGCACAAGGTCGTTCCTTTCATCCTGTGGTCAGCGCTTCGCGGGCGTGGTGTCGCGAAGAAGGCGGACGGGACGCCGCTCATGTTCGCCGATCTCTATGACCATCGTTGGGCCGCCATTGTCTACGGGCTCGTGACCGCAGGTGTTGCCGCCGTCTGCCTGGGTTTGGCCGCGTCCATTGCGATCGCCATCGCAATTGGAGGGGGCCTCTTCATCGCCACTGGGCTCTGCGTTGCCGCGAACCTCTCTGCGACACCCATTCGACTGCTGTCTGCCTCGGGCGCCGACCCCCTCGTCAGCGCGGAGGAGCGGACGGCTCCCTGATCTCTCTGCCCGGAGCGAGGATCCGGGGGACCTCGCAAAGGCACTTGGGAGATTGGGGTCCTGTGGTCGACAGCGGATCTACGTTCGACGATCCTCCGACGGCCACGCCGCGGCCTCGGCTCCGGGTCGCGTCCTCATGCAGAACCAGCCTACGTCGATGTTTCACTCCGTAGATCGCATGGCACAGCGCTGGGTCCCCACCCTCATGCGTCCGCAGGGTTGCCGCGGTCAGCCTGCCGCTCGAATGAGGGGCCTTCCGATGCGCACCCGCCACATCTCAGGTCCGGATTCTAGATAGTCCCAGGTGAAATTACCCAAATACTCGGCCTCGAACTGATAGCGGAGCGGCTGGGGATCGTGATCGTTGACGAGGACGAATCCTTCCCCGGGCGAAAGGTTGCCATAGGTGGCGAAGATCACATCGTGGCGCTGTCCGTGGGGAAGGACGCGCACGTCCAACTCCTGTTCCCCTGAACCTTCGGACACGTTGGATCCGCCCGGGGCTGCACCGTCGGGCGACGGCCTTCCTATGCGCACCCGCCACACCTCAGGTCCGGACTCGACCGCGTCCCAGGTGAACTCGCCAGCGTGTTCGGCCTCGAACTGGTAGCGGAGCGGCTTGGGATCGTGGTCGTTGACGAGCACGTAGCCGGTTTCGGGAGCGAGTCCATGGTACGCGGCGAAGATCATCTCGTGGCGCTGTGCCGGCGCCAGATGGCGCACGTCGAGCTCACGATCCGCAGCAGCGCCACTGCCCTTCTCCGGCGAGTGGAACGCGACCGGCTCACTGGTCACCAGCCTCACGAGCCGGTGCAGGCTTGCCGTGGTCCTGACGGCGAGCGCCGGTCTGGGGGTCCGCAGCGCGGCCCATGCCGACGCGACAAGCTTGCATGCCCGATCGCCGTGACCGGCATTAGCCAGTTCATTCGCCGCCTCCAACAGTAGCGACAACACCACCGCTTCGGAATCTGGCGTCGCCGCATCCTCGATGAATGGGGCCTTCTGGGCCTCTTCGGTTAGGCGGTGCATCTGCACCAATAGCTGTGCCAGGTCGACATCGTCATCCTCCAGAAGTACTGGGAGCAGCAGATCGTTCTCCTTGTTGACGTGAGTGGTGAAGAGGGTACCGATCTGCATGGCCTGCTCGACTGCCGCAGGGGTCGTTGCCGCATTGGCCAGCGACTCGGTGGCGGAGGTGAGGACACGGTGCTCGGCAGTCATCTCCTTCACCGTGTCGGCAAGGTCGGCACGGACCCCGGCGACACGGTAGATGGTGTGTTCCTCTGCCACCGCGTGGGGAAGCACTTCCTCCGCGAGGTAGGCAACGAGTGCGGCGACCGCCGGCTCGTAGGCGATTCCCCTCTCCACGGCCCCAACGAGGGTGGCGACCCGGACATTCACGTGCTCTTCGAGGGCGCCGTGGTGCTGGAGCATCGCCTCGAAGGCTTCGGTCTGAGTGATTGTCATGGCGTCCAACTCCTCTTTCGGTTCCTACCGCGACCTGGTCTGGTTACCGGACCCTCCGCCCATTTATTCTAGTTTAGACTAGATCATTACCACGATCCACAAAGGAGTAGCAAGATGTTGGCAACAAGTGCACCGCTGGTAGCCATCGAGTTGATCGCCGCGTCCATCTGGGTCGGCGGCATGGTCTGCCTTGCCATCATCGCCAAAGCGGCGCGAGGTGTCCTCGACGAGTCGTCTCAGGTGGCATTTTTCCGTGCGGTCGGCCGCCGGTACGGCATTGTCGGAACGGCATCGCTACTCATTGCCATCGCGGCGGGCCTCGCCCTCGCATGGTCGCCACCATCGTGGTCGAGAATCATTTGCGCCGCCGTGATACTTGCTGGAATCCTCGTCGTGGCGACGGTCATCGGGATGGTGCAGGCCCGGGCGATGACCGCCCTCCGCCGCAAGGTGATCGCAAACCCCAAAGACAATTCAGCCTCGGAAGCGGTCGGCTGCTGGCCAATGGCATTCGTGGCCTCATGGCACGACTGACACTTGCCATCGTCCTCCTCGCGGCAATTGCGCTGGCCCAACGACGGTTCGACAGAGGATGCACTGCGCCTTGTTGCGGGCGGGTGATTCGTCGGAGTGAGCGGATCAGACGGATTGCGGCTCGAGGCACAAATCGATGCCAGCGAAGCCGAGTGGCTTTGAAGACGTACCTGGCTTGTGGTCAAAAGACGCTCCTCGATCCTCTCCCGTTTCTGCGCTCGCCGCGAACAACGACGTGGTTATTAGGCGGGCGCACCGCCGAGAGCGAAGTCGGCAAGTCGCTTCAGGGCGCCCAGACCTCGCGACATGGCGTCGTCGGGCAGCATCAACATCGGCACCAGCGGCCGATCGAAGCCGAGCCACTCGTTGCGCCATTGCTCGACAGTGGCAGAAGGCGGCGGAGTCGGGCAGCCCAGCTCATGCAGAACGTGCGCGTCACCGATATCGAGACCCTGCACCCAGAGCGCGTCAAAGAGCTGGGCTCGAAGTCGATTGGCATCGTCGCCCGTCATTGCGGAGAACCCTGCCACGGCCAGTGTCGTGTTGGGCTGCACCGTCGGTGGCCTCGCCTCATACGTTTCTCCGCTACAAAGTAGGCCCCGAATCTCTTCGAGTTCCCGATCGAACAGTGCGGCCATCTCTCCGACGACCGGTTCTCCCTGAAGCGCGATGTCGGGTTCGTGGACGACAGCTCGCCACTCCACGTCGGCGATGCCCAACTCGATGAGGCGGTCTGCTCGCCTGCTGGCCAGCAGGCTGTAAGGACAGTTGAACGATCCGTAGACCACGAGCTTCACGACCTACCTCCGATGCCCGCCGTTGGTATCGTTCGGGCTCACGCCTGTGCCGCAACCGGGTCGCGCTTGAGAACGAGTCGACAGCCCGCACGGTGCGGGTCTTTGGCCGTAAGGCGGTCCACCGTCAAGCCTCCGAGACCCTCTGCGAGACCCTCGGCGAGACCGAGGTGCAGTTGACAAACCGTATCGGGGTTACCGGCGGCAACCTCCGCAAACGGACAGCGACCGAGTACGAAGTCGACTTGGCGACCTCGCTCACTCCGGGTCGGGCGGAAGCCACTTCGGATGAGCTCCTGCTCCATAGCATCGACGGAATCGCCGATTCCAGAATACTCGAGCCCCCGGCGCAGGCCATCTTGAGTGCCGACCTCGCGAGAACTGCGTTTGTGCTTCACCGCTTCACTAAGCAGGCCGGCGAGCCACGCATAGGGTCCGGATGTCTCCCATTTCCCGGCCGCCTCAGGGTGCAGCCGGTAGAGCAAGCGAGGACGGCCCGGAGTGTCACGGATCTCGACCTCCTCAACGACGAGTTCAGCTTCCTTCAGCACGGCGAGATGTTGACGCACGGCATTGTGGTTCAGCTGCACATACGCTGTCAGCTCTGCCACTCCTACGGGTCGATCGGAGTCGACGATGTAACGGAACAAGCGATAGCGAGTCGGATCCCCGACTGCCCGCGCCTCGCGTTGAATGTCTTCCGTGTCCATGTTTCTCCTCACGAGGTCTTCGGGTGCGGTATGTTAGATTTCTAGTCTATACTGGAACAACTACATTGCCCGGCGCTGCGGCACGGCCGACGTTCCAGTAGCGTCACTGCCGGCCGCGCCAGCGAGAGATGACACGATGGAGGGTTATGGCCGGGAACTTGGACCAGGCTGCAATCACCAACGAACTGCAGGGGGAACTTCGGGACCTGCTGTGCCTTGCCGTCGTTGGTGATCATGTCCGATGGGTATTAGCCTCGATCATTCTTCCGGC
>PNAT01000046.1 GCA_003169675.1 Acidimicrobiaceae bacterium
CCGGTTCCAGGGCCGGTGAAGCTAATGGCCTGGGCGGCCTTCCCCACCGTGAGGGTGAAGCTCTGGGTCGCATCCGGAGACACCCCATTGGAGGCGGTGATGGTGAAGGGATAGGAACCAACGGTCCCATTGGCCGGGGTGCCGGCCAGGGTGGCCGTGCCATTGCCATTGTCGGTGAACGTCACCGGGCTCGGGAGGGTAGCGCCGCCGTCGGACAGGCCCGGCACTGGGTAGCCGGTTGTCGTCACGGTGAACGTGCCCGGCGAACCGATGGTGAAGGCGGCCGAGTTTGCACTGGTGATCGCCGGCACGTGGTTCACCGTCTGGGCGGCCTGGGCGGTCACGCCATCGACCAGGGCGGTGATCCCGGCGGGGGAATAGAGGCCGCCGGTGGAGCTGGCTGTCATGAGGTCGGTCGCCTGCCCGTTCACGGTCGACCCGCCCGTGCCACCGCCGTAGGTTCCCGCGCTCCCGCCGAACGTGACCGCGGTGGCGTCGGGGATGAAGTGGGCGGTGAAGAGCGTGTTGGCTTCGTCGTGGGTGAGATCGGCGGTGACTGTCGTGTTGTTTGCGCTCAGGACGGGATTGACCGAAGACGACACCCGGAGTTTCAGGTAATGCGTGACGGTCACTCCGTTCAGGTCGGCAATCGAGGGTCCCGTATTCGAGGACCACCAGTTGTCATCGGCCGAGACGACCGGTGAGTTCGCGGCATCGGCCGAGACCGTCGTACCGGTACTGACCGACGCCGTGTTGGCGTGGAAGCGATTTCCGGCGAGGGTGGCGTTGCCACTGACGACATTGACCGCCCCGCCATCTCCGGAGGCGGTGACGCCATTGGTGAGGAAGTTGTCGGAGTAGGCGTTCAGGGTGCCAGTGCCGTCCACCAATATTGCGCCACCACCGTCGGCCACACCGCCCCCACTTGTCGCCTGGTTGGCGGTGAAGTTCGAGCCGGTGACCGTGAAGGTGCTCGCCGTTGCTTGCGCCGAGGCGTAGATACCACCGCCGCCGCCGCTCGGATTGTCGACCGTGTTGCCGGAGAACATCGACCCGACAACGGACGCGGTCATGGCATTGCCGTCGAGGGCCCCCAGGAACAGCCCGCCGCCGCTGGCCCCGTTACTCCCCGACGTCGTCGTGTTGTTGCTGAAGGTGCAGTTCGTGACGACGGCGGTCGCCGCGGCGCCGATGGAGAGCCCGGCACCGTCGGCCTCGCCGCCCACCGGGGAGATGATCTGGTTGCCGGTGAAGGTGTCGCCAGTGAAGATATATGAATCACCGGTGCCTCCGGCCAGGAACCCTGCCCCACCGATGGAGTTGACCTCGCCACCCGAGGTTGTGAGGTTGCTCACTGAGTAACTCTGCGTACCGGCAGTGGTGGCATCGAGACTGAAGACGCCAAAGCACGTTCCCGGCGTCGCCGGGCAGCTCCCTGGTTGTTGGGCCGACACTGTCGAGCCGTTGCCGTTGACCGTGTACGACTCGCCGGGATTTACACCGAGATTGAGAGTCCCTAGGGCGCTGGTGAGTGTGTAGGTTTGAGCCGATTGCAGTTCGATGGTGCCGCCCCCGTTGGTGTCCGCGGCTTCGACCGCGGCGCGCAGGCTGCACCCGTGGGCGCTGACGCACGAGGCTCCCCCGGTATTCGATTCATCGATGGTGGTGGTCACCGTGAAGGTCGGCGAGGCCGAGGCCGGGTCGACGCCGATGCCGGCCGCCATGGTGACGCACAGGCTGGCGCCGCTGAGTATGCCGGCCGCCATCATCCTTCCGGTCAACCGCCGTACCCGTCCTTGTCGCACCATCGTCACATCGGTCATCAGTGGTCCTCTTGTCGAAGTCGGGTGCGACGATTGTGCGTTGGTAGGATCTGCGGGACATTCGTCATCGAATCGGCGGCCGCCAACGGTCTGGCACCCGTCACGGCCGGTCGCGCCAGGAGGGAGTCCGAGCAATGACGAGGCCTACGACCGGGCTGGAAACACACCCTGGAGTGCGATCAGGAAATTCAGGGTGAGGTACGGGGGCATGTTGTTGTGGGGGGAGCTTCCGCCGGTCGGTGCGAGTGTGGCCCCTGTCAATGGCGCGGTCCCGGCCGTTGTCGCGTAAGTCTTGGTAATGAATTTCTGCTTCTTGGCTTCGCCGAGGACATTGTTCGACGGTGTTGCATGGTCGCCCACTGTTGTGGTCGCCTGCAGGGTGTGGTGGTGGGGCGCCATCTCACTCGCCAGGACGGTCACGCTTTGTTCCCCAGCTGACTCTCCGAGCGACCGGGAACTGAGGCCGGGCCCCTGGCCCTGCTGCATCGGTGCGCTTCCTTGCAGGTTGGGAAGTGCAAATGTGGACTTGCCGTCGCCGCCGTAGGTGGTGCCAAGCAGGGAGAACAGTGCCGTGTTCTGGGAGATCGGCATTAACTGGCCGTCGCAGAAGGCGTGCCCCTTGATGGCGAAGTTCCCAGCGAAGATCCTGATCTCGGCGACAAATGGTTGGCTCATGGCGATGGCTCCTGGGTGACTGGATCAACTGCGGGTCGGAAAGATGCCCTGGAGGGCGATGACGAAATTGATGACGGTAAAGGGGGACCGGTTCTCGTGGGGCTGGCTGCCCCCGTCGACGGTCACCGCCTGGGGTGAGAGCGCGCCGTTGGCCGTGCCGGGCGCGCCGAAGTTCGTATTGCCGCTGCTGGCCAGGAACGCACCGATGGGGCTTGCCGTGTCGGCGAGGTTGCTGCTTGCGGTCACGCCGTGCCCGTGGCTCGGGAGCTCGGACAGGGTGAGCGTGTGAGCATCTTCTCCTCCTAACTGCCCCAGCGTGAAGCCGTTGCCAAAGTGGATCGGGGCGCGGCCCTGCAGGTTGGGGAGGGCAAACGTGGTCTGCCCGTTCCCGCCGTAGGTGGTTCCGAGGATCGAGAACAGCGCCTGGTTCTGGTTGATCGGCATCAGCTGCCCATTGCACAGCGCCCAGCCCTTGGGCGCGAAGTTGAACGACACCATCATGATCTGTCCCAGATACGGCGTAGTCGGCATCCGATTCCTTTCCTTGGTCCCGGGGCGTCAGGTTTGGGAGGGGAAGACGCCGAAAAGGGAGATGATGAAGTTCAGACCGAGGACCGGCATCATGTTGTCGTGTGGCTGATCACCGCCTGCAGCTTGCACAGCCGGGCCCATCGATCCGTTCGGTGCAGTGTCGCTGTACTGGCTCGTGCTCCAGGCAGCCGGGATGGCGCCGGCAGGTGCCCCCCCGGTGGCGGCCGTGTCGGTCACGGGAAGCGCGTGCGTGTGGGCCGGAAGCTGTTGCTTGGTGAGGGTGACGGTCTCGCCCCCCCCCATCTCTGCCAGGACGTAGGAGTTCTGGCCATTGCTGCCGGCATGAACTGGCACCCGTCCTTGGAGGTCAGGCAGGGCGAATGTGGTCTGCCCGTCACCGCCATATGTCGTACCGATCAAATTGAAGAGCGTGTCGTTCTGGGATATCTGGAGGAGCTGGCCCTGACACAGCGCCCATCCACTCGGATTGAAGTTCCCGCCGAACAGGGTGATCTCGCCCACATAGGGATGCGCCATCGGTGTCGTCCTTCCCCTTATTCGCTTGCTACTCGATGATTGAAACAGGCTTGATACTCGATCCGTCCACCCACCTGACCGATCGGCACCAAGAAGATGTCCAGACTACCCATTTCTTCGTGGTTGAGCCGGAAGCTTCGCTGGGCGAGCAGCGGGTCGGCGGGGCCGAGAAAGTGCAAGGCGTACTGCTCGAACCCCGGTGTCGACGGGCCATCCTCGAGACGATCGAGGACGAGCTCGAGTGAGGAGCTTTCCGAGTCGACGACAAAGGTCGAACCGACGGCTTCGGCGAAGGTGTCTCGCCTGAACACCTGACCGGTCACCGGATCGACACCTCTCGGCAACGGTCCCGGGCGGCGAGGAGTCGCTCGTAGGCGGGACGCACCGCCTCGGCGGCAGCCCGGAGCCCGCAGTCCGCCTCGACTCGCTTGGCCGCAGTATCGGGCATGAATCTTTGCCCGGGGCGTTTGGCGTCACACACAGCTGTGGCATGCATCATGGCGCGCTCGTCATCGTCGGGTCGCACGTCGAAGTGGGCGAGGACCGTGTCGAGTGCTCCGGGGAGCTCGGCATAGTCGACCACGAGTCCACCATCGTCGAGGTACCGCGCCGCAGCGTCAAGGATCCGCCCAAGAACATGGGCCGCGTAGAGTCCCGGCGCGGCGCTCGCCGCTGTGGCGAGATCCAGCCCGAAGATCCACGTCGGCAAGGGTCCGACCACGAATTGGCTCCCGGGGTTCCGCGCCTGGGACACCAGGACCTCGAGTGGATCGCGGCAGCTGAACACCCAGGGTACGTCGGGAAATGCCTCCCGGATGATGGGAAAGTCCAACATATGCCAAGGGTCGAGCTTTACGAAGTACCGGCACTCGTTTTCGATGGGGCGGCCCAGTGCTGATAGCAACGAACGCAGCCAGGTCACCCGTGTCCCGCCCGGCACCACGGGTTCGCGGTACCCGGTCCGTAGCATCTCGTCAACCGGGTCGGGCTCGGAGTGGACTCGATGGCGCGAAGAGGCGGCGAGCATCTGGGCTATCAACGTGGAGCCCGAACGTGAGGTGTGGAAGATGAAGCCGGCGGGCGCCAACCCTGGTTCGGCATGAGCGGCGGCCACCAAGTCCTCGACTGGCGTCTGGCGGCAGAACAGAGACGCGGCCGGGCGGGACAATGCCCGGCTCACGGTTTCGTGGAAGAACGGATCGACGAAGCGGGTGCGGCCCATCTCGCACCAGTCGACCACGGCTTGGTCCCCGACCCGGGAGAAGCGGATGGGTGTCCAGCCGGTGAGGGACGGTTTCATCGGATCGGCACTCACCGGATGGCCCGTTCTAGCCACGCCCGTCGGCGCGTCCGAAGCGCGTCTACGACATTTTCAGGCCCGAAGGCCAACCCACAGGCCAGGCCAAGGGCGATGGCACCATCCGTCAGATCGGCGTCGGTTTGGGCACTGCCGAGGTCAGCCCGCAGGTCGGGATCGTCCAGAGCCAGGTCGAGGAACTGGGTCAGCGCCTCCTCCCCGACGGCCTTGGCCCGCCAGATCATCTCGCGGTGAAGCTCGCCGTCGGTACGCTGGCGGAAGCCGAGGCGCTCGTAGAGATGTTCGGCCCGGCTCAGTGGCTCGACCATCAGGGTCACCGCCTGTCCGCCGGCTGCGGCTCGGGCCTGTTGCCACCGCAGGAGCGTCGCCCCAAGCCCTCTGCCCCGTTCGGCCGGGGTCAGGGCGATGTCGAGCACTACGGCAGCATCGGGTCCGGTGGCCACCAGAAAACGTCCGACCGGGCGCCCGGTCACCTCGATCACGTCGTAGCGGGCGTGCGGATACGTCTGTCGGTAGTAGGTGTCCTGGAGTGCGAATTGCGAATCACAAAAGGCACGGCGTTCCACGTCGGTCCACGGGGTGACCCGCAACTCGTCGAACCGAGTTGACGCGTAGAGCTCCTGGAGGAACGGGGTGTCGTCCAGGTTGATCGGACGCAGGACGATGTCGGCCCGGCCCGGCCCGGCCGCGGTCAACCGGATCGGAGCGTGGGGTTCCTCGGCGGCATGGCCTGCCTCGGCGTCAATCTGAAAATTCACCGTCCCGTCACTGTCTCGTCGCCCGGTCAGACGCTCACGATGATCGACTGATACTCCTGGCGCGTCGAGCGTTGGCCCACGGGGACAATAAACAGGCCGAAGTTGCCCAGACTCGGTGTCGACAGCGTGTACGTCCCTTGCGGGAAGTCGGCAGAGGTCGGACCGTCGAAGAGAAGCGAGAACTGCTCGCCGGTCGTCTTGAGCTTCCGGTTGTGGGGCAGACCCGTCATGGCCAGCGGCGTCACCGATGCCAGCGTGATCGAGGTCGCGATGCGGGAGCCCCGCACTCTGAATACGTTGCCGATGAGGTTCTGGAACTCACTCTGACGTAGCCGGGGAAAGGCCGGCGTGGCCGCGCCCGCCACGGATGCCAGTAATCCGTCAAAACCAGCCGTCGCGGCAGTTGCGGCGACCAGTGCAATGCCAAGCACCCCTCGCCGGGAAACGGTCCGTCTCTCCATCGACTTCTCCTCATGCCCTAGGGGTCCAGTCTCACACACAGTGCCAGCCCCATCCACCGTTTTTGTCAAGAACGGCATCTACCCCGGAGGTCAGTCTCCTGGCACAATTTGGGGACGACATCATCTTGGTCGCGCTGAACCGAGCGAGACAGCCTGGGCATTGTTCGGCGGTGCGGTCGAGCCGTTCTTGGTGCTGCGGCTCCGACAACTGGCCGGATTTGGTCTTATGGAGCCCGCTCTCGAAGTTGGCCGTGGCATCCTGCTTGGTCTTGGCCAAGCCATCGGGGATAACGGATGTGCGATTTTCTATGAGGCGGAATTCAAGTCGGAGAAGGCAGAAGAGATCCTCGCCGAGATGGAATCCGCGGGACTAGATATCACGGACATCGAAGTCCTCGATTGACGTTGGCAAGGCTACATCCTGTCCAGGACCAACCGCCGGCCCGAGATCTGCTCTTGCATTGCATACTGGTATGCTTTTTGTATGGCTCAGTTTGTGACACGTCTCGATGATCGACTCGTCGAAGAGGTCGATGCCATGGTGGCCGATGGGGCCGTTGCCAACCGTTCCGAGGCGGTTCGACTGGGACTGGAGAGATTGATCGACCAGCACCGCCGCTTCCAGATCGGAGAAGAAATCGCCGAGGGCTACCGCCGCCAGCCGCAAACTGATGAAGAGCTGGCCGGACTTGGTCGAGCAACGCACGCGTTGGTCGAAGAAGAACCATGGTGAGCATTCCCCGCCAAGGGGAAATCTGGTGGGCCGAGGTCG
Organism: Acidimicrobiaceae bacterium; assembly: GCA_003169675.1. Classification (GTDB taxonomy): domain Bacteria; phylum Actinomycetota; class Acidimicrobiia; order Acidimicrobiales; family RAAP-2; genus Bog-473. The sequence continues at coordinate 6,876 of PNAT01000046.1, forward strand.
AAGACATGCGACGGCCGGTGCTCGTCGTGACTCGCTCAGAAGCCATCAGCGTTCTGACAGGGATCATCATCGCACCGGTCACGCGCACGGTTCGTAGCATTCCTACCGAAATCAGCCTCGGCTCCGATGAGGGCATGAGCGTCGAATGTGCGGCGTCATTCGACAACCTCCAGCGGGTGCGGCGGGACGCACTCACCAACAAGGCCGGCGACCTTGGGCTTCGCCGCGACGAGGTCTGCGTCGCACTTCGGGCACTGGCGGATTGCTAGCCGATAAGCGCTGGTCCGTGGAGATGGGCTACTGAGTGCGTCGCACCCAACTCCATCGCCGGTTCCGCTGCATCGAGGTCGTCATCGCTGCGCCGTTGGAAGAAATGGATCGACCACGGTTCAGGCTTCTCCGAGTCTGCCGGCGTCCTCACCCGTAGACGCTATGACGTGGCCCAGCCGCCCGTGAGCGAAGGTAGGCCAGGACCATTAGTTCACCTTCAGGGCGCAAGGCACAAGTGTTGGGGGTGAGCTGTCGACCGGTTCCGCGCTCCCAAGTTGACTCGACCTCATCGAGGACCGAAAGGAGCCGCCACCAGCGAAGGGGCTCTCAAATCGCGTAGGAGACGTGGTCGGGGGTGATCGGCCCGTTGCTACTCGACCATCCCTGCGAGCTGAGCATAGGGGTGACGTCGGCGACTAGCTCATTGCGCTCGACTCGTCCACGAAGCAGGCGGAGCCCGACCATCTCGGTCACCGCCCGCGTGAAATCTTCGCCGTCTTCGGTCTCACCCGCCACAGCCCGCCACAGTTCGGCTGGATCAGCCAAGAGCTGAGCCCCCAGAGTGGTGATGTGCAGTTTCCGGCCGCGCCGGCGGATCAAACGCAGCCGGGTCGCCGCCTCGCGCACGGTGGTGAGCTGAAATACATCAGCTTCTGACCGTGGTGCCTTGGACCAGTCCCACCACCCGAACCGCTCTACGGCGGCGGTGAGCCTACTGACCCCAATGACTTCGCCTCATTCGATGCATCGCCGTCAGCTCAGGGTCGCCTCGAGCCCTGATCGGAATTGCATGCCCCACAGGTCAGTGTCGGCCCCGATAGCGAGGCGCAGTCCCGTCGGGCGCACACCGGGCCAGCCTGCGCCGCTCAGAAGCATGAACACTTCGGCTGCAAACGTCGCAGCCGGAGCCAGGAACACCGCCCCGGCGCGCCGGGCGATCCCAATCGTCCTCGACAGTCGTGGTTCGGACACACGAACGACGTGCAGGCCGTACTGGTGATTCGCCACGATGCTCGGGACGATCGCCGCGCCTAACCCGCCGGCCACGAGCGCAAGCACGCCGTCCATCTCCCCTCCGTCGCACGCCAGGGCGGGCTCGAAACCCGCATGGCGACATGCAGTGAGGACGGTGGTGCGCAGGTTGTAGCCCTCGCCCGGCATCACGAGGGGGACTCCGTCGAGCTCCTCCAACCGTAGGCGCCGCCGTCGAGCGAGGCGGTGGCCCGCGCCCACCACCACGACCAGGTCCTCCTCGGCGAGCGGCACCGTCTGGAGCACGCGGTGGTGCACCGGCAAGATGACAAGGGCGAGGTCCAGCTCATCCGCCTCGAGGCGCGCCACAAGCTCCTTGGAGCCAGCCTCGGTGAATCCCAGCGCCACCCCCGGGTAACGGCCGTGGAACCCGCTGAGGGCGGTCGGAAGCAGGGCGGTGGCCAGCGAGGGAGTGGCCCCCACGCGCAGCGTCCCGCCGTGGAGGCCGGACAGCTCGCCGGCGGCCCTCTGGACCTGCTCGACGTCGGACAGCGCCTGCCGAGCGAGCGGGAGCAGTGCTGTCCCGATTTGGGTGAGTGACACTCCCCGAGGCAGGCGCTCGAAAAGAGGGGTCCCGAGCTCGTGCTCGAGCTTCTTCACCTGTGCGCTCAGCGACGGCTGGGCAATGTGGAGCGCGGCCGCCGCCCGGGTGAAGCTTTCATGCTCAGCAACGGCCACGAAGTAATCGAGTTGGTGGAGGGCGATACTCATAGGCATATCCTATCGGAACGGCCCCATATATGTATTGGACGCCATGGCTAGGAGGGCACACGATGGGATCAAGAACTAATGAACGGAGGCTGAGATGCGACGAAGGACTTTTGACCTCATTGTGACGGCAGGTGGTGCGACCTTGATGGTCGTTCTCGTCATTGCGGGCTCACTCCTGATGTGGGGAGCCAGCTTCGCCAACTCGAACGTGCACAACCAGCTGGCCCAGCAGCAGATCGTCTTCCCGCCCAAGGGCAGTCCCGCACTCGCCAGTCCGGAGATCGGGCCCTACCTCAACCAGTACGCTGGCGAGCCGCTGACGACCGGTGCTCAGGCCGAGGCCTACGCCAACCACTTCATCGCCGTGCACCTGAGCGAAATGCCGTTCGGGGGTGTGTACGCCAAGGTCAGCACCGCTTCTCGGGCGAACCCCACCAACGCCACTCTCGCAGCCGAGGTCCAGACCTCGTTCCAAGGCACGACCCTGCGTGGATTGCTGCTTGAGGCCTACGGATTCTCGGAGTTCGGACTGATTGCTCTGTACGCCGGGATCGCGGCATTCATCCTTGGCGGCATCATGCTGGTCCTCACGCTTCTCGGACTGCTTCACTTCCGCAGGGTTCCCGAGGATCAGGAATTCCCACGGCCGCACAACGGCACAACGAGCGCCTGAAGGATTAGGCGTTCGAGACGGCGTGACCGACGGGGTGCCTCCGGGCGCCCCGTCGAGTGCTGTGTCAGCCACCTCCGCTGGGCCCACATTCCGGCGCCCACAGGCGCAGACGCTCAGGCCCTCTGCGTACGCATTCAAAGCGGCCGCCCGGGATCGAACCGGCATGATCAGCTTGGAAGGCTGGTACGCGTGGTAGCTGGGTACTCCCACCTCGATGTTCCGACCATCGTTGTTCCAACTCTGTGACCAGGGAGAATTGGCGGCAAAGTCCGAATGTGTGCTTCAGATTCGATCTGTTCTTTTGTCTCGAACGGGCTCTCCACGTGTCTGGAGCGGGCAAGGTGGACACATGTTGTTGGGTGCCGACACCGGAAGGTACCGCAACATCTTGTGGTGACTCCGGTTGAAAGGAGAGCCTGTTCCAAACAATTGAGCACGGGGTGCAATGGCCATTTCGAGACAAACCTCTCCAACAATTTTCGGGTGGTGACCATCGGTCGACCAATCCTGAGAGCTCACTGAAGACGGAGACGGTGCAATCAGCAACGCACTCCTTCGTTCACCCGGCTATGCGACGCCGACTTACGGCAGGGAAGACGCTGAGTCAGCCTGACGATCTTGCGGAGGACTGGCTCCGCTCCTGCCGGGGGCGCCATTCAGTGAGGCTGTTCAAGGGCTTTTTTTTGGTTACTTCAAAATTTCAGAGAAGGACTCTGGCAAGCCCAAGTGGCAATCCAGTCGCTTACGTGGGATCGATCAGGCCTCATCGAATTGCCTCGCTTGGTCCCGCGATCTCATCCAACACTGCTCGCCTGACTGTCGATGGCCGCACACACACCGCCATCGACGAGGACATCAATCCCGTTGACGAAGCTCGCCTCATTCGAGATGAGGAAGGCCACCAGGGCGGCGACTTCCTCTGGGCGGCCCTCGCGACCAAGCGGCGTCATCTTGACGAGCTCCGACATGAAGGGATGCTCTTCTGCTTCCTGCCGGGCTTGCGGTGTATCGATGATGCCGGGCGAGATGGAGCAGACGCGGGCCCCGACAGGGCCCATGGCGACGGCTTCTCGCCGCACAAGGCGTTGCACGCCCCGCTTCGCCCACGCGTAGGCGACGCCGGTGTCCTCAATGGACGGCCCAATGGCATCGTGAACCCGCTCGAAGAATCGACTGTCAAGCGGATCGTCGATGGCGGCATCGACTGTGGGATCAGCCTCCTTGATGGCCAGATGCGCGGCCATCGAGGCGAAGCACACGATCACCGTTCCGTCGGTTACCAGGGGACGTAGCGAGCCCACCAGGCTTGCCGTGCCAATGAGGTCGACAGAGAAGATGGTCCGCCAGTCGGCCATCGTGGGCGAGATCCCCGCTGCATGTGCCACACCGCGAAGAGTCCCCAATTTCGAGACCCGAGATGCCAGTGTGGTGAGGCCCATTTCGTCTGTGATGTCGAGCAGGAAGGGCTCCACGGAGGCAAGGCCCAAACCCGACAACTCCTTGGCCGCCTCTAACAACAGCGATTCGTCCCGATCCACCAGCAACACGACATCGACCATGTCGAGGAGCCGCTTGCCGCAGGCGAATCCCATCCCCCTCCCAGCCCCGGTCGCGATCCCTACGGTTGTCACACGTCTCCTCTGTTGCCGAGCTCAAGCGGCGGTGCTTCAGACCCAGCCCAGCCCTTGAGACAGAACGCCCGCAGGCCGACAATGACCGCCAAGACCATCGACGTCCTCATCCGATGCGACCGCATCTGTGTTCCTTCATGTGTAGGTGGATGCTGACTCAGTTGTAGCGGACGAAGCTGCTTCATGTCGACCCGTGATGCAGTTGCAGGTCCCCCCTTGCAGCAGACATTCTCGGAATTGGCTTAGGGACGAATCGACAGGATGCCCACCATCATGTTGGGGTTGTTCGTCTTGGCGGTCTCGATCAATGATGCTCGCCACGTCGAAGGACAGTTCATCTCGAGGATGTCCGGCTGCCCGAGTACTTCCCATTGGTCAAGCGCACAGCACCGATGGCGCGAGTCGTCCAGCGACCGGACTGACCAACGATGATGTGGCGCCCGGCAACAATCCGAGGAGACAGCCCTAGTCGTCGGGCAGAGGTCGCTGATTGCGCAACCGGTTGTGGAAGGGGCACAAGAGGCGGCCCTTCTCCTGGGTGGTCGGGCCGTCTTGTGAGTACGGGAGGATGTGATCGGCCTGGCCGCGTGCCGCCGGCTCGTCGCAGTAGGGGTGGGTGCATCCCGGTCGCGCAGCTCGATGGCCCGCCGCGTGGCGCCGGTGAAGATGCGGGCCGAGGCCGCGACCTCGACCCGGCCGGCCGGTTCGAACACCGCCCGCTCGAGCCAGGGCACGAGCGAGCCGGGGGCCAGGGCGGCCCCCTGGGCCAGCTGGCAGATGCGGCCGGCCAGGGTCTCGTAGCCGACCAGGACACTGAAGAGGGGTTCGGGACGCCGGGCGCCCTCGGGGGTGCTTTTGGATCGGGTCGCCATCTCGACGAGGGCATCGGACCGGCGCTGGGGTGGGGAGCGCCACAACTCATGGGCCTTGGGCTCTCGCCCGAGTTCGGCTTTGGCCTTGCCCCAGTCCTCCTCGAAGAGCTCCGCTTCGAGGCGCTCGAGCTCGGTCGAGACAATGGCCCCCGAGATGGGGTCGAGGGTCATCCGACCCAGCCACATGCCCTCGAAGCTCGAGGCCAAGAAGACGTCACGGCGCTCCCGGCGGGCCATCTCGGCGTCTTCTGTCCCCTCGGGGTCGGCATGGTGGTCCCAGGAGGCCAGGGCCCGGGCGAAGTGCTCGAAGCGCAGCCTTTGGGCCTGGCGCACCAAGAGGGACTCGTCGCGCTTAAGGGCGGCCTCGGTGCCGGGGCGGCGGAGCACGACGAGGGCATCGACGTGGGCGCCGCTGATCTGGCCTGACTTCCAGGCGCGGGCGACCTCGGGCAGGTGGCGCACGGCGCGCCCCCGGCGCACCAGGCGCCGGCCCGGGGCCCGGGGCAGCCGGCAACGGGTGGCGATCCAGGCCGGGGCCGAGCGGGCCCCGTCGTCGGCCCAGATCCCCGAGGCGTCAAAGGCTCCTGCCGCCGCGCTGAGGTGGGCGTCGAGACGGGCGGCTCACCGTGCCAGCTCGATGAACGACTCGGGATCGGCCCCGGCCGCGGGATCGCTGGCGACCAGGCCGTCGATGGCCTCTCTCAGGGCTTCCAATCCCGTGGGTCCATCAGATCATGAGGGTGTGACACGAGCGACGTGGGGGCGGGCACACCCATACCCGCTGCACTCGGGACGAGCAGGGCCCCGGTCAGAGCCACCCCACCGCACGGCAGCCCGACCGCTACAACCCCGGCGCCATCCCGACAATCGGCTTGTTCAGCGGTGTGGCGCCCTGGGACCCGAAGAACCCGGCGTCGCCCTTGGTGAAGATGCCGCCGTCGGTGGCCACCATCCAGTAGCCCCCGCCGTCGGGGGTGGAGGCCATGCCCACGATGGGCTTGTTGAGCACGATATTGCCCAGTGAGCCATAGAAAGCGGCATCTCCGTTGGTGAAGATCCCGCCGTCGGAGGCCACCAGCCAGTAGCCCTTACCGTCGGGCGTGGCCGCCATGCCGACGATGGGCTTGTTGAGCGGCGTTCCACCCTGCGAGCCGTAGTACACCGCGTCGCCCTTGGTGAAGACGCCCCCGTCCGTGGCCACCAGCCAGTAACCGCCCCCGTCGGGAGTGGCCGCCATGCCGATAATGGGCTTGTTGAGCACGATGTTGCCCAAAGACCCGAAGAACCCGGCGTCGCCCTTGGTGAAGATGCCCCCGTCGGAAGCCACCAGCCAGTAGCCCTTGCCGTCGGGCGTGGCCGCCATGCCGACAATGGGCTTGTTGAGCACGATGTTGCCCAGGGACCCGAAGAACCCGGCGCTGCCTTCGGTGAAGATTCCGCCGTCGGTGGCCACCAGCCAGTAGCCGAGGCCGTCCGGTGTCGCCGCCATGCCGACGATGGGCTTGTTCAGGTGCGTGGCCCCCTGAGACCCGTGGAACAGGGCGTCGCCGTGGGAGAAGATCCCGCCGTCCGACGCGCCCAGCCAGTACCCCTGCCCGGTCGGAGCCTGCAGGGCCACCTCACGGACGTCATGGCCGCTGTAGTCGGCGATGAGCAGGTTACCGCTCTGGTCGACCGAGATGAATCCCGGACCTTTGAGGAGGGCAGCCGTAGACGGGCCGCCATCACCTGAGGTCCCCGTGGTACCCGCCGTGCCGACCAGGGTCGAGATGTCCCCGGTCGAGTGATTGACCTCCCGGATGGTCGGCCCGTTGTAGTCCGAGATGTAGAGATTGCCCGAAATGTCCCCGACCAACCCATACGGCGCCTTGAGCGAAGCGGAGGTGGCCGAACCATTGTCGCCCGATTCCGCGTACGTGCCGTTTCCGGCCACCGTGGTGATGATCCCCGCCGTGTTTATCTCGCGGACACGATTATTGCCCGTATCGGAAAAGAACAGGTTGCCCGAGGGGTCGATCCAGATTCCTGATGGGCCGTGGAGGTTGGCCGACGTGGCCGGACCATTGTCGCCGGAAAAGCCAGGCGCACCAGTGCCGGCCACCGTCGTGATGATGCCGGATGGGTTCACCTCGCGGATGACATTGGCGTTGATGTCCGCGATAAAGACGTCGCCCGACCGATCGACCGCTGCTCCGTAGGGCGCATTCAATTCGGCCGCGGTGGCGGGACCATGGTCTCCCGTGTTGCCGCTGGTCCCGTTGCCGGCGAACGCCGTCAGAATCCCGGAGGGAGCCACTTTCCAGACCGTGTGATTGCTCGAGTCGGTCAGGTAGAGGTTCCCGGAGGCGTCGATGGCAAGTACGGGGATGAATCCCAGCTTGGCGCTCGTAGCCGGTCCGCCGACACCGGTGGCCGGCGTGGCACAGGTCCCGGTTCCGGCCACGGTGGTGATGATGCCGCTGGTGTCGATCTTCCGCACCTGGCAATTGCCGGCATCGGTCACATAGATGCTCCCAGAAGCATCCCTCACGGCATCGTCGGGGTTCTTCAGTTGCGCGGCCGTCGCCGGCCCGTTGTCACCGGAGTTGCCCGGGGAGCTCGGGATCCCGGCGATGGTCGAGATGGTGCCCGGAGTGGGTGCGGCACCCGAGGCCGTTCCCATACCGGTTCCGACCAGGGCGAGCGTACCTCCACCAACCAGGGAGCCCATCGCCAGCCAACGAGTAATGCCGTGAACACGCATCATGTCTCCTTCTGCTCATCCATCACGCCATTCGTCCGGTAGGACATCCCGGTCGCCCGCAAGGGCATCGACGGGCGACGATAGCCCGTCCGGTCAGGTCGGTGCCGGACTGCCGCCGCCTGGCAACTCCATCACCCCCCAAACATCTCGCGCACCCACCCGGGCAGGCGCGCCGCCCGGCCCGATCCGTCCACGCAGGCGTGCAAGGTGACGGCGGTGGCGCGCACCTCATCGGCCACCCTCAACAGGTAGGCGATCTGAAAGGTCGCCCCCGTCACGGCGCCGACCACCAGGCGCACTTCGACCTCCTCGTCGAAGCGCACCGCCTGGCGGTACCGCACGAAGACCTCCAGGACAGCAAGGTCGAGCCCGCCGCCGCGCACATCATCGTAGGGATGGCCGAGATCCCGTAGATACGCCACCCGCGCCTCCTCCAGATACGCCAGGTACGACGCATGGTGGATCACCCCCATGGCATCGGTCTCGGCGAAGCGGGTGCGCAACCGGTGGACGAACGCGTAGGCGACCGGGTCGAGCGATGGTTCCAACAACCGGCGCCCCATGGCCGGCTACTCCTGACCGTCCGGTGTGTCGGTGACCGCACCGTCGAAGGACTTCCGGCGCCCCGAGGCCATCCGGTCCACCCCGGCGCTATCAATGACGGCGAACTCGCCCTCCGCCTCGACGGTCACAATCCCCCCCTGGACGATGCGCCCCACGCTGAAGACCCGCCGGTCGGTCACTTCGGTGACCCAGGCCTCGAATACCGCTTCCTCGCCGATAAGGGTCGGGCGCCGGTAGCGGAAGGCCAGCCGCACCGTCGGTCCCGTGGCTTCGGCAATGGCGTTCGCCGCGGTGAGGATGATGTCGAAGGTGGCAGCCAGCGCGGCCCCGTGGACGCACCCGGGCGCTCCCTCGTAGCCGATGTCGAAGGTGGCGTAGCCCAGGGCCTTGGGCGGGTCGAAGTCCAGCGTGACCGGCAGGGCCAGCGGGTTGAACCTGCCCACGATCAGATCGAACGGCATCAAATCCCCGAGCAGTCGATTACCAGGCAATCCATCCCCTTGCGGCGTCATGAATCGGGGGAATGGAAGATCGGGCACGTGCGTCTCCAACTCATCGGCCACTGTGGTGAGCCGCGCCGTCAGGGCGGACGTCTCGGCGGCTGACGGCGCCGTGCTGACCGACAACCGGATGAGGCGGCGCAACACGTCGGCCAGGTCGCTGGCCTCGGCCTGTCGACCACGCAGGGTCGGGTGACGCTCGAAGGATGGCACCTCGTCACGACCCACGGGGGCGAACAGTACCTTCCGACCTCTTGGTCCCCACACTCCTAACATGACCGCATGACAACCGAGCACCCTGTGCAATTCACCAGTGGCAGCCCCGACACCGTGCTCAGTCCCCCCGAACCCGAGATCGTGGCCGCCCTGGCGGCGGCCCTGGCCCTCCCGGCCGGTGAGCAGCGGGTGGCCGTCTCGGCCGTCGCCGCCGGTGACCCGCTCTGCCTGCAGGCCTGGGCCACGCTGGCCGAGCTGGCCGAGGCACCCATCGATCGCTATGCCTTCGCCCGGGTCGGGTACCACCGCGGGCTGGATTCTCTGCGCGCCGCCGGCTGGCGAGGCTCGGGCTACGTCCGCTGGCGCGATGAGCCCAATCGGGGGTTCCTGCGCTCCCTTCATGGCCTGGAGCTGGCCGCCGCGGCCATCGGCGAGGTCGAAGAAGAGCAGCGCTGCGCCCTCTTCCTGCGTCAGCTGGATCCCGAATGGGGCTCGCGCGCTTTGTAGTTAGGGTATCTAACTGTATGATGGTCGAAGTGTCTGCCCTCCCTTCGACCGCTCTTCCCCCTTCGGCACCCGGTCCGGGCCCCTCCTCGGGCACCTACGGACGGGTCACCGCCTGGCTGTCCAAGCGGGTGGAGGTGGCCCTGGGCCTCCTGGACCTGACCCTGCCCCAGTACCGGGTGCTTGGCATCTTGGCCGAGGGCTCGGCGGCCTCGTCGGGCCTGGCCGAACGCCTGGCCGTGCGCCCCCCCTCCATCACCGCCGTGATCGACGGCCTGGTGGCCCGAGGACTCGTGGAGCGCAAGCAGGAGGACAGCGATCGGCGCCGGATCGCCCTGCGCCTGACCGATGAGGGCACCCGGACCATCGCCGAGGCCAACCGGTCCGTCGACGAATACCTGGCGTCCATCGCCGCCTGCCTGCCCAGCCGCGAGGACGAGGCTCTGGCGCTGCGCGCGCTCGAATTGTGGGGACGCGCCCTGAGCGCCTTTCACGGCGTCATCAAGGAAGGGCAGTGAGCAGAACCCAGGATCAGGTGCTCGGCGCCGCATCCGACGACGCACCGTCGCCGGCGGACTCCGGTGCCAGGCCCAACGGGTCGGGGCCTTCCGAACCGCGGCGCCAACCGCTGGCGGCCTACGTCCCCATGGGCGTGACAAGCGACTACGAGGCTCCCAGGGCCACCGTTGATCCAGACACGTCCAAATCATGGTTGCGGCGGGCCTCTCCCATCGTCGCCGCGCACAAGGGCTACTTCCTGACGGCACTCATCATGTCGTTCCTGGGCTTGGTGCTCCAGGTGCAGGTGCCGCAGTTGCTCAGCGACGCCATCGACAACTCTCTCATCACGCGCACGGTCCCCCTGCACTACTACGTCTACTGGGTGATCGCTCTCGGCCTCATCGGCGGCGTGGCGGGCTATATCTCGCGCACCTTCCTCTTCCGGGTGGCCTACGCCATTGAGTTCGATCTGCGCAACGGCATCTACGAGCACCTGACCCGGATGTCGTTCCCCTTCTATGACCGGGTGCAGTCGGGCCAACTGATCTCGCGGGCCAACTCCGACATCCGCTCGGTCCAGATGTACCTGACTTTCGCACCCATGATCCTGGTGCAGTGCTCCATCGCCATCGTGGCCTTCGGCTACATGCTGGCCACCAGCGTGCCGTTGGCCTTGATCGCCATGGTGACCATGCCCTTGATTTACGTGACCGGTGTGCGCATGCGGAACGTCCTCTTCCCGGTGTCGTGGTTGATCCAATCCCGCCTGGCCGATGTGGCCACGGTGGTCGACGAGAACGTCAACGGGGTGCGCGTCGTCAAGTCGTTTGCGGCCGAGGAGCAGCAGCTCCGTCAGCTGGCCACGGCGGCCGACAAGGTGCAATGGAGCTACATCAAGGACGCTGACATGCGAGCCCGCTTCTCGCCGCTGATCCAGAACCTCTCACAGGTTGGGCTCGTGCTCGTCCTGGTGCTTGGTGGGTACATGGTGATCCACGGTCACCTCCAATTGGGCGCCATCCTCAAGTTCAACGTGTACCTGCTCATGATGCAGGCCCCCTTCATGATGCTGGGCATGCTGATCATGATGGGCCAGCGTGCTGCCGCCTCGGCCGAGCGCATCTACGAGATCCTCGACGAGCAGGCCACCATCATCGACCGGCCCGGGGCCACGAATTTAGCGGAATGCCGCGGTGACGTGCGCTTCGAGGGCGTGCGCTTCGCCTACGGGACGGCGAGCCGCCAGGCCCTCTCCGTCGAGGACGGAGGGAATCCCGATGTGCTGCACGGGTTTGATCTCCGGCTGCGCGCCGGCGAGACGGTGGCCCTGGTCGGGCGGACCGGAAGTGGGAAGTCGACGGTGGCCCGCCTGCTGGCCCGCTTCTACGACGTGAATGACGGGGTCGTCTCCGTCGACGACCACGATGTACGCGACCTGACGCTGACCAGCCTCCGCGCCAACATCGGGGTCGTCCTGGACGAGCCCTTCCTGTTCTCCGTCTCCATCCGGGACAACATCGCCTACGGGCGTCCCGATGCGACGATTGAAGAAGTCGCCGCCGCGGCCAAGTCGGCCGGCGCCGACGGGTTCATCAAGCGCCTCTCGGAGGGCTACGACACCGTGGTCGGTGAGCGCGGCTACACGCTCTCCGGCGGGCAGCGCCAACGAATCGCCATCGCCCGCGCCCTCCTGGTCAACCCCCCCATCCTGATCCTGGATGACGCCACCAGCGCCATCGATGTCAAGGTCGAGCAGAAGATCCATTCGGGTTTGCGGCTCCTCATGGAGGGACGCACCACGCTTATCGTGGCCCACCGGCTCTCCACCATCAGCCTGGCTGACCGGGTGGTCCTGCTTGATGACGGCCGGATCGTGGCCGACGGCACCCACGCCGAACTGCTCGCCTCGACCCCCCTCTACTCGGAGGTGCTGGCCCAGGCCGCCGGCGATGAGGCAGCTGAGGACGATGGTGACGCAGACCCTGACCTGGCCGATGAGTCGCCGGTGGCTGGCTGATGTTCGGCGGCGCCGGCATGGGACCGCCCATAGGCGGAGGCGGCCCTCCAGGGCAGGCCCAACCCGGACTCCCGTTCGGGGGCATTCCGCACGAGCTCCAGGACGGCGTCGATCTCCTGCTGGCCGAAGAGCCCGACCGCGCGGACTCCGACCTCACCTTCACGCATCAACCCACGGCGCACGAGCAGCGCCACCTGAGCCTGCGTGGCCTGATCATGGAGTACCCGGGCATGCTGGCCCTGTCCATCACCCTGGTCTCGGTCATCTCTCTGGCCACCCAGCTCGGTCCGAAGTTGACCGGGGTGGCGATCGACCACGGGATGTCCCCCCATCACCTCAACTTCGGCCTCGTCGTCGTCATCGCCGCCATCTATCTGGTCTCGGTGGCCGTCTCCTCCATCGCCCAGTGGGGCCAGGTCAAGGTGACCGGGCGGCTCGCCTCATGGGTCATGAACGACCTGCGGGTCACCATCTTCCGCCATCTCCAACGCCTGTCCCTCGACTTCTTCACCGAGGAGAAGGCCGGCGTGGTCATGAGCCGTATGACCAGCGACATCGAGAATCTTCAGCAACTCCTCCAAGACGGCCTGGCCCAGTTCGCCATTCAAGGCCTGACCATGGCGGTCATCGCCGTCTTCCTTTTCACCACCAATGTGCGGCTGGCCCTCGTCACCATCGTGATCGTGCTCCCACCACTCATCGCCATGTCCATCTGGTTCAAGCGGGCCTCCGAGCGCGGCTACGACAAGGTGCGCGACGGCATCGCCCTCGTCCTGGCCGACCTTTCGGAGAGCCTGCAGGGTGTACGCATAGTCACCGCGCACAATCGGCAGGGACACAACGTCGTCCACCACCGCAATGTCGTCGGCTCGTACCGGGACGCCAACGACTACACCGGTCGCATCAACGGGATCTACGGCCCGGGCTCCCAGCTGCTCGGTGTGGCCGGGCAAGTGGTAATCCTCGCCCTCGGTGGCTACATGACACTGCACCAAGAACTGAGCATCGGCCAACTGACCACCTTCTTCCTCTTCGTCAACCGCTTCTTCCAGCCGATCCAACTCCTGGTGCAGCAGTACAACTCCTATCAGCAGGGCCAGGCCTCGGTGGTGAAATTGCGCACGCTGCTGGACAACGTGCCGACGGTCACCGAGAGTCCCGACGCCGTCGAACTCCCGCCGATCCGCGGCCAGATCACCTTCGACCACGTCTCCTTCGGCTACGACCCCGCCATCCCGGTGCTCACCGACATCGACCTGACCATTGAGCCCGGGGAGACGGTTGCCTTCGTGGGCGCCACCGGAGCCGGCAAGTCGACCATGGCCAAGCTGGTGACGCGATTCTACGACCCGACGGCCGGCCGGGTGCTCATTGACGGCTACGACCTGCGCCAGGTCAGCCTGTCGTCATTGCGCCACCAGCTCGGCGTCGTACCTCAAGAGCCGTTCCTCTTCGCCGGCACCATCCGGGACAACATCTCGTTCGCCCGCCCGGGTGCGCCCGACGACGCCGTATGGGATGCCGTCCGTCAGGTCGGGCTCACCGAACTCGTCAACCGTCTTCCACACGGTCTGGACACCGTGGTGCACGAACGGGGCCAGTCCCTTTCCTCGGGTGAGCGCCAACTCATCGCGCTGGGCCGCGCTTTCATGGCCGAGCCGCGCGTCCTCGTGTTGGATGAGGCCACATCCAACCTCGACCTGCAGTCCGAGACGATGATCGAGGCGGCCCTCGACATCCTCCTCCAATCGCGCACCGCCGTCCTCATCGCCCACCGCCTCTCGACCGCCATGCGGGCCGACCGCATCGTGGTGGTGGGTGAGGGCCGGCTGCTCGAGCTCGGCACGCATGATGAGCTGGTGGCCCTCGGCGGCCACTACGCCGAGATGTATGCCACTTGGATCAACCAGTCCCACGCCGCCTAGCCGGGTGCTCCGTCGCTCGCTCCGCTGGGCATCTTGGCTTTCACGTCGGCCACCATGTCGAGCAGCTTCTGTGGCTGGAAGGGCTTCCGGAGGTACCCGATCAGCTTGGGACCGACGGCCTTCCTGAGCTCGCCCTCGTTGAATGACTCGAAGGCCGAGACCACGATGATGACCGGAGGTTGCGATTCGACCTGGTCGAGGACCTCGAGCCCGCTCAACTTGGGCATGTTGAGGTCCAACAGGAGGAGGTCAATGTGGCCCTGCTTCAGAACCTCCAGGGCCTCCTCGCCATCCCCGACCTCGAAGACGGTGTAGTTGGCACCCTCAAGGATTTCCCTGACGGTCCCACGGAGGATGGCATCGTCTTCGGCCAGGAGCACGTTCATGATGTGAGGTGAGATGTCTTTCGTGAGCTAGGAGTGCTGGGTTGGTGCCCCGGGCTATTCGTGTAGAGGATTGGATCAGGCCCAACAGCTGTTCGGGTAAGGCTAGGTGGTTGGTGTCTTATGGG
>PNAT01000143.1 GCA_003169675.1 Acidimicrobiaceae bacterium
TCGGTGTTCCCCACCTGCTTCGTCGAGTACATGGATCCGGGAGTGGGCCAGGACATCGTGCGGGTGTACGAGCACAACGGCCTGTCGTGCTCGCTCCCCGAGGGGACCAAGTGTTGCGGGGCACCCTGGCTGCATTCGGGGAACCTCGACCAGTTCGACCAGGCGGCCCGGCAGAATGTGGCGGCCTTGGCGGCCGAGGTGAGGGCCGGGGGCGACGTGGTGGTGGCCCAGCCGACATGCGCCTATGTCATCAAGCGGGACTATCTCATCTACGTCGGGAATGCGGACGCCGAATTGGTGGCGGCGCACACCTACGACCCAGCGGAGTATCTCATGAAGCGGCACAAGGATGCCGGTGACGCTCTCACCTTGCGGGTCCAGTTTCCCGGGCGCGACGACGGCAGCGTGCCTGACTCCGTGACCTACCACGTGGCCTGCCACCTCCAGGCCCAGAACGCCGGGCTGAAGAGCCGGGATCTCTTGAAGTTGGCCGGGGTCACGTGCTCGTTGGTGCAACGTTGCTCGGGCATCGACGGGACGTGGGGTTACCGGGCCGAGAACTATGACATGGCCCGTCAGGTGGCAGCCCCGATGGCCCGGGAGATCGAAGCGGCCGGAAACGAGATTGTGTGCGGCGACTGCCACCTGGCCAACGGGGCCATCCTGCAGGAAACGGGAACAAAGCCCCGCCATCCGATGCAGCTCATGGCGCAGGCCTACGGGCTCGGGGAGACGCCGTGACGGAGGTATTGACGCTGGCTGACGTGTTGGATCTGCGGGCGTACGAGAGGGTCCGCGATGAGTATCGAGCGCGGGTGATAGCCCGCAAGCGCCTGCGTCGGGTGCCGTTGGGCCCGATCATGACCCTGGTCTTCGAGTGCATGGACACCGTGCGCTTTCAGGTGCAGGAGATGGCCCGGGTGGAGAAGATCCTCACCGACGAGGCGGTCCAGGTCGAGCTCGATATCTACAACCGCCTGCTCCCCGAGGTCGGGGAGCTCTCGGCGACCTTGTTCATTGAGCTGACCTCGGACGGGTCCATGCGGGAGTGGCTGCCGCGCCTGGTGGGGATTGAGCGTGCATTGGGCCTTGCCGTTGGGGGCGAGGTGGTGCCCAGCGTGCCCGAGGCCGCTCATGCCGCCGCCCTGGTCCGGGATGGGGTGACGCCGGCCGTGCACTACCTGCGATTCGGCTTCACCGAGGCCCAGGTGGCGGCCTTTGCAGGCGGGAGCGAGGTGGCGCTGGCGGCGGTCCACCCGGAGTACGAGGCACGGACCGTGCTTGGCGCTGAAATGCGCCAAGAGCTGCTGGGCGACCTCCTTGGCACAACAAAGCCGCTTCCTATCGGCTGACCAGGGGGAATTCCGTGTGTGGGCCTTTACAGGCGCACCAAACGTAGGCCATACTCTTCGTTCGCCGGAATTCGGTGCTGGTGCCGTCGGTTGCGACCTGACAGTGCTCCCGACCAGGGCGAACAGTACCCGTATCCGTCTTTTGCGAGGAAGTGTTTCCCATGATCGCCACCACGTGGCGCAAGCAAGCCGCCTGCCGGGGCCTCGATGTCGAGGCCTTCTACCCGGTGTCCGAGGACGAGGCCGACGCGGCCGAAGCCAAGGCTATCTGCGCCGTCTGCCCGGTCCGTCAGGCCTGCCTTGAGCACGCCCTGGCCCACCGCGAGCGTGAGGGCGTGTGGGGCGGCATGACGGAGCGAGAGCGCCGGCGCATCGTGCGGCAGCGCCGCAAGTCGGCCTGACCTGACCAACCCCTATTTCTTGGGGGGCTGGGTGGGGTGACCCAGCGTGCAGGGGACCGGGTTCCACGGCTCAGCCTGCTTGTTCGTATAGACGTTCGACGGGATGGTGGTGGTCGTCGTGGTGGCGCCCGCCGTGGGGGCCGTCGTCGTTGTGGTGCCGGAGGTGCCACCGGCCACGGTCAACTGCGAGCCGGCGATGAGCAACTCCACCGTATTGCCGGTCAGGTTCGGCGCGGGCACATAGGTGAGGCTTCCCGTCAGCGAGGTGCCCAGCGTTTGTGCGGCCGCCAGCCCGGTCGGGCCGTACCAGATCTGCGACGGGTTGCCGGCGGAGATGAGGGTCGTGGCGTTGCCCACCGAGACCACGTGGTATCCCGCCGCGGTCAGCGCAGTCGCGGTGGTGAGGGCGATCCCGTTCACCGTCGACGCATTGAGCACCTCCACATCGATCAGGCTGGGGGCCACCGGCGGGATGGTTGGGACCGTTTGGGGCTTGGGTTTGAGCGTCGGCGTCGTCGCGGGCGTCGGCTGGCCGATCTGGTTGAAGGCCTTGATCATGTTCTCGGCGTAGGGCTGGGCCGCCAGGAGCACGGCGCCGCCGCCGCCAGTGGTGTGGTCGACCGTCGGCAGGGTCTCGGTGATCAGGTGTGACGAGGGCAAGCCTCGGAATTCCGTGGCGATGCGGAGGATGTCGCCCTGACTCAGCGTGTCGTCGATGGTCAAGTTGCCCACGGCGGCCGAGATGAATCCGTTGATAGCCAGGGGGTTGGTGATGGAGGCGTTGACCTTGGCCAGCACGGCCCGGAAGAACGTGTCCTGGCGCAGGATCCGGCTGAAGTCGGACAGCCCGTCGAAGTTCCAGTCGCCATTGGCGTTGACGTACTCCAGGTGCCGGCTGCGCACCAGCTGCAGAGCGGTGGTCCCATTGACCACCTGGCAGCCCAGGGTGGTGACATTGAGCCCGGTGTACGCGTCGCGCACTTCGTTCGGGAAGTCCATGGTGATGCCCCCAAGGGCGTTCACCATGCCGGAGAACCCGGGGAAGCCAACCGCCATGTAGTGGTTTATGGGTATGCGCAGGACCTTCTCGATGGTCTGGACTAACAGGTCGGGACCGACGTTGTAGGCCGCATTGATCCGGTTGTAGCCCACGATGTTGCCGCTGTTGTGGGGGATGTCGACCCAGAGGTCGCGAGGGATAGACAGCACCGTGACCATCTTGGTGGCCGGCACGAAGCGGGCGACCATCGTGACGTCACTGCGCTGGCCTCCGGCGTCGGACTGGTTCCCAAAGGCCCTGACCTGGGTGCTGTTTTCGACGAAGACGCGTGAATCAGATCCGACGAGGAGAAGGGTGAACGGCTTGCCGGTGGACTGCTCGATCAGGTGCTTGGCGTGCACCTTGGCGATCTGATCGAAGCGGTAGTTGGCGTAGAGGTAGAGGCTGGCGCCGGCCACCGTGATGAGTAGGAGGAGCGAGGCCAGGGAGTAGAGGATCCGGCGGCGCCATCGGTGACGATGGTGCGCTTCTTTTTTTCGCTGTGCACGAAGTTGGGCCTGGACGTCGGCCCGGGACTGCGGTGGCTCGCCGGGGGTCAAGCATCAGAAAATACATGGCCGGACCGTCCGGTAGCCTGCGGCGGTGGATTTTGACCTGTCCGAGGAGCTGGGCGAGCTCCAACGGACCGTGCGCCGCTTGGCTCAGGACAAGGTGAAGCCCCGGGCCCGGGCCATCGACCAGGAGGGCGCGTATCCGCAGGACCTGTTCGAGGCGTTCCGCGACGCCGGGCTGCTCGGGCTCTGTATCCCGATTGAATACGGCGGCTCGGGAGCGGGCATCTTGGGGCTGGCCATCGCCATTGAGGAAGTGGCCAAGTACTCCAACACGGCGGCACTCATGCTGCTCCTGACCCGGCTGCCGACGGGGGCCGTGATGATCGCCGGGACCGAAGCCCAGAAGGCCCAGTACCTCCCGGGGATCTGCGACGGCACCTTGAAGGCCGCGTTCGGGCTCTCCGAGCCCCAGGCCGGCAGCGATGTGATGGGGATGCGCACCCGCGGTGTGCCCGATCCCGGTGATGCGGGCGGCTGGATCCTCAACGGGACCAAGTGCTGGATGTCGGGCGTCCGGGAGGCGGACTGGTACACCGTGTTCGCCAAGACGAGTGATCCGGCCAGCCGGGCCCACGACTCGGTGACGGCCTTCATCGTGGAGCGGGGGTGGGACGGGGTGGCGGTCGGCCGCACCGACCACAAGATGGGCGTGCGCGGGGTTGACACCGGCGAGCTGCTGCTGACCGACGTACGGGTGCCGGCGGAGAACGTGATCGGCGAGGTGGGTGGCTTCCGGCTGGCCATGCTGGGGCTCAATGCCATGCGGCCGATCGTGGCCGCCCGCGGCATCGGCCTGGCCGAGGGCGCACTCATGTACGCCACCGAGTACGTGCAGCAGCGGGAGGCCTTCGGCCAGACCATCGCCGACTTCCAAGGGATTCAGTGGGAGATCGCCAAGTGCGCGGTCGACATTGAGGCGGCTCGCCTACTGACCTACCGCTCGGCCGTCCTGGCCGACCAGGGCAAGTTCACCAAGGAGTACGTGCCTTACCTTTCGATGGCCAAGTACCACGCCACCGAGTTAGCCGTGCGGGCCTCGTCACTGGCCGTGCAGCTGCTCGGGGCGGCCGGGTACATGGAGGACCATCCGACCGAGCAGTGGTACCGCGATGCCAAGCAGCTGACCATCGTGGAGGGCACCTCGCAGGTGCAGCTGGGCCTGATCGCCCGCGGCGTCCTGAACCGGGACCTGTGGTGGGACTGACGCTGGAGTGGCCTGACGTCCTGAGCCGGTTGACGCGCCGGGAGTCGCTGACCGCGGCCGAAGCAGAGGCCACCATGGGCGTGGTGTTGGCGGGCGATGCCACGCCGGCCCAGATCGGGGCCTTTCTGGCCCTGCTGCACGCCAAGGGGGAGTCCATCGAGGAGGTGACCGGGCTGGCCCGAGCCATGGTCAACGCCGCCGTCCCCCTCCCGCTCGGACTGGGCGAGGACGTGGTGGTGGATCTGGTCGGGACCGGCGGGGACCGGCTTCGGAGTATCAATGTGACCACCTTGGCCGCCTTCGTGGTGGCGGGGTGCGGTGTGCCCGTGTGCAAGCACGGCAACCGGGCCGCCTCGTCGGCCGTAGGGACGGCCGATGTGTTGGAGGCATTGGGCGTGGCCATCGAACTGGGACCCGAAGGCGTGGCGCGCTGTGTGGCCGAGGCGGGCATGGGGTTCTGCTTCGCCCAGCGCTTCCACCCGGCCATGCGCTTCGTGGGGCCGGTGCGCCGCGAGCTCGGCGTGCCGACGATCTTCAACTTCCTCGGACCACTGACCAATCCTTCACGGACCCGTTACCAGCTGGTCGGTGTGAGCGATCCGGCCATGGCGCCCATCATGGCCAACGTCTTCGGGACCACCGGGAGCCGGCGGGCCATGATCATCTTCGCCGACGACGGCCTGGACGAGCTCAGCGTGACCTCGCCGTCCACTGTGCTCGAAGTGCGGGGCGACGGGTCCGGCGACTACGAGCTCTCGGAGTGGCGCGTCGACCCGGTGGCACTCGGGTTTGCTCAGGCCACCTTGGACGACCTGCGGGGCGGCGACGCGACGGTAAACGCACACGTGATCCGCTCGGTGCTGGGCGGAGAGCTGGGGGCCCGGCGCGACATCGCCGTGCTCAACGCCGCTGCCGGTCTGGTCGTGGCCGGCCGGGCCGACGACCTGGCTGCCGGTGCCGTGCTGGCCGCCGAGTCCATCGACAGCGGTCGGGCCGAGGGCGTGCTCGACGCCCTGGTCGCTACGTCGCAATCATCGTTGCCCCCGCCGCAGGACTGACCCGCCAGGCCCGCCGGGGGGCGTGGGTGGCGGGGTCGAGGGCCGGCGAGCCGGGCTGGCACAGGGCGATGACGCACCCACCGAATCCACCACCGGTCATGCGGGCGCCCAGGACACCGGGCAGGCCCAGCAGGTCCTCGACCAGGGAGTCGACGACCGGGATGGAGACCTTGTAGTCAGCGGCCAGGCTGCGATGGCCCTCCGTCATCACCTTCCCGACGCCGGCCAGGTTGCCCCGGGCCAGCAGGCTCTCCACCTCGCGCACGCGGGCGCATTCGGTGATCACATGGCGGGCCCGGCGGCGCAGAACCGGTTCGCGCAACGCGCTCAGATCACCGGGTTCGCAGTGGCCGAGCGGGCGGCCGAGCTGATGGGCCGCCATCTCGCACTCGGCGCGCCGGGTGGCGTAGGGCGAGCTCTTCAGCTGGCGGGCCGCTTCGCTGTGCACCACGACGAAGGCGGCGTCATCGGGCAGCGGCACGTGGCGCATCTCCAACGCGGCGAAGTCGATGAGCAGCGCGTGGCCGGCGCGGGCGGCCACGATGGTCAGGGGATCCAACAGGCCCACGTGCGCACCGGCCAGTGCTTCGGCCCGCTGACAGTGCCGGGCCATGGCAATCGGGTCCATGGTCACGCCGAGGGCCATAGAGAGGGCGACCGAGAACGCCGCGCTCGATGAGAGCCCGGCGCCGAGCGGGATGGTGCTGGTGACGTGCACCGTGCCCCCCGACGCTGCGTTGGCGAGTCGGATGAGGCCAGCCGCCAGGAGGGCGGTCGGGGAAGGAGGGGCGGTGTCACCCAGAGGGATCTCCCACGGCTCGGGAAATTGGTCGGAGTGGAGACCGATCAGGAAACTGCCGGGCTCGGGGGTGAAGGTTGCCTCCGTGGCCAGATCGATGGCCATGGGGAGCGAGAGCCCCTCGTTGTAGTCCGTGTGGTCGCCGATGATGGTGACGCGTGCGGGGGCGCGGGCCGTAGTCCTGGTGCGGGGCACGGCCCTAGCTTGACCCCTGCGGGCCGGTCGGGTCACGATCCTGCCATGGCTGACAATTCTTCCGCCCGCAGCGGACCGCTGTCCGGGATCAAGATCATTGAGCTGGCGGGCATCGGTCCTTCCCCCTACACCTGCATGATGCTGGCCGATGCCGGGGCCCAGATCATCCGCCTGGAGCGGGCCGCACCGGGCGCGGCCGAGCGGGCCGCGGACACCAGCGGACCGTACTGGGACATATTGAACCGCAGCCGGGTGTCGGTGGGGATCGACCTGAAGCATCCCGATGCGGCCGAACTCGTGCTCAGTCTGTGTGAGCAGGCGGACGGGCTCATCGAGGGGTTCCGCCCCGGGGTGGCCGAGCGGTTGGGTGTCGGGCCGGCCGATTGTCGGGTCCGGAACCGCCGGTTGGTCTACGGCCGCATGACCGGCTGGGGCCAGGACGGCCCAATGGCGTCGGCGGCCGGTCACGACATCGACTACATCGCCATCGGTGGCGCATTGTGGTCACTTGGTCGGGCCGATTCGGCGCCGGTGCCGCCGCTGAACCTCATCGGCGACTTCGGTGGCGGCGGGATGCTGTTGGCGTTCGGAATGGTGGCGGCGCTGTTGGAGGCATCTCGTTCGGGTGAGGGGCAAGTAGTCGATGCCGCCATGGTGGACGGTGCCGCCTCCCTGATGACGATGATCTTCTCCTTCCACGCCTTCGGCATCTGGAACGAGGAGCGGGGCGCCAACATGCTCGACACCGGTGCGCCGTTCTACGAGGTCTACGA
>PNAT01000036.1 GCA_003169675.1 Acidimicrobiaceae bacterium
TGCTCGAGGTGCTCGACCTCGTCTTCGCCGACGACACCAATGCCTGGGCCCTGCGGTCGGACCGGCGCTGGCGGCGGGTCGAGAACGTGCATGGCGTCAACTCGCAGCACCGCCTCAAGGAACTGGCCATCGAACGGGCCCGGCGGCGGCGCGACTCCGACCTGCGGGTCGGAGAGAGTGGCGAGGCCTCGTAGGCAGGGTCATGCCCGACCCGACGGGGTCACCGGTACAGTGCGGCGCCATGGGGAGCGTGGGACTGGCCCAGAGGTTGGACGCCATCGCGGCACGCCGCGGCTTCGCCCTGCCCATCCTGTCGGCCCTCATCGCCCTGGCCGGGGTCACCGGGCTGGCCTATCTCCACATGCAGGTCGACCTGGGCACCTACCTGCTCGGGGGGGCCCACGCTTTCTCGGCCGACCTCTTCACGGTCACGTATCCCTCGGACCACCTGGGCTTCACCTACCCTCCGTTTGCCGCCGTCCTGTTCTCCCCCTTTGCCCACGTGCCCATTCGGGCCGCCGAGATCGCTTTTTCCTGGCTGAACCTGGCCGCCCTGTTCACCCTCCTGGCCGTGTGCCTGCGGGCCGTGTGCACCACGCTGGCACGCCGCACCGTCCTGTGGTGGGCCCTGATCCTCCTGGTGCCCGCCGTCATGCTCGATCCGGTGCGCCAGACCTTTCTCCTCGGGCAGGTCAACATCTTCCTGGCGCTCATCGTGATCGCCGACATGAATCTCGACCTCCCCATCCCGAGAGGCATCCTGGTCGGGCTGGCGGCGGCCGTGAAGGTGACACCGATCATTCTCGTGCCCTATCTCTTCATGACCCGCCAGGCCCGATCCGGGGCACGGGCGGTGGCCGCCTTCGTGGGAGCGGCCCTGTTCGCCGTGGCGGCGTCACCGCATGACTCGTGGGCCTACTGGTCCCACTACATCCGGGACCCGCGCC
Source organism: Acidimicrobiaceae bacterium (assembly GCA_003169675.1). Taxonomy (GTDB): domain Bacteria; phylum Actinomycetota; class Acidimicrobiia; order Acidimicrobiales; family RAAP-2; genus Bog-473. Next base: position 948 of record PNAT01000036.1, read on the forward strand.
GGGCCGGGAGGCTGTCGTGGATCGGCAACCAGGGGCTGGTGGGAGCAATTGAGCGGATGGTGGGACACACGGTGAGCAACCAGGCGTCCTTCGTCGTGGTCATCACCGTGGGGGGGATCGGGTTGGCCTTGGCCGCGCTGGCCTTCCGCCGCTCGTCGCCACTGCTCGGGTTCCTCACCGTCGAGGCCACCGAGTCCCTGGCCAACCCCGTGTCGTGGTCACACCACTTCATCTGGATCACCCTCTTCATCGGCTGGCTGGCCCTGGGCGTCGACCGGCCACGCCGGGGGGCGTGGTGGGCCGCCGGCGTGGCGATGCTCTTCTGGGCCGCCCCCACCTGGTGGTCACCCCATGGACGCGACATCCCATTCGCCGGACGCGGGTGGCTGATCCCACTGTCGGACGCCTATGTGTTCCTGTTCATCGTCGTCCTGGTGGCCATCGCCGTCAGGGTCTACCGGACGCCGGCGCAGCGTGAGGTGATCGGGTCGTCACCGATCCTGCATTCGAGCGCCTAGGCCTGGACCGGTTCGCCGGCCAGCATCAGGAGATGGGCACCCTGGTCAAGTTTGCCCCGGGCCGAGCGGGTGGTTCGAGTGACACGCCACCCGGTAACCACCAACAATTTCTCCGGATCTCCCGGCCGGAATTCGGTGCGCCTGGCCTCACCGATCAGTGAGAGCACCCCGTTCTCCACGCGCCGCAGGGCGCGTCCTCCGGCGCCCGTGGCCGGAGTCACGTAGGCGTTGACGGCCAGCACGGTCCCCGGCGCGGCCCGGGCGCACAAGGTCTCGCACAGTGAGGCATTCACCTCGAGTGGGAGGTAGGCCAGCAGTCCCTCGCAGATGAACAGGGACGGACGGGAAGTTTCGTGCCCCGCCCGGTCGAGTACGTCGTCGAGGTCGTCGCGACCCAGATCGACGGGGGCATAGGTGACGCCGGCCGACGATATCCCGAGGGTGGACAGGCGACGGCGCTTGTCGGCCTGGGTGGACGGGACGTCGACCTCGATCCAGCGGGTCGGCCCGCCTCCGAAGCGCAGGGCCCGACCGTCGTACCCGGCCCCGACGATCACGATCTGCTCGATCCCCCCACCGATGGCCCGCGCGACCTCCTCGTCGATGAACCGTGTGCGTTCGGCCAGGCCGGTAGGGGCCAACCCGGGCAACACGAAGCCGCGACCCATGCCCTGGTAGAGGCGACGCTCACCTTCGGTGTCACCCGCCGGCGTGGAGGGTCGGGTGCCGGCCAGTCGGGCCCGCTGCGCGGCGATCCAGCGTGCGGTGATGGAGGGCCGCCCCCCTGGCCTCAAGGTGTCAAGGCCGTGGCGCCGGCTGGAGCCTTGGGGCGGCCGAGGCGGAGCGACAGATAGGCCGCCCCGCCGAAGGGAATGGGCAGCCAGAAGTTGACCAGGCGCCAGCACAGGACGCCCGCCGTGGCGGCACCACCGGGGACGCCGAAGCCCGTGAGCACCGAGACGATGGTGAGCTCGACCACGCCCAGGCCACTCGGGGTCAACGGGATGACGGCCAGGATGTTGGCCAGTCCGTAGGCCACCAGGACGTCAATGGGGGAGATGTCGGCCCGGAAGGCCAGGAGGAACACCCAGAGCGACGCGGCGTCCAGCAACCAGTTGGCGGCGGCCCAGGTGCCGGCACGGTAGAGGAGCTCGGGGTTCTTGAACAGCACCTTCACCCGGTCGGCCACCGTCTGCACCAAGGCGGTCACGGTGTCGGCGCTCACGAAGGGCAGGCGATTGGCCACCTTGGTCAGGAAGGTGCTGGCCTGCCTCTCGCCTTTGGTGAGGAGGTAGACCAGCCCGGCGAAGATGGCCAGCAACAGCACGCCCAGGATGGCGGCGAATCCGTAGAGCGGGTTGTAGCCGTGCAGGGGGATGGAGACGAGCAGGGAGAGCCAGAAGATGGCGTTGAGCACCACCGCCGATCCGATGCCCTGGGTGGCCAGCCCGAAGGCGGCCGTGCTCCCGACCACGCCGGACTCGGTCAGGAGGCGGTAGCTGGCGGCGGTTCCCGGGACCGTGCCGCCGGGCAGGACGTGGCTTATGGCCAGGGCCCACATGTTGATCCGGAAGATCCGGAAACGGTGGGGGGCGCCGGGGGAGAGGACGGCATGGGTCAGCTCGGCGTAGGCGGCCAACGCCGCCACCTCCAGCAGTGCGCCCAGGATCAGCCAGAGGAAGTTGAGATGACTGAGCTGGTGGAACTCCTTGCGGGCACTGGAGAGCTCAGGCAGCAGGATGTACTCACCGACGAAGAAGAGCAGCAAGACCATCAACGTGATCTTCACGTTGCGTGGGAGCCACCGGCGCTTAGCGTTTCCGGGGGAGCCCGCGTCCTGGCTGGCCTCGTCCATCGGCCTCATGCTTGCACGTCTCCACCGGGGTAAAGCTGACATGCTGGTCCCATGGACGATGAGGTTCCGGATACCTGGCGTTCCAGGCTGTCGGGAACGGCGGACCACCACGGCATCCCGCTCGCCACCATTGTGGCCGCCGCCGCCGTCACCATCGGCTTGATCGACATCAACATCGCCCTGGTGGTCGGACTGTGGGTCTTGCGCAAGATCGTTCTCTACGCCGTGATCGCCTTCTTCTTCGCGCTGCTCCTCACCCCGGCCACCCGCTTCCTCGGCCGTTCGGGGATGTCGCACGGCATGGCCACGGCGCTGGTCTTCCTGGCCGGTGCCGCGTCACTGGGCGGCCTGGTCTACCTGTTCGCCTCGCCCCTGGTGACGGCGGCGATCCACTTCGGGCATCAGGTCCCCACCTTGATCCACGACGCCCGCAAGGGTCGCGGACCGTTGGGCCATCTCGTCTTCCGCCTGCACCTGCAGAAGTACCTCTCCGAAGGCTCGACCCAGATCACCAACCAGTTGACCAAGTTGCTCAAGCCGGCCACCGCCTTCTCCGTCGGCGCGGCGGCATTCTCGTCGCTCATCACCATCGGCACCATCGCGGTGCTCACCTATTTCGCCATGCTCGAGGCCCCGCGCCTGTGGAGGGGCTTGCTCAGCCTCTTCAGCCCACCCACCGCGTTGCGACTGGGGCGCGTGATCAATGAGACCATCCGCGCCGTCACCGGCTACATGCTGGGGAACGCCATGACGTCGGTGATCGCCGGCATCGTGGTCGGGACCACCCTGACCATCCTTGGCGTCCCCTTTGCCTTCCTGCTTGGCGTCTTCGTCGCGCTGGTCGATCTGCTGCCCTTGGTCGGCGGCCTCATCGCCGGGGTGCCGGTGGTGATCATCGCCGCCATCCACTCGGTGTCGGGCGGGATCATCATGCTGGTCGTGTTCCTCGTCTACCAACAGGTGGAGAACCACTTCCTCAATCCTGTGATCATGAGCAAGACGGTGCGCATGAACCCATTCACGGTGCTCATGGCAGTGCTCATCGGAGCCACCCTGGGGGGACGGGTCGGGGGCGGATTGGGTGCCTTTGTGGGCGCGCTGACTGGCATTCCTCTGGGGGGCGCCGTCCAGGTGGTGCTGCGGGAAATTCGTCGGGGCCCCGAGAGCCCGACGCCCAGCGAAGTCACCTGAGTGGGGGCATCTCCTAGAATGACCGCCGTGCGTCCGCTGGTCATCATTCCGACCTATAACGAGTCGGAGAACATTGAGCGCATCGTGCGCCGCATTCGAGAGACCCTTCCTGAAGCGGGCATTCTGGTCGTCGACGACGGCAGTCCCGACGGCACCGGTGACCTCGTCGGGGCCATGGCGGCCGAGGTCCCGGAGATCACCCTCATGTCCCGACCCGCGAAATCGGGGCTGGGCAGCGCCTACCGGGCCGGCTTTGCCTGGGGGCTCGAGCGAGGCTACGACGCCTTCGTCGAAATGGATGCCGATTTCTCGCACGACCCCGCCGCACTCCCCCGGGTGCTGGCCCCTCTGGCCGATGGCTTCGATGTGTCCATCGGCTCGCGCTACGTCAAGGGCGGCACCATTCCGAATTGGGCCTGGCACCGCCACCTGCTCTCACGGGGAGGCAATCGCTACGCCTCGCGCATGCTCGGCCTCGGTGTGGCCGACTCGACCGCCGGGTTCCGGGCCTACTCGGCCCGGATCCTGCGCCAACTCGACCTGGATCAGATCCGGGCCGAGGGCTACGGCTTCCAGATCGAGATGACCTACCGGGCCAACCAGCACGGCGCCGCGATCACCGAGGTGCCCATCAGCTTCGTGGACCGGGCCGCCGGCGAGTCGAAGATGTCGTCGATGATCGTGATCGAAGCGCTTGGTCTCGTCACCTGGTGGGGCTTCGGTCGGCTGGTCCACCGTGTGCAGCGTGGCGCCAAGGTACGGCCGGCGACCGATGTCCGTTCCTCTACCGAGGAACCGGTCCCGTCCCCATGACGGCCGGAGGGTGACGGTCGAGGCGCCCACCGCCCGCGTCCTCGTCGTCGATGACGAGCCGAATATCGCGGAGTTGCTCTCGGCCGCCCTGTCCTTCGAGGGCTACCAGGTGAGCGTGGCGTCGACCGGGACCGAGGCGTTGGACCTGGTGCGCAGCTTCCGACCCAATCTCGTCATGCTCGACGTGATGTTGCCTGACTTTGACGGCAAGGAGGTGTGCCGCCGCCTGCGCCAGGAGGGCGAGCACGTGCCCATCGTGTTCCTCACCGCCCGCGACACCACGCAGGACAAGGTGGAGGGCCTGAGCTTGGGCGACGACTACGTCACCAAGCCGTTCAGTGTCGAAGAGCTGATGGCGCGGGTGGGTGCCATTCTGCGGCGCGCCGGGGAAGTGGCCCGCGCCGACTCGGCGACCATGCGCTTTGCCGACCTGACGATGCACGTCGATACGCATGAGGTCTGGCGCCAGGAACACCCCATCGACCTCACCGCCACCGAGTTCAATCTCTTGCGCTACCTGCTGGAGAACGCCCGCCGGGTGATCTCGAAGTCCGAACTGCTCGACCACGTGTGGGGGTACGGCTTCCATGGCGACCCCAACATCGTGGAGACGTACATCAGCTACCTGCGCAAGAAGGTCGACACCCTCGAACCGGCGCTCATCCACACCATCCGGCGCGTCGGCTACACCCTGAGACTGCCCCGAGAAGGGTGAGCCTGCAAAGGCGGCTGGTCGCCGTCATGGCCCTGCTGCTCGTCACCGGCCTCCTGGTCACCGACCTCGTCACCTACACCTCGGTGCGCTCATTCCTCTTCGGCCGGGCCGACGACACCCTGGCCTCCTCCGAGGAGCTGGCCTTCAACTACCTGACGTTCGCCGCCACCCGTCACAACCCGGTCACCGTGGACGAGCTCTCCCGACACGTCTCGACCGACGTGTATCTCATCGTCACAAACTCCAAGGGCCACGTGGTGATGCGGCGCCCCTCGGGCTCGCCCACCCGGCCCGACCCGGAGCCGGCCCTCAGAGCGACCATTCCCGTCCAGCGGGTCCTGCACATCGACAGCCGCCACTTCGGGCGTTACGCCGGGACCTTCCGGCCCGACCCCGACGCCGCGACCATCGGGAGCCGGGGGGATCGCAACGGGCAGTACCGGGCGGTGGCGGTGACGGTGCCGCAGGGGACGCTGTTCACCTCGCTCTCCCTCAACCCGACCAACGACACGCTGAGCTCGCTGCGCCGGGTCGAGCTGTTGGCCAGCCTGGCGGTGCTCCTGGTCATGGGTTTGCTGGCCCTGGCGGTGGTGCGCCGCGGCCTGCGGCCCCTGCGCCTGATGGCCGGGACCGCCGATGCCATCGCGTCGGGTGACCTGACCCGGCGCGTCCCCGAAGAGCGCCTGGGCACCGAGGTGGGCCGCCTGGGTGTGGCGCTCAACAAGATGCTCACCGAGATTGAGGGAGCCTTCGCCGAGAAGACGGCCTCCGAGGAGCGCCTCCGCCAATTCGTCTCCGACGCCTCCCACGAGCTGCGTACCCCGCTGACCTCGATCCGGGGGTACACCGAGCTCCTGGGCCGCGGCGGGTTCTCCGACGGGGCGGGACAGCGCCGGGCGCTGAAAAGGGTTGAGGAGGAGGCAACCCGGATGGGTGGACTGGTGGAAGATCTCCTCTTGTTGGCCGAGCTCGACCGTGGTCGCCCGTTACGGGCGGAACCGGTCGACCTGCATCGCATCTGCGTCGACGCGGTGGATGACTCCAACGCCGTCGAGCACGGGCACAACCTGAGCATCGCCCCGGGTCCACCCGTCACGGTGCTTGGTGACGGCGAGCGGCTGGCCCAGGTGGCCCACAACCTGGTGCGCAACGCATTGGCACACACCCCGGAAGGCACCACGGTCAGTGTGGTGACAGGGATCGACGCCGGCATGGGCGTGATTGCGGTCACCGACGACGGCCCGGGCATCGACCCCGACCAGCGGTCACGTGTCTTCGATCGCTTCTACCAGGCTGATCCCGCCCGATCCGGGGCGGGCACCGGCCTCGGGTTGTCCATTGTCCGGGCCATCGCCGAAGCACTCGGAGGCTCGGCCGAGGTGGCGCCGGCGCCGGGGCCGGAGCGCGGTGCCTCGCTGGTGGTGCGGATCCCCCTGGTGCTCGGCCCGGTCAGCGCAGACGGGCTGACCCCCCGGGCACCAGCGATTCCAGCACGGTGGCCAGCTTGACGTTGGTCTCGGCTCCTTCGTGCTCCGGCACGGAGTCGGCCACCACGCCCGCCCCGGCCTGCACCGTCACCGACTGCGTGTCGTCATGGAGGCGGGCGCTGCGGATGCCGATCACCCATTCGCCATTCCCCGCCGCGTCGACCCAGCCCACCGGCCCGGCCCAGTAGTCGCGCCGCACCGGTTCGCCCTCGGTGATGGCGGCCAGGGCCACGTCCCGCGGCGTCCCTCCGACCGCCGGCGTCGGATGGAGCTGTCGGACCAGCTCCAGCACCGAGGTCTTACCCATGAGCTGTCCCTCAATGCGGGTGCCCAGGTGGGCCACGGAGCGGAAGGTCACCAACGAGGGCTCGGCGGGCACGGTGAGGGTGGCGCAGAGGGGCGTCAGCACGGCCGCGATGTCCTCGACGACGAAACGATGTTCATGGTGGTCTTTGACCGAGCGGGCCAGCCAGCGCTGCGCGTCCGCGTCACGCCGCGCCGTGGTGCCCCGGGCAATCGTTCCGGCCAGCGGGTGGCACGACACGTTGGGACCCTGCCGAGCGACCAGCGGCTCGGGGCTGGCCCCGAAGAACGTCCCGTCGGGCACGGGCATGGAGAAGATGGTGCAGTTGGGTTCGTGGGCCCGCATCCGGCGCAGCACCAGGGACAGGGAGAGCGGGCCGCTCAACGCGACGGTGATCGACCGCGACAGCACGACTTTTTGCAATGCGGCGTCGGGGGTCTGCATGGCGGCCACCGTTCGGGCCACCAGGTCCGTGTAGTCCTCGGAGGGGAGCGGCGTCTCCAATTCGGTGACACTGACGTCTCGGGGCGCGGCGTCATCAGGCACCACGCCGTACTGCCAGATGACCGAATCGAAGAGCTCGTCGGTCTCGGGCAGGGGGACGTCGCTCGGCCCCACCGCGGTGGCCCAGCGGTGCGTGGTGCCGTCGGGGTCACGGCCGATGCCCATGGAGAAGCGGGGCACGATCAGGTGGCCCGCCATGGTGTCGAGGAAGGGGAGGGCACCGAGGGCCAGGACCCCCGAACCAGGACGTCGCACCGCGTCGTCACAACCGATGGCGGCCAGTACCGCGCCGGCGTTCGCCGCTTCGACCAGGAGAGCGGTACCCCAGCCGACCAGCGTCAGTCCGGGACGGTCGAAGAGGACGGTGGGGCTCCCGTCGAACTCCAGCGCATCGGGCCCGTACTCCAACGGCACCGTGCGGGCGTGAAGTCCGGTTGCCCCGGTTGCCCCCGTCACGGCGTGCCGGCTCGGCTGGCCATGAGGAGTTGGCTCAGGCCGCCGGCCAGGGGCCGGATCCCGACGGCGGAGAATCCCGCCTCGCCTAGCATGCGCCGGAGGACCGGGGCGGCCGGGAGGTAGGCCACGGATCGGGGGAGATAGCGGTAGGCCTCCCTGTCCGAGAGCATCCCCCCGATGGCCGGCACCACCTTGTGGAACCAGATGTCGTAGCCGCTCCGCAGAACCCGCGACGCCGGGGCATCCACCTCCAGCACGGCCAGGCGCCCACCGGGGCGCAACACCCGCGCCATCTCGGCCAGGGCCAGCGGCAAGTCGGTGAAATTGCGCAGGGCGTAGCCGCACACCAGGCCGTCGAATGCCCGCTCCGGGAAGGGGAGCCGGCTGCAGTCCGCTTCGACCAGGGGAACGGCAGCGCGGTTGGCCGCCAGCATGCCGGCGCTGAGGTCGGCGCCGACCACGGAATACCCCTGGCGCGCCGCCAAACGGGACAGGTCGCCGGTGCCGCAGGCCAGGTCCAGCACCAGCGAGCCCGGGGGCAGGGCCAGGGCGCCCACACTGGCGCGGCGCCAGGCCTGATCGAGACCGAACGTCATGAGCCGGTTGATCAGGTCATAGCGCGGCGCGATCGAGTCGAACATGGCGCGCACCCGTACGGTCTTCTCGGCGCCGACGGGCAAGGGCGCCAATGGAACGGGAACAGGGCTCCCCGGGCGCGCCACGGCCGATCTCAGCGGTAGTAGCGATAGACCACTTGGGCCACGCAGGCTGGCTTCGGCGTGTCGCGGACCTCCATCACCAGGTCATAGGTCACCTGCACCCCACCCTCGACATCCTCCACGCCGGCCACGGTGACCCCCATGCGCAGTTCGGCGCCGACGGGGACCGGAGATGGGAAACGGATCTTGTTGGCGCCGTAGTTCACGCCGAACTTCGTGTTGTCGACCCGCAACACCTTGTTCAGCAGCACGGGAGCGAGCGACAGGGTCAGGTACCCGTGGGCGATGGCCACGCCGAACGGCCCCTCCTTGGCCCGCTCGGGGTCGACGTGGATCCACTGGTGGTCGTCGGTGGCATCGGCGAAGAGGTTCACCCGCTCCTGGGTCACCGGCTGCCACTCCGAAAAGCCGACCTGTTGCCCGACGAGATCGCTGAAGGCATCGACGCCGTCGACGATGGTGGTCATGTTCTGCTCCTTGCTGATCGATGGTGCCTTGGTGTCTGGGACGCTACCCGCCCACGGTTCCTCACTACGCTGTCCGGGGTGCCGGACCATTCAGACCTCCCTCAGGCCTCGCAGCCGCATCAGCACCGTGATCTCCGTGGCGGCGGGGCCCGGGCTGCCATCTTCGGGGTCAGTGACGGCCTGGTCACCAATGTCTCCCTCGTGTTGGGCATCGCCGGCGCCAACCCCGGTGGCTCCATCGTCCGTCTGGCCGGCGTGGCCGGTCTGGTGGCCGGCTCCTTTTCCATGGCGGCCGGCGAGTATCTCTCCATGAGAGCCCAGCGCGAGCTCTTCGAACGGGAGCTCGATGTGGAGCGTCGCGCCCTCAAGCGCAGCCCCGAAGGGGAGGCCAATGAGCTGGCCGGGGTCTACATGGAGCGGGGTATCGACCCCGTGGTCGCCCGCAAGATGGTCAATGAGGTCATGCAGAACCCCGAGTTGGCGCTGGAGACCCATGCCCGGGAGGAGCTCGGCATCAGTCCCCAGCATCTGGGCTCGCCGTGGCAGGCCGCCATCTCCTCATTCGTGACCTTCGCCGTGGGGGCCTTCATCCCCCTCTTGCCCTGGCTCTACTCCCGGGGCACCCCGGCCGTGGTGGCCTCGATCATTCTCGGCGTGGTGGCCTCGTTGATGGTCGGGGTGGTCCTGGCGGCCTTCACCGAACGGCCGGCGCTACGTTCGGCGCTGCGCCAGCTGGCCGTGACGGGGGTGGCCGCTGCGGTGACCTATGGGGTCGGGCGGGCCGTCGGCACGGGCCTCACCTGAGCCGGTCCCGCTAACCGGGTGCCCGCAGATAGGAGCGGTCGACGTGGTCGACCACGAAGCCCAGCGAAAGGTACAGCGCCATCGCGGCGGTGTTGGAGGCGTCGGTATAGAGCATGCTGAGGGTGACGCCCCGGGCCGCCATCCATTCCAGCCCGGCCACGGTGAGCGCCCGACCCCAACCCTGGCCCCGCCGGTCCGGATCCACCGAGATCACGTAGATCTCTCCGAGGACCGGGCGGGCCGAGCGCACGACCTTGGTCCAGCAGGACCCGATGAGGCCGCTGCCGTCGGGAGCGTCGGCCATCAAGAACCCGTCGAGATCCACCCATTCGGCGGCCAGGCGATCGTGCAGCTGCGCCAGCGTCCACCCCCCCTGCTCCGGGTGGCCGGCAAAGGCGCGGTTGTTGATGTCGAGCCACGGCGCATCGTCCTGGCCGAGCCTGAACGACCGTGTGGTGACGGGACGTGTTCCCGCCAGCACGGCCGGGGGAAGAGGAATGGAGACCCGCATCTGGAGCAGGTCCCGATCCGGAATGAACCCGTGGCGGAGGAGCAGATCGTCATCGGTCTGGGTGGCCCGCATGGCCCAGAGGCGGACAGTCTCCGACGGTGCCACCTCTTTCAAAGCGCGGCGCATCAGTTTTGAAGCGATGTGGTCATCGCCCGTGCGGTGGGCCGGGTCGATGATCACGTGCAACGTGATCGAACCGTCTGGTGCGGGGGACAGCACAGCGCAACCCGTCACCTCACCGCCGTCGTAGGCCAGGAGGGCACGGGTTCCATTGGCACCCAGGTCGGATCGGCCGAGTGCCATGCGCTGAGGCTCGGGCAGGGCCTGGTGCCCGTCGGCGGCCACACTGCGGGCCAGCAGGGCCGAGAGGTCGGCCTGCTGCACGGCATCGATCACCATCTGCACCAGCACCTTCACAGCCGCCAACGTATCCCGGTACCGTGAGCCGGTGGGACGACCTCGGACGCCAAAGGGACGGGCCCGGGTGGTGGCGAATCGGCTGGCCGTGCAGTTCCCCGGGACGGCCGAAGAACTGTGCGCGCTGCGCCACGAGACCCCGTTTCAGCTCCTGGCCGCCACCATCCTCTCGGCGCAGTGCACCGACGTGAGGGTCAACCTGGTGACACCTGCCCTGTTCGCGGCCTACCCCGGCCCGGCCGCTCTGGCCGGGGCCGAACATGGCGACGTCGAGGAGTTCATCCGCTCCACCGGGTTCTTCCGCGTCAAGGCCCGCAATCTCATCGGGATGGCATCGGCGATTGAAGATCGATTCGGCGGGGACGTCCCCACAGAGTTGGCCGATCTGGTCACGCTTCCCGGAGTGGGGCGCAAGACCGGCAACGTGCTGCGCAGCGTGGCCTTCGGACTGCCCGGGCTCCCCGTCGACACCCATGTGCTGCGGCTGAGCAAGCGCCTTGGTCTGACCCAAGGGCTGGCTCCGCCTGACCGTGACGATCCGGTCGAGGTCGAAGGCCTGCTCAATGCCATGGTGCCGGCGCCCGAACGGGGGACGTTCAGCCTCCGCATGATCCTCCACGGGCGGGCGGTGTGCACCGCTCGCAGCCCCGGCTGTGGCCGGTGCCTGCTGGCCGACGTCTGCCCCTCGGCTGCGATCTAGTCCATTTGGATCAATTTCACGTGAATTGGCCTCAGAGTACCCATTAGCGCTGGATTTCTTGAATCCTCGGGGTACAGTGGAAATGGAACCGGTTCCCGCCACCTGGTTCCGAGAGAGTCGTTGCTGGGATCCGCCTCCCGGCCGACTCGCACAATGCCGGCCCTTCGGGGCCGGCATTTGTGTTTTCCGTTCCTGACCAGGACATTACCGGGTATTACTCGGGTTGCTACCATTTTGGTGTGGTGACCAAGCGTTCCGTCTCATTGGCGGACGAGGTGGCGCTGGCCGTCGGGCAGGCGGCTGATCAGGACGGCGTCTCCTTCAGTGCCTGGTTGTCCGGAGCCGCCGAAAAGCAGTTACAGGTGCGCCAAGGGCTGCGGGGGGTGGCGGCCTGGGAAGGCGAGACCGGCTCGCTGAGTCCCGAAGAGGTGGCGGCCGGTGAGGCCCTTCTGGCCCGGCTGCGGTCCGGGGTCTCCGGCGTGGCCTCACGCGTCCGCCGGCGGTGACGACGACCCGCCGGGACGGGCTGGTCTATGGAGTGGGCGCCCTCCATGCAGCCGCCCGGGGTGACCGGATGATCTGGGCTCTGCACCGGGCCGCACTTTCCAACGGGATCATTCCGGTGATCCCGGCGTTGACGGTGGCCGAGGGCTACCGCACCGAAGCACGCGGTGACCGCATCAGCCAGCTCCTGGCTGGCACCGAGGTGGAGCCGTTCAACGACGAGGCAGCCCGACGCACGGGAGAGTTGGCCGCCCGGTGCGACACGTCGGAGATGTCCGCCATGGCCGTGATCGAATTGGCCGACCGGCGTAACTGCGCCGTGGTGGCCCAGCGCCAGGTCCTGCTCCGCAATGCGGCCAACCTGTTGGGGCACGACCTGGTGCTCTACGCCGTGTGACTCAGGCGCTCTGGGCGAACCGCCGCAACCGCCGGAGCGCGCCACCCAGCGAGCGCTCGACCGAGAAGAGCTCGTGAGCCATTTCCTCGTTGCCCCGCGACAAGGCGCTCTCCGCCATGGAGGTCACCCGGTCGTGCAACTCCTGCAACGTGGAGGAGAGGGAGGAGATCTCGGCCGCTGATGTCATCCCCAGATGATGGCCCATGGGTGCGACCTACCGGGCCGGCCCCACCCCCGAGAGACGGGACCCTCATGTGGTCACCACCTTCATGGGGGCGCCCGGCCTCACGCGGTAAGGGTCGGGGGCAGGTGGAAGGCCCCAGTAGCCTTGGCCAACATGGCACTGCGCGTCCTGGACTTGCGCGGCACCACGCCGCCCTTTGACCAGGCCCTGCCGCGCCCGGTCGACCCCGGCTCGGGCGTGCATGACGCCGTGGCCGACATCCTGCGCCAGGTGAGCGCCGAGGGCGACGCGGCCATCATGCGCTGCAGCGCCACCTTCGACGGGGTCGACGTGGCCGGAGGTCTGCGGGTGCCCCCGGACGAGATTGCCGCGGCCGGTTCAAGGGTGGCCCCCGAGGTCAAGGGCGCGCTGAAGCTGGCCTACGACCGGATCGTGGCGTATCACGCCCATGAAGGAAGCTCGCCGGGCGACTTCACCGACGGGGGCATCACGGTCTCCCACCTGACCCGGCCCGTGGGTCGGGCCGGGCTCTACGCCCCCGGTGGGCGGGCTCGCTACCCCTCGACCGTCCTGATGTGCGCCGCCCCGGCCCGGGTGGCCGGTGTGGAGAGCATCGCCCTGTGCGTGCCACCGGGCGCCGACGGGAGCGTCGATGACGCCACGCTGGCCGCCGCGGCCATGGCCGGGGTTGACGAGGTCTACCGGATCGGGGGTGCCCAGGCCATCGGCGCCCTGGCCTACGGCACGGAGAGCGTGCCGCGGGTCGATGTGATCGCCGGGCCCGGCAATGCCTACGTGGCCGAAGCCAAGCGCCAGGTGTCCGGTGTGGTGGGGGTGGCTTCGGCCTTCGCCGGTCCGTCGGAGATCGTGGTGGTGGCCGGCCCTGACGCCGCACCGGCGTTCGCCGCCATCGACCTCGTGGTCCAGGCCGAACATGGTCCGGACGGCTTGGCCTGGCTGGTGACCTGGGACAGCGCGGTCCTGGAGTCCGTATCGAAGGAGGTCGATCGCCTCGTGGCCTCCTCGCCCCGGCGGGCCGACCTGGAGTCGACCCTGGCCACGTCGGGCCTTGCCTGCCTGGTGGACAACCCGGCCGACGCCATGGCGGTGGCCAACGCGGTGGCCCCCGAGCACCTGCAGCTCATGGTGCCCGACGCCGAGGCCCCCGCGCTTCTGGCGCAGGTGCAGAATGCCGGTGCCGTGTTCGTCGGCCAGTGGGCCCCGGCCAGCTTGGGCGATTACATCGCCGGGCCCAATCACGTCCTACCCACCAACCGCACGGCGCGCTTCGCCTCGGCCCTGCGCGCCGACGATTTCCGCAAGCACATCCATGCCGTGGCCGCCAGCCCCGACGCGTTGCGGACCCTGGGCCCCGCGGTCATCGCCTTGGCCGAAGTTGAGGGTCTGCCGGCCCACGCCGAGTCGGTCCGCGTCCGCCTCTCGGCCCTCGACGAGGCTTCGGCGTGAGTGCGCTGCCCCCCATCCGGCCCGACCTGAGGTTGAGCGACGGGTACCACTCGCCCCAGGTGGAGGCCGAGGTGCGCCTCAACACCAACGAGTCACCGTTCCACCCACCCGATGCGTGGCGGCGCGAGCTCCTTGACGCGCTGGCCGAGGTGTCCTTCCACCGCTACCCGGACCGGCCGGCCACCGAGTTGCGGGCGGCCATTGCCGCGCTCCACGGGGTCACCGCCGACGAAGTGTTCTGTGCCAACGGCTCCAATGAGGTGCTGCAGTGCCTCCTGCTCGCCTACGGCGGCCCGCAGCGGCGCGCCGTGGTTTTCGAGCCGACCTACGCCCTGCACTCGCACATCAGCCGGGTCACCGGCACCGACGTGGTGCAGGGGAGCCGGGATGACCACTTCCGGATCGATCCCGCCGATGCCGCGGCCCTCTTGGCGGCCGAGCAGCCGGACGTGACGTTCCTCTGCTCGCCCAACAATCCGACCGGCCAATCCGAGCCCCGGGCCACCGTGCTCGTCGTGCTCGATGCCGCGCCGGGGCTGGTCGTGGTCGACGAGGCCTACGGCCAGTTCTCGTCGTGGTCCGCGCTGGAGCTGCGCGGGACGGCCCACCCCGGACTGGTCGTCACCCGCACCTTCTCCAAGACCTGGGCCATGGCCGGCGCCCGCCTCGGCTACCTGGTGGCCGATCCCGCAGTGGTGCAGGCCTGCGAGGCGGTCGTGCTGCCCTACCACCTCTCGGCCCAGACTCAGCTGGCCGGACTGCTCGCCCTGCGGCACACCGCGGACATGGAGGCCCGGGTGGCGCTCATCTCCGAGGAACGGGGCCGGGTGGCGGCCGCGTTGGGTGAGTTGTCGGTTGAAAGCTGGCCGTCGGATGCCAACTTCATCCTCTTCCGCCCGACGAGCAAGAACGCCGACGAGGTGTGGCGCTCCCTGTTGGTGCACTCGGTGCTCATCCGAAACTGCGCCGGTTGGGAAGGCCTGCCGGGTTGCCTGCGGGTGACCATCGGGCGACCCGACGAGAATGATCGATTCCTGACTGCGTTGAAGGAGAGCCTGTGACGACCGCCGTGCGCCGAGCCAGCAAGGACCGCACCACCAAGGAGACCACCATCGCGGCGTCGTTGACGCTGGACGGCAGCGGGCAGGTCGATGTGGCGACCGGGCTGCCCTTCTTCGATCACATGGTGGAGCAACTGGCGCGCCACTCTTCCTTCGACCTGACCCTGGCCGCCAAGGGGGACCTCCACGTAGACGCCCACCACACGGTGGAGGATGTCGGCATCGTGCTCGGTGGGTGTCTGGCCGAGGCGTTGGGGGACAAGGCCGGCGTCCGGCGCTTCGCCTCCATGCTGCTGCCCCTCGATGAGGCGTTGATGGCCGTGGCCCTGGACCTCTCGGGCCGGCCGTATCTGGCTTACGGGCTCGAGTTCGCGCCCGACACCGCCGGCTTGGGCTCCCCGCCTTTCGATCCTCAGCTGGCCGAGGAGTTCTGGCGCGCTTTCGCCACGGCGGGCAACCTGACCCTGCACATCCGACGGCTCGAGGGCAAGAACACCCACCACATGCTCGAAGCGAGCTTCAAGGGCGTGGCCCGGTGCCTCCGCGATGCCGTGCGGGTCGAGGGTGGGGGGATCCCCTCTACCAAAGGGAGCCTGTGACAGGCTCGCCGCGGATCGCCGTGCTCGACTACGGCATCGGGAACCTGCGTTCGGCCGAGAAGGCGTTGCAGCACGTCGGTGCCGCGGCGCGCCTGGTGAGCGACGCCGCCTCGGTGGCAGCGGCCGATGGCGTGGTATTGCCGGGCGTGGGGGCATTCGGCGCCTGTGCCCGGGCGCTGCGGGAGAGCGGGCTGGAGCCGGCGGCCCGGGCCGCGCTGGAGTCGGGGGTGCCCTTCTTCGGGGTGTGCATCGGGTTCCAGTTGCTCTACGAAAGATCTGAGGAGAGCCCGGGAGAGGTCGGCCTGGGCGTGTTTCCCGGGACCGTCGGGCCGTTGCCCCCCGGGGTGAAGCACCCTCAGATGCAGTGGAACCAACTCGTGGTCCCCGATGGCAGTGTCCCGGCACCGCTCCGCGGCCTGGGGGAGAACCCCTGGGTGTACTTCGTGCACTCCTATGTGCCCCCGATCGGCGACGAGACGGTGGCGGTGTGCGACTACGGCGGCCCGGTGGCCGCACTGGTCGCCCGGGGCAACCTGTGGGGGGCGCAATTCCACCCGGAGAAGTCCGGCCGGAGCGGCCTGGGCCTCCTGGCCAACTTCGTCGCCTTGGCGGCGTGATGGAGCTCTTCCCGGCCATCGATCTGCGCGCCGGCACGGCGGTCCGGCTGACCCAGGGTGACTTCGGGCGCCAACGCCAGTACGGCGACCCTCTGGCTCTGGCCGAGCGTTTCATTGAGGCCGGGGTGACTTGGATCCACGTCGTCGACCTGGACGCGGCGCGTACCGGCGTGCCGCATGAGCGGGCCACGTTGGCGCGGATCGTGGGGCTGGCCCAGGCTGCCGGATCGGTCAAGGTGCAGTCCGGAGGTGGCATCCGGACCGAGGACGCCGCGGAGGGATTGCTGGAGGCCGGCGTGTCGCGGGTGGTGCTCGGTACGGCCGCCTTGGAGGATCCCGCGTTGGCCGCACGGTGGGCGCGGCGCCGGCCGGGCCAGGTGGCGGTGGGACTGGACTACCGGGTCCGCGATGACGGAGGGGCGGAGGCGCTGGGCCACGGATGGCTGGCCGGGTCCGGCCGCTCCCTGCCCGATCTGTTGGCTTGCTGGGCCGGTGAGCCGATCGCCGCCGTGGTGGCCACGTCCATTGCCCGGGACGGCATGCTGGGAGGCCCGGACCTGGCCGGACTGGGGGCCCTGCTCGAGATGACCGGCCTGCCGGTGGTGGCGTCGGGTGGTGTGGCCGAGTTGGGTGACCTCACGGCCCTCGCCGCGCTGTCAACCTCGGGTCGGGGTCTGGCGGGTGTCATTGTGGGCAAGGCCCTGGTCGAGGGGCGGTTCAGCGTGGAGGAGGCGTTGGCCGCGTGCGCAGCATCCGCCTGATCCCCTGCCTCGACGTCACCGACGGGCGGGTGGTCAAGGGGGTCCGCTTCGTCGATCTGACCGACGAGGGCGACCCGGTGGAGTTGGCCTCCCGCTATGACCGCGAGGGAGCAGACGAGCTGACCTTCCTCGACATCACGGCGTCCTCGGACGGCAGGGAGACGATGGTCTCGGTGGTGGCCCGCACGGCAGAGCAGGTGTTCATCCCCTTGACCGTGGGTGGGGGGGTGCGTGTCACCGAGGACGCACGCCGCCTCCTTCGGGCCGGGGCCGACAAGGTGGCGGTGAACACGGCCGCGCTGGAGCGGCCTGCGCTGGTGCGTGACATTGCCGACGAATTCGGCTGCCAGTGCGCCGTGGTGGCCATTGACGCGCGGGCCCGGATCGAGGGTGCGGGCTGGGAGGTTTACACGCACGGGGGCCGGCGACCGACTGGGATTGACGCGGTGGCCTGGGCCACCGCGTGCGCGGCGAACGGGGCCGGGGAGATCCTGCTCACCTCCATGGACCGCGACGGGACCAAGGACGGGTTCGATCTGGAGCTGACCCGGGCCGTGGTCGATGCGGTGGGCATCCCCGTGGTGGCGTCGGGTGGGGTGGGGACGTTGCAGCACTTGGTCGACGGGGCTCTGGTTGGGGGTGCCGATGCGGTATTGGCAGCTTCCATCTTCCACCGGCGCCAGTTCACGCTGGGCGAGGCCAAGTCCTATATGGCATCCCACGGGGTGACAATCCGGCCCGTCTGACCTGGCAGGCGGTCCTGGTGCGGTACCGTGCCAGGGTGCCGACGACGACAACGAAGAAGGCGGTCAACGGGACCCCGATTGACGAGAAGCAACCCATTTCTGTCCTGTTCGACCGCGTGATGGTGCAGATCTCGCAGGTCGACGGCGAGCGCCGCTCCCGGGCAGGCATCCTGATCCCGGCCACGGCGCAGATCACGCGCCGGTTGACCTGGGCCGAGGCGGTGGCCGTGGGGCCCCACGTGCGTACGGTCAAGGTCGGCGACACCGTCCTGTTCAACCCCGAGGACCGCTTCGAGGTCGAGGTGCACGGTGAGGAATACGTGATCCTGCGCGAGAGAGACATCCACGCCATCGCCTCCAAGCGAAACGACAGCGGGACCGGTCTCTACCTGTGAGCGCGGTCACCGGAGGGGTGCCCGCCGGAGTGGCCTTGACCGTGGACGAGGACCTGGTCCGGGCGGTCGATTTCATGAAATTTGACGACGGCCTGGTGCCGGCCATCGTGCAGGATGCCGCCGACGGCACCGTGCTGACGGTGGCCTACATGGACCCCGAGGCCTTGCGCCGCACGCTGGACACCGGGCGCACGTGGTTCTACAGCCGCAGCCGCCAGGAGTACTGGCAGAAGGGCGAGACCTCGGGCGACCGCCAGTATGTGCGCGAGGTGAGGATGGACTGCGACGGCGACGCCCTGGTGGTGCTGGTCGACCAACACGGCCGCGGGGCCTGCCACACCGGGGAGAGGACCTGCTTCTTCCGCACAGTCGGCCGGGGCCCCGGAGTGCCACGCCCAAAGCGAGGGTGACGTGACCGTGTTGAAATTCCGGCCCGAGCCCGCCGAGTTCGCCGCCCTGGCCAAGGAGCACCGCATCGTCCCCGTGTGGTGCGAGGTGGTGGCGGATACCTTGACCCCGGTGGCCTGCTTCGCCAACGTCGTGGGAGACGGCGACGGCTTTCTCTTCGAGTCGGTGGAGGGGGGCGAGCACTGGGGTCGCTACTCCTTCGTGGGGCGCCGACCACTGGCCACGCTGACGGCGCGGGGCACCTCGGTCATTGCCACCGGTCGCCTCGGCCTCGAGGACTCGGACGAGGGGATCCTGGCGGCTGTCGAAGGGCTGGTGGCACGATTCCAGTCCCCGTTGCTGACCGGTTTGCCGCCATTGCACGGGGGACTGGTGGGGTATCTCGGCTACGACGTGGTGCGCGAAATCGAGGACCTCCCCCATGTGCCGCGCGACGACCTGGGCCATCCCGACGCAGCCCTGGTGGTGATCGGGCAGTTCGCCGCCTTCGACCACTGGCGTCAGCGCATCGCGCTCATCGACAACGTGATGTTGCCCGAGGCGCCCGGGGGGGTAGTTGACGAGGAGGAGGTATCCCGGGCTTACGAGTCCGCCTGCCTGCGGCTGCGTGAGATGGCCACCAACTGCGGACGAACCCAGCCGGGCGCCATCGTGCCGGCACCCCCCGACGA
Source organism: Acidimicrobiaceae bacterium (assembly GCA_003169675.1). Taxonomy (GTDB): domain Bacteria; phylum Actinomycetota; class Acidimicrobiia; order Acidimicrobiales; family RAAP-2; genus Bog-473. The sequence continues at coordinate 20,219 of PNAT01000036.1, forward strand.
GGCCGAGATGGCCACCGCCACGCGGACGATGAACTCGGAGGAGTATCGAGCAGCCATTGAGGTGGCCAAGGAGTACATCCGGGCGGGCGACATCTTCCAGGTGGTGCTGTCGCAGCGCTTCGACCTGGAATTAGGTGCCGACCCTTTCGATGTCTACCGAGCCCTGCGCCTGCTCAACCCGAGCCCGTATCTCTACTTCCTGCGTTTTCCCGAGGTCACCGTGGTGGGTGCATCGCCCGAGCCGATGGTGCGCCTGCGCGACGGTGAGGTCATTTCCCGACCCATCGCCGGATCCCGGCCGCGGGGTGAGAACGAACAGCACGACCGCTTGCTGGAGGGCGAATTGGCCGAGGACCCCAAGGAGCGGGCCGAGCACATCATGCTGGTGGACCTGGCGCGCAATGACGTCGGCCGGGTCGTGCGCTTCGGCACCGAGAAGGTGGACGAGCTAATGACCATTGAGCGCTACAGCCACATCATGCACATCACGTCCCAGGTGTCGGGCCAACTGGCGGAGGGCAAAGGCTCGATCGACGTCCTGCGAGCCACGCTGCCGGCGGGGACGCTTTCCGGGGCGCCCAAGGTGCGGGCCATGGAGATCATCGATGAGCTCGAGCCGACCAAGCGCGGCGTGTACGGCGGCGTGGTGGGCTACATCGATTTCTCGGGCAACGTCGACACGGCCATCGCCATCCGCACCATGGTGGTCTCGCCCGACGGGCGGGCCAGTATCCAGGCCGGAGCGGGGATCGTGGCCGACAGCGATCCGCAGAGCGAAGACGAGGAATGCGTGCACAAGGCCCGGGCGCTCCTGGTCGCGGTGACGGCGGCGCGCCACATGGGGGAGGGCCGCGGGGACCCGTGATCGACGTCCAGACCACCGCCCTGCGTGAGGGGGTCGGGGCCTTCCTGCGGCCCCGCGATGTCCTGTCGGTGCATGGGCCCGACGCCGAGTCCTACCTTCAAGGTCAACTGAGCCAGGACTTGGTTGGTCTACCCGTGGGTGGAACGGCGGACACGCTCCTGCTGCAGCCCGATGGGAAGCTGACGGCCTTGCTGCGGGTGACCCGGGTCGACGGTCAGGGTTTCGTCCTCGAAGTTGACGGCGGGTACGGCGACACGGTGGTGGGGCGGCTCAAGAAGTTCCTCCTCCGGTCCAAGGTGCAGATGGAGCGCCTGGACTGGCGCTGCCTGGCCCTGCGCGGCCCGGAGGTGGGACAGGCGGCCGGAGGATTGCTGGCCACCTTGGCCGAGCGCGGTGTGATGGCGCTGCCCTTCGCGTGGAACGGCTGGAGTGGAGTGGATCTCCTGGGTCCGAAGGACGTCGTGCTCGACCCGGCGTCGGGTCACCTTCCCGACGGTGTGGTCCCCTGTGCGGACGAGGTGGTGGAGGCGTGCCGCATCATGTCGGGTATCCCGGCCATGGGCAGTGAGCTCACCGACAAGACCATCGCCGCCGAAGCCGGCCTGGTCGAGCGCACGGTGAGCTTCACCAAGGGCTGCTACACCGGGCAAGAACTGGTGGCCCGCCTGGACTCACGTGGCAACAACGTGCCGCGGCGCCTGGTCGGCGTGGTGGGCGGGTCCGACGATGGGGTGCTGGCCCGGGGTATGACGCTGCATGCGGGGGAGGATCCGACCCTGGCCGGTGACGCCGGCTCCGCCGGGGCCGCCATGGTGACCGACAAGGTGGTGGGCTCGGTGACCTCGGCCGCCTGGAGCAGCGAGGTCGGCGGGTGGGTGGCGTTGGCCTACCTGCACCGGACCGTTGATTCCCCGGGCCCCATCCGCATCAGGTCGGGCGACGGTTTGGGCGGCTCCCATACGGCACGGGTGGCGAACCTTCCTCTGGCCGGAACTGCGGCGACGATCTAGGGAGTCGAATCCCTTGGCGTCCGGGTCCGACTCGAAGTTGAATCCGATGTCGCGCTGGCTCATGGTGGTCGGCGGGTGTGGCTACTCGCTCGGCGCAGCGACGACGACTCCGTTCACTTTCCCGGCCGATGTCATGGCAGGCGCTCCCATCCTGGCCATGGCTGCGCTGATCATGGCGAGGTGGCCCTGGCACACGGAGCCGGCCCGGTCGGGAGGGGAGCCGGTCAGTGGGTGGGCACCCCCTCACCCGTACCTGCCCTGGGTGTTGCTCCTCTCCGTCGTCACCGGATGGGAGCTCTTCAACTACCTGGCCCATGGAAGCCGGGCCGATCACCCGACCCTCAGTTCGATGACCGATGCCGTCGATGGCTACTACCCGCTCAAGGCCATGCTCTTCTTTGGCTGGTTGTCCCTGGGATGGCTGGTCGTACGCCGAGGGTCCCGGGCGGTGGCTTCGTGAGCACCAGCTCTCTGTCCTACCTCGTCTGGGGCCTCATCCTGGCCGCCGGCCTGATTCTCTGGTGGTTCGCCCATGCCCGGGCCAAGGTGGCGGCTCGACCGTCGGACGTGGTGGGGCGAATGGCCACGCACCCGGTGCTCCGTGTCTGCCTGGTCCTCACCTTCATATGGTTCGGGTGGCATCTTTTCGCCCGTTGAGGGCCTTGCCGGGAAAGGTGTGGTTGGTACAAAGTCCCAGGTCCGCCGGGTGAATGTGAGTCCATCGACCTGCGCACCCCAATTGCAACCGGACGACACCGGACATACCACGCCGACAGTTCACTCTTGAGCTATGAGGCTGACCGATTCGAAGAGTGATGCGGTGGTCACCGCCGAGCACTCCGGATCACTCCGCGAGCTCAAGCCGTGGCGCGAAGTCGGTTGGATCTTCAAGGATGGCGAGAGCGTCGCCATAGAGCGCCACGGTGAAGAGGTGCGCGTCCGGATGTTGGTGGACTGATGGTCAAGGTCATCCGTGTCGGTGACGATGGAGCCGAGGTGGCTGCAATCGAGGTCGACGACTTCATCATTGAGATCATCTACTCGGGTATCGCCGAGATGCTGCGGGATGCCGAGTCGGCCAAGGTGACCGGCTCAGTGGCCAAAGACCTGCCGAGGGAGGCGCGGCAACGCCGGGCCAAGATCCTCAGTCGCGTTCGGGCTTGAGCCTCAGGGCCTGAGCCAGCATTTCCTCATTGACGCCCGCGCTGGGCGTCCGGCCGGGTCCGCCTCAGTTGGCCATGCCGACGATGGGCTTGTTGAGCGTCTTGTTGCCCATGGAGCCGAAGAACCCGGCGTCGCCNNCCCCCCGACTGACGAGACGAGCCAATAGCCCTGTTCCGACGCGCCAAGGCCACTGCGTGGGAGCGGTCCTGGCAGCCCACCCCGCTACGCTGGACCGTCATGCCCACCTACCTGGCGGACATCCTTGCTGCGCACAGGGCTCGAGCCGCGGCCGACCACCGCGATCTCAATGAATTAGTGGTTCAGGCGGCGAGCATCGCGGCGCCGCGGGACTTTGCCGGCGCTCTCCGAGGGGGCGGAATCTCCTGCATCGCCGAGATCAAGCGCCGGTCGCCTTCCAAGGGTGATCTTGACCTGACCTTGCAACCCGATGTGGTGGCCAAGGAGTATGCCACCGGGGGCGCCGCGTGCCTGTCGGTCTTGACCGATGCGGAATTCTTCGGCGGTTCAGCGGGGGACCTCCGCCAGGCCCGCCAGGCCTCTGGCCTGCCGGTGCTCCGCAAGGATTTCACCGTGCAGGAAGCCGACGTGCTTGACGCCCGCATCATGGGCGCCGATGCCGTGCTCCTCATTGCGGCTGCCCTCAGTGATGCAGAGTTGGCCCGGTTCATCGCCCGGGCCGACGAACTCGGGATGGCCGCTCTGGTCGAGGTGCATGACGAGGACGAGCTCGCCCGGGCGGTCGGCGCGGGGTCCCGGCTGATCGGAGTCAATCAGCGCGACCTGCGCACGTTCACCGTGGACCACGACCGGGCTTGTGCACTGGCGAGTCGGATTCCGAGCGACGTGGTGGCGGTGGCCGAATCGGGTATCTGGGACGCCGATGACGCCCGCCGGCTGGCCGATGCGGGATACGACGCCGTCTTGGTGGGGGAGCCCTTGGTCCGCGCTTCTGACCGGGGGGCTCTGCTGGCTGGACTGATCGGGCACACGGTGGCTGCTCGGTGAACGAGGACCTCTTCATCAAGATCTGTGGCATCACCTCTGAAGCCGACGCTCTGCTGGCCATCAGCCTGGGCGCCGACGCCGTGGGCTTCGTTTTCGCACCTTCGCAGCGTCAAGTATCGGTACAACTGGCCGGCGATATCGTCAAGCGGCTCCCGCCTGAGATCCTCACCGTGGGTGTCTTCCGCGACGAGGCACCGCAGCGGGTCGTCGAAGCGGTACACACCGCCGGTCTCGGGGCCGCCCAGCTTCATGGGCACGAGTCGTCACAGGAGACGCAATGGATCAGGGCGAGATTGCCCATGGTCATCAAGGCCTTTCCGGCGGGGGATCGGACGATCGGCCGCTTCCCTGAGTTCGGGGCCGACTTCCTGCTGGTGGACGGGGACAACCCGGGATCGGGTGAGGTGTTCGATTGGAGGTTGGCCGAAGGAGTGGCCGATCCCCACCGGCTCATCGTCTCGGGAGGATTGCACCCGGACAACGTGGGCCAGGCCGTCGCCCACCTCCGGCCGGCCGGGGTGGATGTCTCCTCGGGTGTGGAGTCGTCGCCCGGCCGCAAGGACCCGCTGCTGGTGCGCGCCTTCATCGTCAATGCCCGCGCCGCCGAAACGGCCGCCGAAGCTCGCGATCCGCTCGACGAAGACGCCGGCCCCGAGGAGCCCTATGACTGGCGGGACGGGTGACATGAGCCTGATGTCCGAACCGGGGCCTGACGGCCGGTTCGGTGAATTCGGCGGACGGTTTGTGCCCGAATCACTGATGCCGGCCTGCCTCGAGCTTGAGCAGGCCTTCAAGGCGGCATGGGCCGACCCGGAGTTCCGCCGCGAGCTGGACGACCTGCTCCGCCACTACGGCGGCCGTCCGACACCGGTGACCGAATGTGTCCGGCTGTCGGAGAAGTTGGGCGTGCGGGTGTTGCTCAAACGCGAGGATCTCACCCACACCGGGTCGCACAAACTGAACAACGTGATCGGGCAAGCCCTCCTGACCAGGCGGATGGGGAAGTCCCGAATGATCGCCGAGACCGGAGCCGGTCAGCATGGTGTGGCCTCGGCCACGGCGGCGGCCCTGTTCGGTTTGGAGTGCACCGTGTTCATGGGTGAGGTGGACACCAAGCGCCAAGAGCTCAATGTGTTCCGCATGGAGCTCTTGGGGGCCGAGGTCCGGACGGTCACGTCGGGCAGCCGTACCCTGAAGGACGCCGTCAATGAGGCCATGCGCGAGTGGGTGGCCACCGTGGACACCACCCACTACTGCCTGGGATCGGTCATGGGGCCGCACCCTTTCCCCTACATGGTCCGCCAGCTGCAGCGCGTGGTGGGGGAAGAAGCTCGGGAGCAATGCCGCCAGATTCTCGACGGTGCTGACCCGGACGTGGTCGTGGCCTGCATCGGTGGGGGATCCAATGCCGCGGGAACCTTCGCTGGCTTCGTGGACACCACGGCTCGGCTGGTCGGCGTGGAAGCAGCCGGAGGTGCCGCCATCGCCAACGGGATCCCTGGCGTCCTGCACGGCATGCATTCGAGGCTGCTGCAGGACGAGGCCGGCCAGATCGAGGAGGCCCAATCAATCTCGGCCGGTCTGGACTACCCCGGCCTGGGACCTGAGCACGCCCACCTGGCCGCCATCGGCCGAGCTGAATATTCGACGGCAAATGATGACGAGGTCCTCGAGTCGTTTCGCGTGCTCAGCCACACCGAGGGCATCATCCCGGCCCTCGAGTCGGCGCACGCCGTGGCCTGGGTGGCTCGCGTCGCCGGCACCGACGCGTTGCCATCGGGCTCGACTGTTCTCATCACGCTCTCGGGCCGCGGTGACAAGGATGTGGCGCAGGTCCGGGAGATCTTCGGCCGGGGCGAACATGCTTGAGAAGGCGCTGCGGGCCCAACGGGAGAGCGGTCGGAAGCTCCTGATCCCGTACCTCATGGGGGGCATGACGGAAGATTGGACCCAGTCGCTGGCCGCGGTGGTGGCCGCCGGTGCCGACGCCGTCGAGGTGGGGATCCCCTTTTCCGATCCGATGATGGACGGCCCGGTGATTCAGCAGGCGGCGTTGCGGGCCCTTCAACGCGGCACCGTTCCGGCCCAGGTGCTCGACGGCATCTCGGGGGCAGAGGTGGTGGTGCCGGTTGCCGTGATGACGTATTACAACATCGTGTTCCGGGCCGGCCTGAAAAGGATGGCCGGTTCCCTGGCGACAGCGGGCGTCAGTGGCGCCATCATCCCCGATCTTTCGCTGGAGGAGATCGGGCCCTGGGCCACCGAGGCCGACGAGGCGGGGGTGGAGACGGTGCTCCTGGTCGCCCCGAGTAGCCCACCGGACCGGGTGGAGCGTATCTGTGAGCGGGCCCGTGGCTTCGTCTATGCCGTGGCCCGTATGGGCGTCACCGGTGAACGGGCGGACCTTGGTGGTGAAGTCGGGGCCGTGGTGGAGCGCATCCGCCGCTTCACCGACGTGCCTGTCTGTGTGGGCGTCGGCGTCTCCACGCCTGATCAGGCGGCAGAGGTGTGTGAGCTGGCCGATGGGGTCGTCGTGGGCTCAGCCCTCGTGCGCCGAATGCTGGAGGGAGAAGGCCCCGACGGAGCAGCCGAGTTCGTCGGGTCCCTCCGGTCCGCCATCGACTGAAGGATCAGCTCGGTGGCAGGAAGACCAGGCAGCCGTTGTGGCCCCCGAAGCCGAACGAGTTCGAGAGCACGGCGGAAGGCACCCACGGCCGCGGCTCACCGTGGACCACGGACAACGTGATCTCGGGATCGGGCTCTTCGTAGCCGGCGGTCGGGGGGATCAGGGAGTGGTGGATGGTGAGGACCGCCGCCACAGCCTCAATGGCACCAGCGGCGGCCAATCCATGACCGGTGACACCCTTGGTCGACGTGACCAGAGGACCGGGTTCGCCGAAGACCTTGTTGATGGCACGCGACTCGGCCAGGTCGTTGAGTGGGGTCGACGTGCCGTGGGCGTTGATGTGCCCCACGTCGGTTGCCGTGATCTCGGCGTCGGCCAGGGCAAGTTCCATGCAGGCCACCGCACCGGAACCATCGGGAGAGGGGGCCGTGATGTGGTGGGCATCGGCTGTGCTGGCCGCGCCGGCCAGCTCGGCGTAGATGGTGGCCCCCCGGGCCACGGCACGGTCCCAATCCTCGAGCACGACGGCGGCGGCACCCTCGGTCATGACGAAACCGTCTCGGCGGGCGTCGAACGGGCGGGAATGGCCCGAGGTGGACAGGGCGGTCATGTTGGCGAAGGCGGAAATGGCCACCGGGTGCATGCTGGCTTCGGCGCCGCCCCCGAGGGCCACATCGCATCGGCCTGACGCCACCAGGCGGGCCGCGGCCGCGATGGCGTGGGTGCCGGCGGCGCACGCGGTGACGATGACCTCGGACGGGCCGCGCCAGCCGAGGCGCATAGAGATCCCGGCCGCGCCGGCGTTGGCCATCATCATGGGGACGAGCCGGGGGGAAACCCGGCGGGCCCCCTTCTCGTTGTAGACACCGACCTGCTCGGCCAGGGTGTCGAAGCCCCCCACACCGGTGGCGAACATGACGCCTGATCGGGCGGGATCGGCACCGATCTCCCCGGCGGCCTCGACGGCCATGGCGGCCGAGGCAATGCTGAACTGGGCGAAGCGGTCGATCTGGCGGACCTCCTTGGGCCCGAACCATGCTTCGGGATCGAAGTCGCGCACGGCTCCACCGACCACAGACGGATGGAGGAGGCCGTCCCAGAGGGCATCGACGCCGACGCCGCAACAAGTGACGGCACCCAGTCCGGTGACAGCGACTCGCCGCCCCCGGATCGGGCCGTCGGCTCCGATCCCGAGTTGCATCAGAGCTTGGAGTAGATCAGGTCGAAGGCTTGACCGATGGTGGCGATGTCCTCCAACTCAGTCTCCTCGACCGTGATGTCAAAGGCCTCTTCGAGCGCCATGACCAGCTCGACCAGGTCGAGGCTGTCGGCATCGAGGTCGTCGGCGAATTTGGCTTCCTTGGTGATCTTCTCCGCTGGTACCTGAAGTACCTCTACGGCGCACTCGCGAAACTTCTCGAACGCTGCGTCGCTGTCCACAAGCTGCTCCTTTGGTTCTCTGCTGCATTGATCACCCGAACGCTACAGCCCCATGCCCAACCCGCCGTCAACCGGGATGACGGCACCGGTGATGTAGGCGGCAGAGGGGGAGGCCAAGAACCCGACGACGCCGGCCACATCGGCCACGCTCCCGACCCGGCCCAGGGGGACCTGGCTGGTCATGAGCTCCACGCGCTCCTGCCCGAGGGCGGCCGTCATGTCGGTCTCTACCAGCCCGGGGGCGACCACGTTGACGGTGATCTGGCGGCTGCCCACCTCGCGGGCGATGGCCCGGGCCATGCCGATCAGGCCGGCCTTCGAGGCGGCGTAATTGGCCTGACCAGGAAGCCCGACGTACGCGCCCACCGATGAGAGGAAGATGATCCGCCCGGTGTGCAAGCGGAGCATCTTGGCCACGGCGCGTTTGGCCACCCGGAATGATCCGGTCAGGTTGGCGTCGATGACTTCGGTGAACGCCTCTTCGCTCATGCGGAGCATGAGGCCGTCCCGGGTAATACCGGCATTGGCCACGAGCACCTCGACCGGCCCCCAGGCCTCTTCGATGGCGGCGAATGCCGCGTCGACCTCTGCGCCGCTGGTCACGTCGCAACGCACGGCCAGGTACCGCTCGGCCTCATAGCCCTCGGGCATCGGTGGCGGGTCGGCCGAGCGGTAGGTGGTGGCTACCTGATCGCCGTTGGACATGAACCAGTCGACACAGGCCGCACCGATGCCCCGGTTTCCGCCGGTGACCAGGACCACCGCCATCAGGTGGCCTCGGGGATGCGCAGCCAGACGAGGGGCTGGCCTTCCTGGACTCGCTCACCCTCGGCGGCCAGCCAGCGGATCACCTGGCCCGCAAAGGGGGTCCGGACTTCGATGGTGCCGATCCGGCCGACCAGATCGCCGACCTCGACGTTCGAGTTGGGATCCTGGCTGGGGTCGCCGTCGGTCCCGGGCAGCAGTCCGGTCCCCGGAGCCCGCAGGGATGCCTCGGGCGCGAAAACGCCGCTCCCGGGGCTGACCACCACCCGCTCGGACATGTAGAGGTGCTCGCCCTGGTGCAGTGCCGGTTCGGCCCGCCAGGTACCGGCGGCGCCGATCTTGTCCATCAGCATGTCGAGGTCCTCAGGCTTGGACACCGACAGCGACTGGATCTCCGGCAGGTTCCGCTTGGCCAGCCCGCTGAGCACTCCGCCCGGGCCCAGTTCGACCAGGGACGTGAGGCCGAGGCCGGCAAAGGTCTCGAGGGTCTGGCGCCACCGCACCGGGCTGCACAGCTGGGCCGAGAGGAGACCAGGCCATTCACCTGGGTCATCGTGGACGTGGGCGTCGACGTTGGCCACCACCCGGACCTCGGGCCGGAGGAAGGTGACCTCGGCCAGGGTCTTGCGCAGGTCTTCCCGTGCACCTTGCATGAGGGGGGTGTGGAAGGCGCCGGAGACCGGGATGGGCATCACTTTCTTGGCCCCGAGCTCCTTGGCCAGGGCCCCGGCTACCGCGACACCTTCGGCGGTACCGGCGATGACGACCTGTCCCGGCGCGTTGTAGTTGGCCACCCAGACGTCGCCCTCGGCGCGCTGGCACGCCGCCTCGGCGTCGTCGTCGGTGATGCCCAGCAGGGCGGCCATGGTGCCGGGTGCGTCCTCGCCGGCGCGGGCCATGGCATCACCACGGGCCAGCACCAGCTGGAGCCCGTGCTCGAAGGCCAGGGCGCCGCTGGCCACCAGTGCGGTGTACTCACCCAGGCTGTGCCCGGCACAGGCGGCGGGGGACAGTCCGATGCGCTCCACCGCATCGAGCACGACCAGGCTCAGCACGAGCGTGGCCAATTGCGCGTTCTCGGTCCGCGTCAGCTCTTCTAGAGGCGCCTGGAGGAGGAGGTGGGCCAGATCCCGGTCGGTGGCGGCGGATGCTTCGTCCACCACTTCCCACGACGGGTGGTCGACCCAAGGCGCCCCCATGCCAGACTTTTGCGATCCCTGTCCCGGGAAAGTGAAGACCAACACTTCGGCGACGTCTCCGTTCGTCAGGCGGGCTATGGGCTCCCAGTGTGGCACGTCACGGTGAGACGGCACCATTGCCGGCGCGGCGTTCGCACCGCCGGTACGACTTACGGGAAGCTCAAGGCGGCGCACCCTTGACATTCATGCCTGAGAGCGGTGCGAAGGATGGTACGACCAGGTGGGAAGTTCGTGGGTGCCCGGAGCGGGACTTGCACTCCCAGTCAGCGCACGTCCACACGCGTCCGCGAGCACATTCTGATTAAACGATCGGTCGGTGGGATCGCCCGGCGACGGCATCAACAACCTCGTGGGGCAATGCACCTGGGGGTACTGACACGAGGGGTGCGAGTGGGACTACCCCCCTCGACTACGGCCAGGAGATTGACCAGACTGCTTCCGAGAAGCAGCCACCAGTCGCGGTATCCTCGGAGGTCCAGATTCAGGATGAGCCCGTCGCTCCATGTCGTCTGGTACCGGTTCCGAACGACCTTCCGCCGGCGGAAGTCTGGGTATTTGGCCATTGTCCTCCTCATCGGACTGGTGGGCGGCTTGGCCATGGCAGCTGTCGCCGCAGCCCGGAGGACCCAGTCGTCCTTTCCCACGTTCCTGGCCAGCACCAGCCCATCGGATCTGACCATCGTTGTGTTCCCCCCGGGCAATGTGACGCTCGGAAATGCGGGCGGTTACTCGGCCAGTCTCACTAGGACCATCAGGGGTCTGCACGATGTGAAGCGGGTGGAGGGCTGGGTTGAGCCGTTTGGGCTCGCGTTGGGCTCGAAGGGCGTTCCAGAGACGAACACGTTGTCCAATCTGACGGCTGTTGGCAGCGTCGACGGTCTCTCATTCAATATGGATCGCCCGGGGGTGGTCGGGGGCCGGATGGCCGATCCCACGCGCACCAACGAGTTCGTGACAACGCCCGCGGGAGCCCAGCTGCAGCATTGGCACGTCGGTCAGGTGGTGCCCTTCGGCTTCTACACCGAAGCACAGCTCGCGGCGCGGAACTTTGCCACAGGAGGTGTGGCGCCGACGATCCGAGTGGAAGCCAAGCTGGTTGGCCTGGTCGAGTTCAGTGACGGCGTGGTGCAGGACGAGGTTGACCGCTACCCGACCTTTGCGTTGTTCACGCCGGCGCTCACCGACACCCTTGTGGCGCGTGGGATGACGTTTGCCACCTACTACGGCATCCAGACGGCTCACGGCAGCCGGGACGTCGCTGCAGTCGAGCGAGCGTTCCAGCAGGTCATACCCCCGGGCGCCACCATTCAGGATCACATCACCTCGCTGGTTTCGGCCAAGTCAGAGCGGGCGATCAAGCCCGAGTCGATCGCCCTCGGGGTGTTCGGCGTGATCGCCGCCCTGGTGGCGCTCGCCATCGGAGGTCAGGCGATCGCCCGCCAACTCCGCGCCAATCAGACCGATCTCGAAGTACTCCGAGCTCTCGGTGCCGGTCCGGTGGCGACCATGGGCGACGGGCTCGTGGGCGTCTTCGCGTCTGTTGTCCTGGGTGCTTTGTTGGCGGCGGCGGTGGCGATCGCCCTGTCACCGATCGGCCCGATTGGCCCGGTTCAACCCATCTATCCGACACCAGGTATCGCCTTGGACTGGACGGTGCTGGGCGTGGGGGTGCCTGTACTCATCGGCGTACTCAGTGCTCTCTCGGTGGTTCTGGCGTACCGGTCGGTGCCGAACCGGCTGGCCGATCGGCGCACCCGTGCGCCGGCCCGTCAGCACGTCCTGGCCGGCGCGGCGGCAAGGGTCGGTCTCCCGCCTCCCGCCGTGGCCGGGATCCGCTTCGCCCTCGAACCGGGAGATGCTCGTGGAGCCGTGCCGGTGCGCTCGGCCCTCTTCGGCACGGCTCTGGCCGTAGTGGTCGTCGTCGCCACCCTGACATTCGGGAGCGGCCTCTCGACCCTCGTCGCCCATCCGGCTCTCTACGGGTGGAACTGGACGTACGCGTTATTCTCAGAGACCGGTCCGGACGTCCCTCCTCAAGCCGTGGCGCTGCTCGAACACAACCCGGAGGTGGCCGCTTACTCCGAAGCTTCGCTGGCCGATCCCGAGATCAACGGGCAGATCGTTCCGTCTATCTTCGAGCGGGCGAACGCCCCAGTCGTCCCGCCCATCCTGACGGGGCACGCTCCGCAGGCAAACAACCAGATCATCCTCGGCGCGGCCACCATGAAGCAGCTGGGTGTCCACGTCGGCGGCACGGTGACCGCAACGTACGGGAGCAAGAGCAGTGCTCCGTTCTACGTCCCACCGACAGTGCTCCACGTCGTCGGGACGGCGACCATGCCGGCCATCGGCTTCCCGAGCTCGGAGGGCGATCACACCTCAATGGGCACCGGCGCCCTTCTTCCCGATGGGGTCATCCCCCTTGCCTTCCTAAAGGCACTGAAGGCCAGTCCCGATCCAACGCTCAACGGTCCCGAGTTCGTCTTCGTCCGGATGCGCAGCGCCGTGAGTCCGGCCGACGGCCGGGCCGACATCCGACGGATCGCCCTGGCCGGCAACAAGGCTTTTGCCAACGCCCCCAACGGCGACGGGTCCGGCGACACGGTCTTGGTCTCTTCCGCCCTCCTCCCCGCCGAGATCGTGAATTACCACACGATGGGTGCCACCCCCGCCCTGGTGGCGGCGAGCCTGGCGACGATGGCGGTGGTCGCCCTGGGGCTCACCCTGGTCGCTTCGGTGCGCCGGCGGCGTCGAGACCTCGCCCTCTTGAAGGCGCTCGGCTTCACCGGACGTCAGGTATCGGTGTCCGTGGCCGTCCAGGCCACGCTGGTGGGGCTCCTCGGGCTCCTCGTGGGCCTGCCGGTCGGGATCGCTCTCGGGAGGTGGCTGTGGGTGCTTTTCGCCCGGCAGATCTACGCCGTTCCCGAACCCACCGTGCCCGGGGTGACTCTGGTTCTCGTCGGCGTGGTGGCCCTGGCCCTCGTCAACGTTGTCGCCGTCCTGCCCGGTCGTGCCGCGGCCCGTACCCCGACGGCGCTGGTCCTGCGGGCCGAGTGACGGTGCTCCGGTCGGATTGATCTGTCCATTGCGTCCCCGTGCAACGGCCGGTCACCACGAATGATCAAGAAATATTGGCGAGGGAAATAATGTGCCCGGAGCGGTGTGAGA
>PNAT01000154.1 GCA_003169675.1 Acidimicrobiaceae bacterium
CCGCCCCCGGCCGCTGCACCGCCACCCCCGGCCGCTGCGCCGCCACCCCCGGCCGCTGCACCGCCACCCCCGGCCGCTGCACCGCCACCCCCGGCCGCTGCACCGCCACCTTCGGCCGCTGCACCGCCACCTTCGGCGGCTGCACCGCCACCGCCGGCCGCTGCGCCGCCACCGCCGGCCGCTGCGCCGCCACCGCCACCCACGGCGGGCCCTCATGCACTGCCAAGCATGCCCACGGAACATGCTCCCCTTAAGGGTGCTTCTCACGGTGAGGGCGCCGCCCATCCTGCAACCTCGACCATTGCCCATGTCGGAGCTGGTCGGTCGCCGATCGTTGACGGCGCCAAACGTGGACGCCAGGTGGCATCAACCGCTCGAACGGTCGCAATCCACGGATCCAAGTTTGCTTTGATCGGCAAGACCGCAGTCGGCATTGTCGTCGCCGGAGCACTGGTCACTGGCGGCCTGAAGCTCACGCACACCGGTCCTTTCCGTCAGTCCGCACTGAAGACCCATAAGACCGTCACCACCAAGAAGAGGACAGGCCCGACAAAGAAGGCGAGTTCGACCAAGAAGAAGGCGGTTGCACTTACAACGAGCGGCAATGTTGCCCTTACCGTCCCGGTCTCCGGCAGCGGCGGGTTCAACTACACCCAGGGCACCTACCTCGAAGGTTTCGAATTCAACGCCAACAGGTCAATCTCAATCACCAAACTTGGCGCGTACGATTCAAACCGCTCGGCCCTACCTCGCGGAACCGAGACCTTCGCAACCGTGCCAGTCGCGCTGTATGACATCACCTCACATACACATCTGGGGAGTGTCAATGTGAGCGCTTCCGACCCCCCGACCGGTGTCTATCGGTACGCCTTGCTACCCCGTCCAATCACACTGCGCACTTCCGACACATACGCAGTCGTCTGGGTTTCGCACACGAACTTCTACATCGCAGAACCCACACTGGTCGCCTCTGATGTGAATCCCGCCATTAACTATGTGGCCATGACAGGCCTCGGTCCTGGTGGTCTCACAATGACCGAGACGATGGTCGAGCCCAACTGGTTCTTCACCAAGAGCGCCAATGGGCTGACCGCCATCAACTGGGACTTGGGGCCGAACTTCATGTTCACGTCCTCCGGAACCCGACATTCGGGTTGAGCCGGTCCAACCCCCATGGTCCAGGGACCTTGACAGCCTTCATGTGAAGGGGACATATCGTCTGTGGGATCTAAATGCACGAGACGGATGTGAGTGTGCCCAGTGTTAGCGGATCCCTCTGGTCAGGAGCATCGTGCCGGCGATCGGTCCTCCGCCATTGGCCACCGCAGCCACCTCGGGGCCTCGCCCACCCGGCCGGACCACTTGTCGTGAGCCTCCTTCGCCCCGGAGCTGCACACAGGCTTCGTGAATGAATCCGAATCCGTGAAGCCGACCGCCGGAGAGTTGTCCTCCGGCGGTGTTGAGAGGAAGGAGCCCATCACGAGCGATGGCACCTCCACCTTCGACAAATGAACCGCTCTCGCCTCGCCCGCAGAATCCGAGAGCTTCCAGCCAGACCATGGTCAACACGGAGAAACCATCGTAGAGCTGCGCCGTGTCGACATCGGAGGGCTTGAGTTCGGTGCGTTCCCACATTGAAGCACCGGCGTCTCGCGCCGACATGCTGGTCATGTCATCGAATTGGTCCCAGCTTGGGCGGCCGCGCAATGCGGTGCCGACGGCGTTGATGTGCACTGCGGGGTGATCGAGGTCGGCGGCCGCGTCACGATGGGAGACGATGACCGCCGTTGATCCGTCACATGGTGCGTCGCAGTCGTAGAGGCACAAAGGACTCGAGATCATCCGGGCCGCAAGGTAGTCCTCCATTGCCATAGGAGCTGAATAGATCGCCTTGGGGTTGAGAGCCGCATTTCTTCGACCATTGATGGCGATTTGGCCAAGCTGTTCACGAGTCAGCCCAAATTCGTGCATCCGGCGCTGCCCGACCATGGCAATCCAAATGGCCGCCGAAACGGCACCGAAGGGGAGGCTCCATTGCATGAATCCGCCGAATCGCGGCACCTTGCCACCGCCACCACCGCCACCGATGCCTTGCCGTCCACCTTCGCCCTGAGCGGTCCCCTCGCTGACGGTCCGGTAGACGAGGACATGCCGGGCCAGGCCGGCCGCCACTGCGAGGCTCGCGGCGATGACTGCCCGCATCTGTCCGGCCCCTTCACCGCCTCCGTCGTGCCAGTTCAACCTGAGTCCCAGGACATCCTGGACTTCCGGCGTTGTGGGGCCCGAGAATCCCGGCGTCCCGACACCCATTCCGGGGTAGGTCGATATGCCGTCAATATCGTCTCGTGTCAGGCCGGCGTCATTGATGGCCGCCAGTGAAGCCTCAACCGTGAGGTCTATCTCAGACCTTCCGAGGCGTCGACCGATGTCGGACTGCCCGATCCCCGAGATGATGGCCCGCCGCTCCAAGGGTTCCTCCTGCGGTCGCGGACTCATGTGTGGCCTCCGTCGCTGGTTGGCTTGAAGAGCGGGAGATAGACGTCATCGGCGTGTTCGAAGACGACTTCCACCTCCATCCCAATTGCGACATCCTCCGGTTCAACATCGACCAGGTTTGTGGTCAAGCGGACGTCCGGCTGCTCGTCAATCGAGACCCAGGCAAGGATGTAGGGCTCGCTGCCGGGGATCCATTCCTGGTAGTTCACCGAAAAGGTCTCAACCCGGCCGCGACCACTCACGGCATGGGGTGCCAGGTCACGTGAGAGACAGCGACGGCAAACCGGTCCAGGCGGATGATTGAAGAACTGGCAGGCGTTGCACTGAAGGAACCGAAGGACTCCGTCCTCGCCCGAGGTCCAGAAGAAGGCGACATCGTCGCTGAGGCGCGGCAGCAGACGAAAGGAGGGACCATTGGCAACCATGGCGGAATGTTGGCACACCGAGGGTGATCGGTGCTGGCCCTACGTCAGCTAATTCCGGCCGGGGGTGCCGGGTGAGTCGGCTTGAGTGATATCTGCCACGCACTCTGATCACGACGGGAGGACGCCAGCCACCGTGAGCGCGTGCTGTGCTTCGGCGACGCCCTGCGTGCGCCGGGCGGTTAATCCGCTTGCGGTGGCCGCCTCGACATTGAGTGTGTTGTCGTCGAGAAACAGCACTTTGTCCCTGGATACCGGAAGGCGGGATGACACCTCTTCGAAGATCTCCCGGTCCGGCTTGACCATCCCGAGCTCGAAGGAGAGAAAGGTGAAATCAAGTTCGAGAATCGCCAGAAACTTCTTGAAATGGCTCTCCCAGTGCAGGACATTCGTGTTGCTCAGGCAAGCCACCGGCACCGATTCACGGACCAAGTCCACCAATACGGACGCCCCCGGATATGGCCCCCGGGGCCAGCTCTCGAATGCGGCGAGGAAGTCGTCTGGGGAGATGTCGAGGGCCCAGTCGTCGACCACGCCCTGGGCGAATTCCACCGAGGAGCAGTATCCACGCTCGAAGTCGCGAACCCAGCGGCAGGTCAGCCAGCGGCGCCAGAGCTCGTCGTCGTTGTCAAGGCGCGCCAGATCCCGCATGGGCAACACGCCTCCCGGGTCGAAGAGCACCCCACCCAGATCGAAGAGCACGATTTTAATGGGGGAGTCGGGCACCGGTTCGATCGTACGGCACGGCTCACCCGGCCGGCTCTTGGCTACAGTCGCTTTCCCAACCGAGTGCACGATGTGAAGGGAGTCCACGGTGAAGCTTTCGATGCCACTGAGCTATGCAGGGGGTTTCGCTGAGTCCGCCCGCCAAACCGCCGAACTGGAGAAGGTGGGCCTGGACGTCGTGTGGGTGGCGGAGGCGTACGGCTACGACGCCCCGAGCCTGATGGGGTACCTGGCCGCCAAGACGGAGCGGGTGGAAATCGGCGCCGCCATCCTGCCCATCTACAGCCGCACTCCGACGCTCATCGCCATGACGGCTGCCGGAGTTGATGCCATCTCGGGGGGTCGCTGTGTGCTCGGACTGGGTGCATCGGGACCCCAGGTCATTGAGGGATTTCACGGGGTTCCCTACGACCGACCCCTTACCCGCACACGGGAGATCATTGAGGTGTGCCGCAACGTGTGGGCCCGCGAGGCACCGTTGACCCATGATGGAGCGGTATTCCACATCCCCTTGCCGCAAGGCCAGGGGACGGGATTGGGCAAGGCACTCAAGATCATCGGGCATCCGGTCCGTTCCCGCATCCCAATCTGGGTGGCGGCACTGGGTGAGAAGAACGTGGCCATGACGGCCGAGGTGGCCGATGGGTGGCTCCCCCTCTTCTTCGTGCCCGAGAAGGCCGCCGGGGTGTTCGGTGCCGCGCTGCGCACCGGCGCGGCCAAGCGTGATCCCACTTTGGGGCCGTTGCAGATCGCCGCCGGCGGCATGTTGGCCATTGGTGAGGAGGGCGACGTGGCCGGCTTCCGTGAGTTGGGGCGCGCCGGTGCCGCCCTCTACATCGGAGGCATGGGGGCCAAGGGCAAGAACTTCTACAACGCGCTGGCCTGCCGCTACGGCTATGAGAAGGAAGCCGCCGAGATCCAGGACCTCTACCTCTCGGGCAAGAAGGCCGAAGCGGCGGCGCTGGTCCCCCAGGAACTCTTAGAGGCGACGTCGCTGTGTGGTCCTGAGGGCTATATCAAGGAACGGTTGGCTGCCTTTGCCGAGGCTGGGGTCACACATATGAACCTCACCCCGATCGGTGGTGACCCGGTGGAGATGATCGAACGGGTCCGCAGCTGGATCTAGCGAGCAGAGCGCAATGCGTCTTCGAAGCCGGTGATGCGCAGTGAGGTAATGCGTGTTCCTTGGGTATCGAAGACGTCGTGAACGGTGTGCTCGTTGCCCCCCAGACGGACGTTCACGTCGACCGTGACGCGGGCCCCGTCAATTTCGAGGGGCCCCGGGGTGGGTCGGAACTCGTCGAAGGTGAAGGTGTTCTCGGTGTAGTAGCCCAGGATGGCGTCGGGACCGACCAGGTGGACCCCGTCGCTCTCGAGCACGGCGTCGGGTGAGAAGAGGTCACGGACTAAGTCGACGTCGCGGGCGGTGACGGCGGCGAAGTAGTCCCCGATGATGGCCGCCGGTCCGACGTGGTGGGAGGGGAGGCGGTACATCCGCTTGGCGTTGAGGCCGAGGACGCGGGTCTGCACTGCAGTGGGGCAGGGGGCGACGGTGTGCCGGATGGCGTCGACGGCACCGGGGAAGGTGGCGTCATGGTGGGGGTAGTCACTACCCCACACGATGCGCTCGGGGCCGATGAACGGCGCCAATGCGGCCAGGGTGTGCTCGTCCACCTCGAAGCTGATGGCGCACTGGCGGGCGAAGTACTCCGAGGGGCGCAGCGCCATGTCGGGGCAGAATTCCCCGAATGACTCGGCCTGCTCATCGAGCCGCTCGAGCCAGAAAGGCGCCCAGCCCCCCGAAGATTCCAGGAAGATGATGCGCAGCCCTGGGTGGCGCTCCAGCACGCCGAACGCCATGAGTTGGGCGCAGGCCAGCATCTGCTCGAACGAGTGCGACACGGCGTGAAGGATGAGCGGGTTGAAGGGCCGGTCGGCGCCCAGGGTGGGCACCAAGACCGAGCTCCCCTCGTGGATCCCAATGGGGACGTCGAGTTCCTCCGCCACATCCCACACCGAGTCGTAGGCGCGGTCGGAAAGTGAGCGGCCCAGGCAGGGATTGGGACGCACGAAGGCGGCGTGGAAGCCGAGATCGGTGACGGCGCGGCGGAGCTCATGGGCGGCGGCGGCCGGATCCTGCATGGGGAGCATGGCGGCCCCGAACAACCGGCGCGGCGCGGCGGCGCAGTAGCCGGCCAGCCAGTCGTTGTAGGCGGTGGCGACACCCACGGCGGCGGCCGGGTCGGTGATCACCCAGGCGTAGAGCCCGATGGACGGGTAGAGGACGGACTGGTCGATGCCCTCTGTGTCCATATCGATGAGGCGGGCATGAGGATCCGACCCGCCCGGATGGGCCTCGGCCAGCGGCTTGAACGTCGATGGGTCGCCGAAGGTGGAACCGGGGCGGGCGAGAGTGCCGAGGGGCACGGCCAGGATCTCCTGGTCGCCCACGACCACGTGCTCGTAGCCGCTGCTGTCTTGGTGGATGCGGGGACGGTGCTGTTCGGGGAGGTCGGTCCAGGCGGTGAGTGGTTCGACCACGTGCCCGTCCGCGTCGACGATGGGACCGGCCCGGGGTGGTAGTGGGAGCGGCCGGGCGGTCACGGGAGGGGAGGGCGCCAATCGTCTCGGCTGGGCAAGGCGTGGCGGAACAAACCGGCCGCGTTCCCGGCTGCGATGGACCGCAGCTCGTGGTCCCCTATGGCGCCCCACGTGTCGGTGACCACCCGTTGAGTGTCCGGCCAGGAGGAGTCGGCGTGGGGATAGTCGCTCTCCACCATGATGTGGTCGACCCCGATGACGTGGCGCATGGCCACCGACGACGGGTCGTCAATGGAGCAGTACCAGAAGTTCCGCCGCAGCACCTCGCTCGGCAGCATCGGTGAGGGCCAGGCGTGGCTCTCGCTCCCCGCGGCGGAGTGCGCCAGGACATAGTCCGCCCGATCCATCAGCATGGGCACCCAGCCAATGCCGCCTTCGGAGAGGGCAATGTTCAGGCGCGGGAAGCGCAGGGGCACGCCGGACCACAGCCATTCCCCAGAGGCCACCAGCGCGTTGACAGGGAAGAGCGTGGGCAGCAGCTCGAACGGCGGATCGGGAGAGGGGAGCGGGGCCCAGGACGAGGCGCCGGTGTGAAGGCAGACCACGGTGTCGGTCTCCTCGCAGGCGGCGAAGAACGGGTCCCACTGGCCGCTGAAGATGGAGGGGAATCCGAGCTGAGCCGGGAACTCAGGGAAGCTGACCGCCTTGAATCCTCGGGCTGCGTTGTGCCGCACCTCGGCGGCAGCCGTGGTGACGTCGGCCAGGTACGGCAGCTGCAAGGGGATGATGCGCTCGGGATAGGTGCCCGCCCACACCTCGTGGTGCCAGTCGTTGAAGGCGCGCAGGCAGGCCAGGCCCAGTTCGGGGTGGCGGGCCCGCGAGTAGACGGCACCGCAGAAACCCGAGACCAGGGAGGGGAAGCACAGCGAGGCCCAGATGCCGGCCCGGTCCATGTCGGCGATGCGCTCGTCGATGTCGAAGCAGCCGGGCCGCATTTGGTCGAAGCGGGCCGGATCCATGCTCCACTCCTCCTGGGGCCGTCCCACCACGGCATTGAGCCCCACGTTGGGGTAGCGGTTCTCCTCGAAGATCCAGCACTCGGTGCCGTCGGCCTCCTCGAAGACGCGCGGGGCCTGGTCTTGGAGGGCGGCGGGAAGGCGCCCGACGAAGAGATCCGGGGGCTCAATGAGGTGGTCGTCGACGGAGATGATGGGCACAGTGATGGCCCGCCGCTCGGGATCGGGGAGCAGCGTGGCTGCCTTGTGCGTACCGGCTGCTCCCACGGGGGGATGACACTATCGTGAGGCGCGACGCCGATTCTCGGAGGGGGAGATGACCTCACACGGACACGAAGTCACGGCACACATCGGGCTCCTCATTGACGGAGCGGTGGTGCCCGGTGCGGCCGGCACCTACCCCGTGACCAATCCAGCCCGACCGGCCGAGGTGGTCTTCGACGCCCCGGCCGCGTCGGGTGCGCAGTTGGACCTGGCGGTGTCGGCGGCCCGCCGCTCCTTGGGCGGGTGGTCTTCCTTGGACATGGCGGAACGGGCCGCCCTGGTGATAGCGGCAGCCGAGGCCGGCATGAACGCTGTGGCCGCCGGTGATCTGGCCCGCTTGTTGGTGCGTGAGCACGGCAAGGTCTACTGGGAAGCGGTGTTCGATACCGGAACCCTGGGCGGGATGGCCAGTGGCTTCGCCCCCATGGTGGCGGACGCCCTGGCGGCCCGATCGCCTGGCGGCGGTGCTACCCGCGTCGAGTGGGTGCCCCACGGCGTGGTCGCCGCCGTGTTGCCCTTCAACTGGCCGGTGTCCGTGATGGCCAACAAGGTCCTCCCGGCGCTGCTCTCGGGGAACGCGGTGGTGGTGAAGGCCCCGCCAACCTGTCCGGGAACGGTCTTGCTGGTGGCGGCGGCCATGGCGGAGCTCCTGCCGCCCGGCGTGCTCAACGTCATCAACGGCCCCGATGCTGCCCTGGGTGCCGCGCTGGTGGGCCATCCCGACGTGGACATGGTGTCCTTCACCGGTGGTGTGGGCACGGGCCAGGCCGTCATGGCCGCAGCAGCGGCCACCACCAGGCCGGTGGTCCTCGAACTCGGAGGCAACGACGCCGCCATCCTGGCGCCCGATGTGGAGGTCGATGGTGCCTTGGCCGGGCGCCTGGTCGAGGCGGCCTTCGTGACCAGCGGTCAGGTGTGCATGGCGGTGAAGCGCCTCTACGTCCACCAGGATCGGTTGGACAACACGGTGGCGGCGCTGGTGGATCGACTCTCCGTCGAAGTCGTGGGTGACGGACTGAGCGACGAGGTGACGATGGGCCCGGTGCACATGGCGGCCGCCCGGGACCGTGTCGAGGAGTTCATCGCCGAGGCGGAGGGGGGCGGGGCCAAGGTGCACCGACCGGGACGGCTGCGGGACCAGGATGCCGGGCATGAGGGCTACTTCGTCTCCCCGGCCCTGGTGGAGTCGGCACCTTCGCAGTGTCGTCTCGTGCGCCAGGAGCAGTTCGCGCCGGCCCTGCCTGTCATCCCCTACGCCGATCTGGACGACGCCGTGGAGGCTGCCAATGACACGCCATTCGGGCTCTGTGCCTCCATCTGGAGCAATGACGAGGCCCTGGCGGCGGGGGTGGCCCGCCGCCTCCAGGCCGGCACCGTCTTCATCAACGCCCACGGGCTCTCGGCCATGGACATGCACGCACCGATGGGCGGGTGGAAGGAGTCGGGCTTCGGGGTTGAAATGGGTCCCGAGGGCATGCAGGCCTTCGCCCGCCAGCGGGTGGTGGTGACCCAGGCGGCTCCGGGGCACCAGGAGGCATCATGACGTTGGCCATCCGTGGCGGCACCGTGGTCGACGGCACCGGTGACCCCCCGGTGCGGGCCGACGTGGTCGTGGAGGCGGAGCGGGTCGTCGCCGTGGGGCCGGATGCGGGCAGGTCGGCCGACGTGGTCATCGACGCCGGCGGGATGTTGGTGGCGCCCGGCTTTGTCGATCTCCACACCCACTACGACGCGCAGCTCTTCTGGGATGCCAATGCCAGCCCATCGCCCTTGCACGGCGTGACGACGGTCCTGGGGGGCAACTGCGGGTTCTCATTGGCGCCCACCGAGCCCGAGCACGTCGACTACCTGTCGCGGATGATGGCCCGGGTCGAGGGCATGCCGCTCAGCGCCCTTCAGGCGGGTCTGCGGTGGGACTGGGCCTCTTTCGGCCAGTGGCTGGCCCACCTCGATGGCCGCATCGCGGTCAATGCCGGGTTCCTGGTCGGACACTCGACGCTGCGCCGCCTGGTCATGGGCGACCGGGCCGTGGGGGGCTCGGCGTCGGAAGCGGACCTGGGGGCCATGGTGACGGCGCTGCACGCCGCGCTGGACGATGGTGCCCTGGGCTTCTCGACCTCCCAGGTCCACACCCACAACGACGGCGACGGCCAACCGGTCCCGTCACGGGCGGCCGACCGGGCCGAGCTCGAGTTGATGGCTGCCACCGTGCGGGACCACGAGGGCACCACGGTGGAACTCATCGTGCCAGGCTGCCTCAACGGGTTCTCCGACGACGAGGTCGATTTTCTCTCGACCATGTCTTTGCTGGCCGACCGGCCGGTCAACTGGAACGTGCTCGGTGTCTCCTCGATGAATCCCGATGGCGCCTGGAGCCAGCTGGACGCCGGGACCGCGGCCGCCGCACGGGGCGCGACCGTGGTGGCCCTCACCCTGCCCCACACCATGGAGCTCCGGCTGAGCTTCCTCCACGGAGCCATCCTCGACGGTCTGCCCGGATGGCGCGAGGTCTTCGCACTCCCGGTGGCCGAACGCATGGCGGCGCTGTCGGACCCGGACACCCGGCGGCGCCTGGACGCTGGCGCGCAGTCGGACGAGGCCGGGATCCTGCGCCATCTGGCGGTGTGGGAACGGCTCATCATTGACGAGACCTTCAATTCGTCCAACGCCGGCCTGGAGGGTCGCACCGTCGCCAGCGTGGCCCGGGAACGTGGGGTGGAGCCCTTCGAAGCTCTGCTCGACGTGGTGGTGGCCGACGGCCTGAGGACGGGACTGCGTCCGCCCATCCCCGAGTCGGAGGACGACTGGGCCCTGCGGTCCAAGATCTGGCTCGATCCCCGGTCCATCGTCGGTGGCTCTGATGCCGGCGCCCACCTCGACACCATGTGCGGAGCCGTCTACTCCACCTCCATGCTCGGTGACGGGGTCCGGGCGCGCGGGCTACTGAGCTGGGAGCAGGCGGTACAGCAGCTGACTGACATCCCGGCCCGCCTCTACGGCCTGCGCGACCGGGGACGGCTGGTGGCCGGTGCCTTCGCCGACGTTGTCATCTTCGATCCCGAGGCGATCGGCCACCGTGACCTGCGAACCCGGGACGATCTGCCCGGAGGGGCCAGCCGTCTCTACGCCGAGGCCGAAGGCATTGAACACGTGCTGGTCAACGGCACCGAAATCGTCCATGACGGTGGGTTCACCGGCGCCGTGCCCGGCCGGGTGCTGCGCTCCGGCCGGGACACCGACACCGTGCACGCCGGGTCCGACTGGGCGGGAGCCCCCCGATGAGCCGGGCCTACGTGGTCGATGCCGATGCCCATGTGATCGAGGGGGCCGAATTCGTCTTGGAGGTTGCTGCTCGCTTCCCCGAGCAGGTGGGCTTCCGGAGCGACGGCATCCTCGGGGTGATGATTGAAGGGCGGGCCTACCCCGATCCCGTAGGACCGGGAGCGGGTTGCCCGGCCGACCAGGGAGTGAGCGACGAGCCCGGGCTCGACGCCACCACGGCGGCGGGGATCCTGGCCAACGCGGACGCCGACGGCATAGACGAGATGGTCCTCTTCCCCAGTTTCGCCATGTGCGTACCGAGCATCGGCGACCCCACCTTGGGCGCCGGGATCGCCCGCATGTACAACGAGTGGGCCGCCGCGCTGGTCGCAGAGGGCCAGGGCCGTCTCCATGCAGCGGCGGTGGTGCCCATTGAACACGGCGATCTGGCCCTCACGGTGCTAGGCGAGGCCAAGGAGCTC
This sequence comes from Acidimicrobiaceae bacterium, assembly GCA_003169675.1. Classification (GTDB taxonomy): domain Bacteria; phylum Actinomycetota; class Acidimicrobiia; order Acidimicrobiales; family RAAP-2; genus Bog-473. The sequence goes on from PNAT01000154.1 coordinate 11,209, forward strand.
GGGCTGTGCTGTACGGTCGTGCCGCCGGCGTTGGCCACACGCAACCTGGACCATCCCGACCTGTCGCGCTTGTTCAGCGCGGCCTGCGACCTCGACATGCCCCTGGGGGTACATGGTGCGCCCGGACTGCACATGCCGAAGATCGGCGTCGACCGCTTCGACAACTACATCCAGGTGCACTGCGTGAGTTTCCCGTTCGACCAGATGACGGCCATGACGTCATTGGTCAGTGGCGGCGTCTTCGACCGGCATCCGAAGCTCCGCGTGGCCTTCCTCGAAGCGGGTGCCGGATGGCTGCCCTGGTTCGTGGAGCGCCTGGGGGAGCACTTCGAGGCGCGCGGCGATTGGATTGCCGATGGCTGGAAGCGCCACCCCGACGAGTACGTGGCCGCCGGGAATATCTGGGTCACCTGCGAGCCCGACGAGCGCATGCTGCCCGCGGTGGTCGACCAGCTCGTCACCGGGATCGTCATGTTCGCCAGTGACTATCCCCACTGGGATGGTGCCTGGCCCCACTCTTCGGCCGAGCTCCTGGCCCAGCCGATGGCGCCCGATGCGCTGGCGGCGGTGGCGGGCGGCAATGCCCGGCGCTTCTATTCGCTGCGTGATCGCTGACGCGTCCTTCAGAGCAGTCGGGTGGCCAGTGGGACCTCGTCGACGCCCTCGGCTGTGCGAGTGAGTGAGTAGGCCGTCTTTCCTTCCACCTCGGTGAAGGCTTCGTGGAGGTGGGTGCCGAAGAACATCAGCCCGGTGCCGTCCTCGGTGGCGTACCCGTCCGGCAGGGTGCCCTGAGCGATGAGGCGATGGATGAGGGGTCGACGTTCGGCCTCGGCATCGTGGTGGGGGCTGTTGGAGTACGGCAGGAAGGCCAGACCGTCCGTGACCGCCTGGAGGGGGAGTCCGAAGGAGTCGGTGGTGCCGCCGATGTGCCAGCACAACGAACCGGCCGACACGCCCTTGAGCACGACGCCGGACTCCCAGCACTCGCGCAGGATCGCATCGAGGCCGTGGAGCCGCCAGAGGGCCAGCAGGTTGGCCGTGCTGCCGCCCCCGACCCAGATCACATCCTGGGACAAGAGGTGGGCCCGGATGTCGGGCACGTTCGGCATCGGGAACAACGAGAGGTGCGAGCTGACCATGCCCAACTTGGAAAAGGCGTTGTGGACCGCGGCCAGGCGGGTGGAATCGTCCCCACTCGCGGTGGCGATGACGCAGATCCGGGGGTGCGGTCCGGCCCGCGCCAACTCGGCGGCCAAGGCATACGACGGCCCCGGGCGCAGGTTCTGGGGGTCGGGCCCGTCGGATTGAAATCCGATGCTGGTGGCCAGGATGGTCGGCTGTCGGGCGCTCACGTCAGCGCGGGAGCACCTCGGGATTGACGATGTGGAGTGGCCGCGCCCCGGCCATCAGGCGACAGAGGTCCTCGGCAATGGTGCGGGTGTGATTCGCCTCGGTGTCGTAGGTGGCCCCACCGATGTGGGGGGTCAGGACAACCGATGGGAACTCGGTGAGGGGGTGGTCCGGGGCCAGGTACTCACCTTCGAAGTGGTCAAGTCCCGCTGCGCTGACCTTGCCGGACCGCAGGGCGGCCACCAGGGCGTCGGTGTCGTGGATCTTGGCCCGAGCCGTGTTCAGGTAGACCACGCCGTCCCGCATCTTGGCGAAGGCTTCGGTGCCGATCATTCCGGTCGTCTCCTCGGTGACCGGGGCGTGGACAGAGATGACGTCGGAGCGGGCGAAGAGCTCGTCCAGCGTGCTGGTGGCGTCAGGTGCGTAGGGGTCGTAGGCCAGTACGTCCATGCCCAGGCCACGCAGGCGCCATCGCAGGGCGCGGCCTACGGCGCCCAACCCGACCAGACCCACGGTCTTGCCGGCCAGCTCCCATGAGCGGAAACGTTGATAGGGGATGGAGCCATCCCGGTAGATCTCGCCCTCCCGCACGTCGCGGTCGGCCGGCACCACGCCGCGGGTGGCTGCGAAGAGCAGGGCGACGGCGATCTCGGCCACGGCGTCGGCATTTCGACCGGGAGCATGGAGCACCGGCACACCGGCGGCCGTCGCCGCGGCCACGTCGACGTTGTTCGGGTCACCACGGCAACTGGCCACCGCCATGATCGGCTGCTCGTAGAGTTCGGCACCGCAGACGTCGCTCTCGACCACGACGATGTTGGCCCCTTCCTCGACGACGCGGGCGGCCAGTTGCTCGGAGTTGTAGATGCGCAGGGTGGGTTGATCCAACCAGGAGTCGAGCACCAGGTCGGCCAGTTGGTGGAGGAGGTCGAGACCGGGACCATTCACGGCAGCGGTCACCAATGCCTTCGGCCGTGCGCTGCTCATATGCGTCCACCCCTCTCATGTCCGTGAAGATCGTCCATACTGTCGGATCATGACACGAATGTCAGATTTGTGAGCCAGCACTCGGGCCGCGTCACCGTCGGCGTCGACATCGGCACGACGGCCGTCAAGGCGCTGGCCGTTGACGACGATGGGCAGGTAGTCGCCCGCAGCCGAGTGCCTCATGCGGTGCTGGCTCCTGAACCCGACATCCTGCGGCACGACGCCGCCAAGGCATGGCGGGCCGGCCCGAAGAAGGCCTACGCCGACGTGACTGCTCAGTTGGGCGCTCTGGGCAACCGCGAGGTGGCCGCAGTGACCGTGGCCTCCATGGTCCCCTCCCTCACCGCCGTGAACAGAAACGGGGTGCCCACCCTCCCCGGCCTCCTCTACGGCGACCGGGAAGGGCGCGTGCCCGAAGGCCCGGAGGGCGCGGCTCCGCGGCCGACCGGCGCCATGCCGGATGCCGAGGGTTTCCTGCGCTGGGCGGTGGCGGAGGCGCCGCAGGCCCGGGGGTACTGGCCCTGCCAGGGGGTGGGAACCCACGCGCTGTCCGGACTCGGAGCTATTGATTCGGCGGTGACGGCCTCGTTGGGCAACCTGCACTACTTCGGTGAATGGAACACCGCACTCTTGGAATCCATCGGCGTGGGCGCGTCCCAGCTCCCCGTCGTTGTCCCGATGGCCGAGGCCGCCGGCACCTTGCCCGGATCAGAGACCGTGTTCACCGGGGGCACCATTGACGCCCTGTGCGATCAGATCGTGGCCGGCGCCTCCGAGGTGGGGGACGTCTTGGTGATCTTCGGCGCCACGCTCGTGGTCTGGGCCATCACCGACGAATGGCTCGAGGTACCGGACCTGATCAGCTACCCGCACACCACACCCGACCGTTTTGTGATCGGGGGGCCGAGCAACGCGGGGGCGCTCTTCGTGGATTGGGCCCGCACACTGCTCCGGGGAGTTCCCCGTCCCGGTCCCGATCGGGAGCGCCTCGAACCGCGGCTGGGACGCCCTGACCGGGTCCCGGTGTGGCTGCCCTACGTGCGCGGGGAGCGGACCCTGTTTGAGGATCCCACCATGCGCTCCAACCTGTACGGGCTCGATATCGGCTCGAGTCCCGAATCGATCGAACGGTCCGCCTTCGAGGCCAGCGGCTTCGTCATCCGGCGCATGCTCGAGCGGGCGGGGGTCACGTCCAAGCGCATCGTGGCCAGTGGCGGGGGCTCACGAGTCACGGCCTGGATGGCGGCCGTCGCCGATGCCACCAACCTCCCGGTGGACACCGTCGCCGTCCCGGAGGGGGCGGCCCGGGGAGCGGCGTACTTCGCCCGTATGGCCGCCGGACTGGAGATGTCGCTCGACGACTCGGCCCGCTGGGCCGGGGTGGGGCGCCGGATTGAGCCCGACCCGGTCTGGGTGCGCGCCGCCGAGCCGCGCTACCAGCGCTTCGCCGAAGTCGGCACGGGGCGGTAGCTCGCGATCAGACGCCGTTGGGCGTGAAGGCCACTTTGAGCGCACCGCTCTCGTCCTGGCGGGCGATTGCCTTGAGGGCGGGCCACCACTCTTCCAGGTCGAAGCGGTGGGTCAGCATGGGTGTGATGTCGAGCCGGCCATCGGCCACCAGCTGGAGGTAGTGGGCGATGGCGTGCTGGCGCACCCCGTCGAGGTCCTCCATGCCGAAGGCGTTGGAGCCGGCAATGGTGATCTCCTTGAAGTAGATGGGTGTCGACTCCCAGCGCTCGGGGGTGGCCACGCCGGTGTAGACCAGTTGGCCCCTGGCCGCCAGGACACGCACGCCAACCTCGAGCGTCTCCGCCTTGGCGATGGAGTCGTACACGACGTCAATATGGCCGGGGTGGGTGACCGGGAGCCCGTCGAGCGGCTGGTGCAGGACGGCACCCGACCACTCCGCCAGCGCTTCGACCAGGGCCAGACGGGGCTCGTGGTCGAACACGATGGAGGCGCCGAACTTCCGAGCCATCTCCTGTTGCGCCTCGAAGCGCGCCACCACGCCGACCTCGACATCGGGGTAGAGCAATCGCAGGATGGCCACGCTGGTCAGGCCGAGCGCGCCGGCCCCGTAGACGAGGACCCGCCCGCCCGCCGGAGGCGGGTGCCGGACGATGGCGTGGAAGGACACCGAGAAGGGGTCGGCCAGGACGGCGGCCTCGTTGGAGATGCCGTCGGGCACCGGGATCAGCATGGAGTCGTGCGCCGCCAGGAGCTCGGCCCATGCGCCTGGCGCGCCCGTGATGACGCCCAGGTGCACGCCCGGGCCCAGATCCCCCTTCGTGAAGCTCCAGCACAGACTCAGGTCTCCGGCGGCACACGGCGGGCACGGCGGTGCGATGCCGCGTGGCCCGCAGGTGAGCCACGGGTTGAGCACCACTCGCTGGCCGACGTCGAGGCCGGTGGCACTCGGCCCGAGGGCCACCACCTCGGCCACCACCTCGTGCCCGGGCACATGGGGGAGGGACGAGAAGGCCGCCATCGGGTTGTCGATGTCGCCCGTGCTGAAGTCGCCCAGCACCAGCTTGGCGTCCGAGCCGCAGATGCCCGAGAGGATGGGCTTGGTCAGCACCCAGTCCGGGCGGACCAGCCGGGCGTCATCGATCTCGTGCAGCCCGAAGGGGATCCCGGCCAGCATGGTCTCCAGCTCGTCATGCGGGGTGGGGCGGACTTCCTCGGGAGCAGGAGGCGCCCCGAAGAGCAGCGCTTTCACGAAGCTTCCTTGGCCGCCGCCTGGTCAGTCATGGCGCGCATGCCGAGCATGAACGAATCGAAATCGGACGTCTTCATCTCAATGACCGCTTTCATGTCGGGGAGGTAATGCTCGAAGTGCTCGCTGTCGATGGCGTCGACGATGCCTCCCGCGATCTCCGACGGTGGGACCTTGGGTCCGTCATAGAGGGGTGCGTCATTGTCGGGCTGATCCCAGATCTCGGTTTCGATAGCGCCGGGGAGTATCAGTTTCACGCTGACCCCGGAGCGGTCCAGGTCGATGGCCAGTGACTCGCTCCATCCGGCCAGGGCGAACTTCGAACCCGAGTAAGCCGCTTCGGTGGTGATCCCCAACCGGCCTCCGAGACTCGAGACGTTGACGATGACGCCCGATTTCCGCTCCAACATCCGCGGCAGGAGGGCGAGGGTGATGGCTACCGGCGAGAAGTAGTTGATTGTCATGGTGCGTTCCACCTCGGCCAGGGTGAGCCGGGTGGCATGACGCCGCATGGGGACTGCCGCGTTGTTGATGACGACGTCAACGCCGCCGAAGTGGTCCCAAATATCCCGTGCCAGGTCGGCGGCGGCCACCGGATCGGAAAGGTCGGCAGCCCAGCGCTCCGAATCCGGGGAAGTGGCCCGGCAGTCGGCCAGCACGGAGTCGAGCCGGTCCCGGCGCCGGGCGACCAGGGCGACGGTGTCGCCCCTTCGGGCCAGTTCGATGGCCACGGCCGCGCCGATGCCCGAGGAGGCGCCGGTCACCATCACCGTCCGTCCATGCGTTGCTGCGCTCACTGCGGCCGCACCCCCATGTGCACTGCTTCGGTGCCGGGTTTGTGCGCTCTCGCGACCGGCACGCTTCGGGGTGAGCGAGGGGTCTCGAACCCCCGACCTCCAGGACCACAACCTGGCGCTCTAACCAACTGAGCTACGCCCACCGAGGGGCACAAGTGTGGCACAGGGAGAGGAGACCCTGTGTCCGTTCATCCATCGGACCCAGTGGTGATCACTCCTCCCGGAGTACCAGCGCCATCGGGGTTCGGGAGGCTCGACGACTGGGCCCCGCCGCCACGACGTTGGCCAAGACCAACCCTATGGCGATCACGATGGCCACCGACCATGCTGGGACAACCGCGTGGGGAACCACATAGATCTGCCTGGCGAACTGGATCCACAAGAAACGGCCGGCCACAATCCCGAGAGGAACCCCGATGAGGGCTCCGATGGCCACCGAAACCGTCGACTGCCACGCCACTGTGACGCCAACTTGACGCCGGGTGAATCCCAACGCCTTCAACATTGCCAGGTCACGAGCTCGACGTCGCACCGAGGCGGCCAGCGTCAGGGTGAGAGCAAGGACAGCGGCCATGGCCAGTCCAGCACCCAAAATTGTCGGAGCGGACCCCATGGACCGGTAATTCACGATCTCGGCGGGTCGTTGCACGGCATAGTCCGAGACTCCCAGGGAATTTCTCGATGACAACACGGCGGCAATGTGGTTCAGATCACGCGTGGCGACCGTGGCGTCGACACCGGCCCGGAACCGGATCAATATGGCATTCGGGCCGGCGTGGAAGCGGCTGGGCCCGGGTTGTCCTGTCCCTTTCTCGAAGAAGAAATGGGGCAGGGAATGCACCGGTACCAGAGCGCCGTCGCCGAGTGAGGGATGGACTCCGTGACCGATGCCGATAGTCGGGATGGTGGCCGTGCCAACCACCCGCATGGACTGGGCCGTCGTGCCGCTCTGTAGCTGGACCACATCACCGATGTTCTTGTGCAAGGAGCTCAGCGTGGCCTGGCCCAGAACGATCTGCCCATCGGCGCTCAGACCATGACCGCTGAGAATGGGTGGAGCCGGCTGGGAACCTGGGTCCATGGCGATAATGGGAACGCTCTGCCCGTCAATCTGCACCCCGTCGAAGTAAATGCTGCTCGTGCGGGAGATGGCGGGATCCGCGTGCAAGAGGCGGGCTGCCGTCGACGGTGTGATGTTGCCGTAGCCTGACCCCGCTTCGAGCATCTGGTCCCAGTTCCAGCCGTAGAGCGCCGGGTGCGACACGAGAGAGTTCAGACTGGCACCGAAGATCAATGCGGCGATCAACCCGATCAACGCCAGTACGGTGCCCACAATGCTGGAGCGGACCGGCACCGAGTTTCGACCTGCGCCCTGGTCCAGGGCGAACCTCACCCCGGTCACCGCTGAGATCGGCAAGCCGATCCCTTCCGCGGCACGCACGACACTCGATACCCCAGCATCGCGACCCAGTCGGCTCACCAGGCGCTGGGGAGATTGGCGCACGGCCAACCACGCCACCGCCCCGGCGAATATCAGGACCATGAGTCCGAACCCCAGGCCGAGTACCGTCCAGTCAAAGGAGATCCCGGGATTCACCTCGAGCCGGTGGATGGGACCAAAGGGGGCGATCGGGGAGAGCCCGACAGCAGTGACCACCGCCAACAGCACGCCGACCACCACGGCCAGCAGACTGCCGAAGATGGCGTCGACGGTGCCGACCAAAGGATCGGCACCAAGGGCACGCAGGACCGCTCGATCATTGCGCTGGGCGCGAATCTGGCGATTGATCGCCTGAAGGCCCAGCACGAGTGCGGCCAGACCACCGATGAGCCCGAAGACACCCAGGGCGATTGACTCCGGGCGCACCGCGCGCTCGCCCTGAGCGACGACAACCGAGGTGACCCGAAAGTACTGAGGTATCCCAGGTGGGGCGGCGTGGATATAGGCCCGTTGGACCCGGGCCACGCCGACGTCACCGTGGCGGAGTTTCAAACCGATCCACATGTAGTTGGCCGACGTGGCAATCGCCCGATCGGTGAAAGCCGGAGTGACCAAAACCCGGTCGCCGCGGTCGATGTCGTCCTGGACGACTTCGTCGGTGAACACCCCAATCCCGGTGATCCGCATGAGCTGGTGGCCCACCGGTGCTTCGGTGGCTGGGTTGAAGTTCGGGTCGTTCTGCTGGGCCAGGGAGTAAAGATTGAATGTCATCTTTTGGTTGACGTGCAATCCAAGTGTCTGGGCCGTGTGCTCGCTTATGACGACCTCGTTGGGCCGGGTCGGAATGGCCCGGCGGCCCTGGACAATGGCGATACGGTCCTGGTTGAAGTACAAGCCGTCGAGGGAGCCCACAATCTCAGCCTGCTGATTGAACGGGCTGTTCACGTCGGCGAAGCCGTTGGGGAGGGCCCGAAGCACGCTGAGGGCGACATAGGCCTCCGTCGAGGCCACGCCGGGGAGGTGGGAAATGACCCGGAGGGCTCGCGGTGAGTACGGACCGGGGTCGATGTGGAGATTTGACGGGTTGCTGGCGGCGATCAGCCGGGGAAACGCCGACTGGGTTCGTCTGGCGGCCGCCACGCTGGCCAGGGCCAGGCCGCCGGCCAGCGCCACAATGACGACGATGGCCAAGTACCCGCCCCGGCGCTGACGAAAGGTGGCGCGGAAACGCCACCACGCCAACCGCCAGGCGATGGTCCTCATGAAGCTGTGCGGTGCATGTGCAGCACCCTCACCACACCCGGCTGGCCTCGGATTGAACGATGAGATCGTTCGGCAAGGGCTCCGTCACGGCCGGGCGCCATCTTCCGGCCGCTTCAGACATACGTGAGTTATGGCACAGATCTCCGCCAGCAGCCAGGATGGCACCATGCATTGGGGTGGTGGTGCCACCCCACCCCGGACCGAAAGGGAAGACGAATATCGTCCCGGTGCCCCCGAACGCGTCGCATGACCTTTAATTGAGCTTGACTCATGGGCGTGACTGAGGCGCTCAAGGAGATCAGGCGTCTTTGCCCCGGTGGCCGAGAGGATGAGGCAACGGACTTCTAATCCGTACCACGCAGGTTCGAATCCTGCCCGGGGCGCAATAATTTTCGATGTGTCACGACATCGGAGACACCCGATTCGACGGAGCGGCTGTCGTTCAGGCCCTGTCCGGAGGTTGGCCCAGGGCGTCTAGGAGTTCCCCCACATCGGCGGTGACCACGATCTGGTCGATCTGCCGGCGTTTGATGAATCCCATCTCGACGGCCTGCCCGAGGAAGGTCAAGAGGTGGTCGTAGAAGCCACCGACGTTGAGGATCCCGCACGGCTTGCTGTGGAGGCCAAGCTGGGCCCAGGTCACCGATTCCATGAACTCCTCGTAGGTGCCGAAGCCACCGGGCAGCATGATGAAGCCGTTCGAGAGCTCGGCCATCAGTGCCTTGCGCTCGTGCATGGTTCGCACCACATGGAGTTGGTTGAGCTCTCCGTGAGCGATCTCATGTCCGGCCAGGGACTCGGTGATCACTCCGGTCGCCCTCCCTCCGGCACCCTGCACGGCGTCGGCCACCACGCCCATGAGGCCGACCGACGCGCCGCCGTACACGAGTCCGATGTCCCTTGCTGCCATCGTCGTGCCGAGATCCCTAGCCGCTATGGCGAACTCCGGACGCGTTCCCGGGCTCGAGCCGCAGAACACACAGACCGTTGCCGGCGCGCTCACACCATGCTCTCCTGCGTGGCCAGCTCATCGGGGGCCGGTGCGCCACCCAGTCGGCCCCGGCGCACAATGGTCTCGGCGGCATCGGCGTCGTGCACGGAAAGGGAGAACCCGACCGCTACCAGTGCGAACAGCGCTGCGGTGAGGAAGGCCAGGTGGTAGGCCCGCATGTCAGGTGGATTCGCACCGCCGGCCGCGTGGCGTGATCCCACACCGATGAGGACGGTCGACAGGATGGCCACGCCCGTAGCGCTTCCCACCTGGCGCATGGTGTTGAAAAGCGTGGTGGCGCGGCCCATGGACGTGGGCGAGATCATGGCGAATGAGGCGGCCTGGTTGGGCACCATGACCTGGGCCATGGCGAGCCCGAGGAAGAACATGAGGATCCGGATCCACCACAGGCTCGTCGTGACACTGATCTGCGTGAGTAAGAGCATGCAGACGGCGAGGCCCACCAGGCCGGCCGTCACGTGGCGGCGGGGGCCCACCCGCGGGTAGATGACGCGACTGGCCAGCTGGGCGCCCCCCATCACACCTAAGGCCTCGGGAAAGGTGGAGAGCCCTGATTGCAGGGCGGAGAGCCCCCGGGCGTCCTGGAAGTAGAGCGGGACGAGATAGAGCATGCCGAGAAAGGCCGCTGCGCCCAGGAACATTACGGCGTTGGTCGATCGGAAGAGGCGGCCCGAGAAGAGTCGTAGGTCGACCATCGGTTGGGCCACCCGCAGCTCGACGGCCACCAGGGCCACCAGAAGGACGGCGCCACCCACGCACGCGGTCACTACCCAGGGGGACGACCAGGACTTGAGCGGGCCCACCGAGACCCCGTACATCAGGAGACCGAGACCGGCCCCGCCCAGAAAGAACCCGGGAATGTCGAAGAAGCCGGCGTCAATGGGGTCGGTCCTGTCCAGGAACAGGACGCCGAAGGTGATGGCGGCGATCCCCAGGGGCAGGTTGACGAAGAACACCCAGCGCCAGGACAGGTCGGTGACCAGGAAGCCGCCGAGAACGGGGCCCAGCGCGGGTGCCATGGTGGTGGGGATAGTCAGGATGCCGGCCGCCCTCACCCGCTCGGACGGGGGGAAGACCCGGAACAACATGGCCATGCCGACCGGGGCCATCATGCCGCCGCCGGCCCCCTGCAGGACGCGGAAGGCAACGAGCTCGGTCATGTTCTGGGCCAACCCGCAGAGCATGGAGGCCGCCGTGAAGACGCCGATCGAAATCATGAGCACCCGCTTGCCACCGAAACGATCGCCCAGCCATCCCGAAGACGGGATGAAGACCGCCAGGCTGACCAGGTAGGCGATCACGATGCCGTCCACCGCCGTGGGGGCAATGTGGAAGTCCCGCCCGATGGTGGGAAGGGCCACGTTGACGATGGTGATGTCCATGATGTTCATGAACATGGCCGACACGAAAACGATGCCGACCGCGATCTTCTGGTTCAAGCGGACTGCGGGCACGATCTGCTGTTCCTGACTACGAGCGAGGCGGCATCACACCGTGCGACGACCCTAGGCGGCGGGGGCCACCTCCTTTCACTGAGTGGGTGCGGTCTCCTGCAGGACGATCCCATTGCCATCGGGGTCGTCGAAGGTGACGAAGCGGCCCCAGGGTGCCGCCTCAATGTCGCTGACGCGCACTCCCTTGGCGCGTAACTCGGCCACATCGTTCTCCAGCGCGTCGGTCTCCAGCACCGTCCCTTTGAGGGTCCCCGGTACCATGGTGGGGAACCACGTCACCAGGGTCAGGGCCGTGGCCGATCCTTTCGGCCGCACCTGGACCCAGCGCATGGCCGGCCCCATCGCGGTGTCGGCCACCAGCTCGAAGCCGAGGGTGTCCACGTAAAAGTGGAGGGAGCGGTCCTGGTCGCTGACCGGGACGGAGAAGAGTTGCACATGGGTGACCGGCATCCCGGCAGTCTCGGCCAGGTGGCGCGGGACGTCAACGGTGACCGGTCCGTCGCGGTCGTAGACTCATGGAGTGATCAGAGTCATCGCCGTGGCCAATCAAAAGGGTGGAGTAGCCAAAACCACCACGGTGCAGTCCCTGGGCGTGGCCATGGCCGAACAGGGTCATCAGGTCCTGGTGGTCGACCTCGACCCCCAGGCCTGCCTCACCTATTCCCTCGGCTTCAATCCCGACGAGTTCGGGTCCTCCCTGCACGACGTGCTCGTACGGAGGGCGCGGGTGTCCGAGGTGCTGTGCCCGGTGCCCGGGGTGGAAGGGTTGAGCCTGGTCCCCGCCACCATCGATCTGGCCGGTGCCGAAGTGCACCTTCTCAGCCGAACTGGACGCGAACATGTGTTGGCCCGGGCCCTCGCCCCCGTGCTCAATGACTACGACGCCATCGTGATCGACTGCCCGCCGTCGCTCGGCGTCCTCACCATCAACGGGCTCACGGCCGCCGAGGCGGTGGTGGTGCCCCTCCAGTGCGAGGCTCTCAGCCACCGCGGCGTGGGTCAACTGCTGGAGACGATTGAGGATGTGCGCCAGTTCGCCAACGAGAAGCTTCGTGTCCTCGGGGTGATCCCGACCATGTACGACGCCCGCACCACCCACGCCCGCAAGGTCCTGGCCGAAGTCGAAGAGCGCTACGGGCTCCCCCTCTTCTGCCCTCCCGTGCCCAAGTCGGTCCGGTTCGCCGAGGCCCCCGAGCTCGGCCGGTCGATCCTGCAGCACGCGCCTTCCTCGCCGGGGGCCGAGGCCTACCGCGCCCTCGCCGTCCAAGTGTATGACGCCATGCAGACGACCTGATATGGCCGACACCAGGAGTGGGAGGGCACCCGATCCCCTGGGAAAGCGCGCCCTGTTCTGGGTGCCCTCGGCCACCAACGCCAGCAGAAAGGGGACGCACCCGGCCGCCGGCGCGCCCGTAGCCCTCCCGGTCGGCAAGCGGGCCCTCTACTCGGGAGCCCGTCCCGAGTCCGACAGCGTGCGTACCACTTCGGACAACCCGCTGGTCGACCGGGGTGCCTTCACCATTGAGTGTGAACGCTGCCATCAGCTGTCGCACATCGGTCTGCTGGATCTGGTGATCTTCCAGTTCCCCTTCGGGGCCTGGATCCCCCGCGGCCAGTTCGATCGCCGCATGACCTGCCCCTCCTGCCGCAAACGCGCCTGGTGCAGCGTCTCCTTGCGGAGCTCGTAGGCGGGCGCCATGTTCGGAGGCGTGGGGGGCGGACCGTCCAGCCTGCGCTTCATCCGCCTGGGTGCGCTGGTGGTCATCCTCATCGTGGGTACCGCCCTCCGCCACTCGGGCTCGGCCTATCGGGCCATTTACTGGGTCTACCTCGTCGTCATCGTGTGCGTCATTGCTGCCTCCTTCGCTCGGCGCGGCCGTGGTCGGCGTGGCGGGGGGTCCACCGGTGGCGGGGGGGGNNCCCGATCGGGGACAATCCCGATCCCGAAGCGGGCGATCAACCGCCCCCCGGTTACTCGGCCAGGTAGAAGCCCGCCGGAACGGTGAGCTCGCGCCGGACCCGGCCGCGGCGTTCCAGGAGGACCAGGTGGGCCAAGGTCTCGCCGTTGGCGGCCCGCTGCATGTAGTCGGGGATGTCGTCCCAGGGCCGGGACCAGGAGAGGGCCAGCGTCGTGTCCCAACAGGAGATGCCGGGCCGGTCCTCGACTATTCCCTCTATCTCGTCCAGGCGTTCGGTGTGGTGCCGGAGCAGGGCGTCGACCCGCTCGTCGAGCCCGGAGAAGCGGTACTCATGCGCTGGGAGCACCTCGTCGGGGTGGAGAGCCCGGACCTTGGCCAGTGATTCGAGATAGTCGCCCAAGGGATTGCCGTGCTGCTGGGAGTGGAACGAGATGTTCGGGGTGATACGGGGCAGCACGTGGTCGCCCGAAAGCAGCAGTTTGTGCTCGTCGGAGAACAGGCAGATGTGACCGGGGGAGTGCCCTGGGGTCCAGATGGCCCGGAAGTCCCAGCCGGGGAGCTCAAGGCGCTGGTCGTCCTCGATGAGGATGTCGGGTTTGGCCACGTTCAACGTGGCCTTGATCTCCATTGACGCCATGGCCAGGTCGGGCAGCTTGCCCTCGGGGACCCCTGACATGGCCAGCAGCTCGCGCATCCGGTCCACCAGTCCATCGGTGTCGTGGTAGCGGGTCTCCAGCAGGGTGGCATCGGCGGGATGCAGGCCGACCCAGGCGCCGGAGGCTTCCCGTATCCGGCCGGCCAGGCCGTAGTGGTCGGGGTGAATGTGGGTCACCACGACGGCTCGCACATCGCTTATCGAACCCCCCGCTTCGGCCAGCCCGGCGCCGAGCGCCTCCCAGGACTCGTCGGTCGGCCACCCGGCATCGACCAGAGCCACCCCGCTCTGAAGTTCTATGACGTAGACCGAGACGTAGCGCAGCGGATTGTTGGGTATGGGGACGGGAATCGACCACAGACCGGGGCGGACCTTCTCCACCGGAGGCAGGACGTTGAGGTCCCACGCCTCCTTCTGCACGGTGCCGGTGATGGTGAACACGTCGAGCACGGTACCCGAATGGTCGGGATGCGGGGATTTGAACCCCGGACCTCCTGCTCCCAAAGCAGGCGCGCTGCCAAGCTGCGCCACATCCCGCGGCAGTTCCGTTCAAGCGTACCGGGTCAGGCGTCGGCCACGAGATGCCCGTCGGTGCTGACCGTCACCTTTATGGGGGTCAATCCCTGCGGGGCCGGCGGGCTGAGCACATTGCCGGTGGCGGGGTCGAACTCGGACCCGTGGCAGGGGCAGACGATGAGCTTGGCCGCTTCGGAATAGCCCACCGTGCAGCCGGCGTGAGGGCACACGGCGTCGTAGGCCACGAATTGGTCCTTCGTGAGCTGGAGCACCAGGCCCGGATTGCCGGTGGCGGGGTCCTGGAACGACGCCGCTGCACCGACGGGGACCTGGCTGGCCAGGCCGATCCTCGTACCCGCCGAGGTGGTAGTCGGCGTCTGGCCTGAGGCGACCGATGAGGTGGTCGGTGCCAGAGCAGCCGTCGCTGACCCCTTCGGGGTCGGGGCCCCTCCGATGGCACGACCGAGGCCCGCGACCGCCCCGGCTCCCACCGCCCCGGCGAGTGCCGAAGCGGCAACCGCGGTGCCGCCGAGCACCAGGGTCCTCCGGTCCATGGCGTCGGGACCGCGCTCTCGCAACGGACCCCGGGCGTCGGACAGGAACGGGCAGCGGTACACGTCGCAGGGCCGGCCCGATTGGGCGGTGCAGGTGTCATGCGCATAGTGGCCGCACATCTTCTGCACCAGGTCGAAGCGGATGGGGACCAGCGCCGGTGGTCCCTCCTTGGCCTCTTCGGCCACGCGGGAGGCGATCAACGCATCGAGGGACAACACCCCACCCGCCCCGGCCAGGAGCACCGGGATCCAGGCGAAGAAGAAGACGATGTCCGCACCGGTGTAATAGGGCGAGGAGTGGAAGCTGACCGTGAAGAACAGGGTCAGGGACAGCGCCATGCCGCCGACCGCCGCCGCCCGGGCCCACAAGCCGAGCAATGCCCCCATCCCCACGGCCAGCTCGGCCAGGGCGATGAGGATCCCGATGGGCACGGCGAAGCGGAGGAGGTGGCCCAAGAGGAAGTGGACCGGGCTGACCCTGATGGAAGCGATCAATTGGGCTTGGATGCTCTGCGTGCTGTTGGCGTTGAAGAAGTTCGGGTTGGCCAACTTCTGCAACCCGGCGAAGCAGAAGGTAAGACCCAGAAAGGCCCGCAGCGGCAAGAGGGCCCATCCCGAGAGGGCGGACGCCCTGGGCGGCGGTGCGTGGAAGCGCATCTTGCGTCGGTGGCCCCGGGCCCTCGTGCCCTTGGCGGCCCCGACGGGTCGCGTGCGTTGCGACATGCCCATACAGATAGCACGCGCCAGGGCGACGCCTCGGTCAGGGTCAGCCGGTCTGGAGATGGGTCGGGGTGGTCCCGTTGCCCAGGAGCAGGTCGAACCCGTCGGGAATGGAGAGGAGCCCCGGTGCGGTGCCGCTGACGTCGGTCAGCCCGTACTGCCACACAATGGTGTTGTACTTCGGGTCAATGGCCACCACCCGGTTGCGGTAGTCGTCGTTGACCAGGAAGATCCCGTTGGGGAGCCTTTCGGCCAGCGACGGCTTCTTGAGCATGGCGTCCCCGGCCACCGCGTCGTAGGTCCACACGATGGCGCCCGAGCGGTGGATGGTGAGGATCCGCCCCTCGGCCGGGGGGTCGTAGTCGGCCAGCAGGTACAGGTCCGGGCCCAGCTGCTGAGGGTCGGACGGGTAGTTGACCGTGGGCAGATGCAACGTCCAGACCAAGTGTCCCGATGGGGTGTACTCGGAGATCCACGATCCGTTGATCTCCGACACCAGGACATCGCCGTTGGCCAACGGGGTGTCGCCGTTGGGGTACGCGATGCCGGTCGGCGGGTTGTGTACCGCCACTCCGTTGGTCCCGATCTGGCCGAGGATGGTTCCACTTTGCGAGAGGAAGAGGATGCGGTCGTTCATGGCGTCGGCCACGGTGATCTCACCGTTCTTGAGGAGGTAGGCGTCGTCAGGTTGGTTGAGGTAGCCGGGAGCGCTTCCTGGCTTTCCCGGGTGGCCGTACTGCCAGATGATCTTCCCCGAGGGGTAGGCGATCTGCACAATGGTGTGGTTCTCCTCCTGGTTGGAGATGATCCCGGTGCCCTTGTGGAAGAAGAAGGCATCGTCGGGGAAGTAGAAACCTCCCGGTGGCGGGGGCTTGGTGGCCGAGGGGTACTCCCACAGCAGTTCTCGAGCGGGGTTCACGACCAGGAGCCGGTCATTGCCCCGATCGGCGATGAGGAGGTGTCCCTGGTACGGGGACCCCGACGCCGCACCGCCGGCGGGACCTCCGTAACGGCTGGGACGGAGCGAGATCACCGTCTGCAGCGAACCCGAGGCCTGTCCGGCCTGGAAACTCCCCGACTGGTGTGTCACCTCGCCGCCCACCAGGTAGCCGACGGCGCCCCGACCGGTCCCTGTCGTGGCGCTCCCGGCGAAAGCCACCGCTTGGGGGAGCAGACCGGCGTCCTGCACCCGGTGCGACTGCTCGTCGAACTCGTAGATCTGGGTCAGCGTCTGGCCCTCGCCGGTCTGCCCGCCGGCCACGTAGATGTGGCCGTCCAAGACGAAGGCGGCGGCGCCGTAGAGCGCCTGGGGCAGGTGGCCGATGACTTGGGCGGAATGGGTGGAGGGGTCGATCTGCTGGATGGCCGCCGTGGTGGCGGCCGTCGTACCCGGCCCCGGCCCTGTCTGGCCTCCGAAGGCGTAGATGGATTGGCCGAGGGACGCCACCGCCGCATAGCGCACCGCCACCTTCAGAGCGGCCACGGCGCTGAAGTGCCGGCCGTCGACAGTGGCCAGCACGGAGGGCAGGTAGGTGGTGCCGTCGTAGCCTCCGACCAGGTAGGTGGTGCGGCCGAGGGAGGTGACGGTCAGGTCGGAGCGGGGCTGGGGCAGCTGGGCCGCCGAGGCACCGCTGCTGGGGGTGGACGACGCACCGGCAGGCAGGGTGATGGACTGCACGGTGGCAAAGGTGCTGGGCGAACCCCCGCCGAATGAAAAGGCCGTCCGTCCGATCATGGCGCCCGCGGCGTCGTGCACCACGTCGGGGAGGGACCCGGCCTGCGTGAGGGTCCCGTTGCTCGGATCCAAGGTGTACACCGAGCTGAGCGAGTTCCCCGCCGCGGACAGCCCGCCCAGGAGTTGTAGGCGTCCACCGTCCGCGGTGACGACTTCCCGGGAGATGGGGGCAGCGAGTTGCCACGACTCGATGCCGGCTTCGATTGACGGAGGGCCGGTGGCGTTGGACGCGGTGCCCTGCACCTTTGGGTGCGACCCATTCGACGAGAGGGTGATGACCAGGGCGGCGACGACGAGCACGGCTGCCAGCAGCGCCACGGTGGCCCGCCGCCGGCGGATCTGGTTGCGCCGGCGGCGCTGGCTCCGGGCCGACCTCGGTTCCGGCTGGCTCATACCTGTTCGACCGCGAGCAGCTGCCACTCGTCGGGCACGCCCTTGAGATTGTGCCGACCCCGGTCGTCGAAGACGATGCCCGAGCCCACCACCAGGTCGCGCACGGTGCCGGTGGTCAGGACCTCACTGGGAGCGGCCAGGGCGCTGACCCGCGAGGCGATGTGCACAGCCAGACCGCCGATGTCGTTGCCGCGCAGCTCAATCTCACCGGCGTGCAGACCGGCCCGGATCTCGATCCCCGAGTTGCGGGCGGTCTCTACCATGGCCAGCGCGCAGCGGACCGCCTGGGCCGGGCTGGCGAAGCGGGCCAGGGTGCCGTCGCCGGTGTTCTTGACCAGCACGCCGTCGTTGCGGGCCAGGTGCCGCGCCACATTGACGTCGTATTCGTCGAGCACCGCGCGCCACCCGCGATCACCTGCCGCGGCGGCCTGCACCGTGGAGTCGACGATGTCGGTGAAGAGGACGGTGGCCAGGGCCCGTTCGGCCGCATGGCCCCGGCGCGTCCCGGTGACGAACTCCTCGATCTCGTCGACCATGGAGTCGAATTCACCGGACCACGGGAGCATGTCGGCTCCCGGGAAGGTGACGAAGTGGGCGCCCGGGATCGCCTCGCTCAGGTAGCGGCCGTGCTCGACCAGGTCGGCGAACGCCTCGGTGCGCGACAGCACCAGGGTGGGGCAGGCAATGGAGGCCAGCTCCCCGCGCATGTCGGCCGAGAAGCTGGCCAGGTTCCAGGCGATGGCGGTGGACGGGCTGGCCCCCCGACGGGCGGCCCGGCCCCACCACTCGCGGAAGCCCACCCGGTGGGACAGGCTGGGCACGTAGATGACGATGTCCATGGGCACGTCCTCGCCCTCGGCCATGGGCGGGTCCTCAATGTTGAGCGGGATGGAGTCCAAGACGTCCTGGGGTACACCGATCGGGTAGTCCTCGGCCCACATCACCCGCGCCGTCCCGTTGATCACCACCAGGGAGGCCACCCGTTCGGGGTGGTTGGCGGCCAGCCACACGGCGGGCAGGGTCCCGCCGCTCGAGGCCAGCACCACCGGCTGTGTGCTGCCGGCATCGTCCAGCACGGCCATGGCATCGCGGGCCCAGCCCTCGACGCTGGGGCTCCACCCGGTGGGCAGCGGGTCAGAGAGGCCGAGACCGAGGGCATCGAAGCGGATGAGCCGGCAGAAGCCGGCCAGGCTTTCCTCGTAGCGCAGCCAGTTGGGCTCATCGTATGTCTCGTCGATGGAGATCATCAGCCCGTTGTTGAACTCCAGGATGTCGACCGGGCCATCGCCCCAGATCTGGTAGCCGATGTGATTGCCGTCTCGGAGGGCGTACCGCGTCTTTGGTGCGTCCATATGCCCTGCAGTCTGCCGTGCTCAGCCGCGTCCCCGTACAAGTCGGCCGGGAAGTTCCCCGGTCGCCTGGCCGTGCTCGAAGGTGACGGTGCCTGACTTGATGGTGGCCACGTAGCCGCCGGCCTCCTGGAGCAGGCGGCTACCCCCGGCCGGGAGGTCGGATGTCACGTAGGGCCGACCCAGCGAGAGGGCGTCGTAGTCGATGAGATTGACGTCGGCCAGCATCCCCGGCTCCACCGTGCCCCGGTCGCGCAAGCCGTAGAGGAGTGCCGTGTCGTGGGTCTGCTTCTTCACGATGTAGGGCAGCGGCAGCGTCTCGCCACGGCTGCGGTCGCGGGTCCAGTGGGTGAGCATGAAGGTGGGCATGGAGGCGTCGCAGATGGTGCCGGTGTGGGCCCCGCCGTCGGAGAGCCCGAGCGCGCCCTGGGGATGGAGGAGCATCTCGCGGACGTGGTCGAGGTCGCCGGTGGCGTAGTTGAGGATGGGGATGTAGAGCAGGCCCTGGCCCTCGTGGGCCGCCATGATGTCGTAGGCCACCTCCAGTGGTGTGGCACCGCGCGCCGCCGCCAGGCCGGCCAGCGAGCGCTCCGGCCCGGGCTCGTAGTCGGGCGGGTCGCCCAGGTCGAACGTGCGCCCAAAGGCCTTCTCCATGGCCGTCGCCTGATCGGGTGACCTCGGCTCCCACTCGGTGATGCGCCGCCGCACCTCGGGGTCGGCCAGCGCCCGGGACAGCTCGGGCCCAGAGAGCCCACGCGCCCTGAGCTCGACGTACGCCGGGATGTCGCTGAAGAGGCAGAGGGTGGTGTGGTGGCCCGAGAGGATCCCGGTCGGGCGCCCGGCCACCTGAGGGTGGAGGCGGGCGCCTTCGGCGCAGGCCTCCAGGGAGGCAGCCAGCTGGGAGCGCCACAGTTCGGGCTCGTCGTCGACCTGGAGGAGCACGTAGGAGACCGGGCGGTCGATCTTGGCCGACAGGCGCCGCATCCAGTCGACCTCCTTGACGGCATCGGACAGGAGCTCGCCGGCCGAGCCGACGGGAGCCAGCTCGAAGACGCCGGTGCCGGCCTCGGCCAGGGCAGATCCGATGCCGAAGAGCTCGTCCTCGGCGGCGTAGGTGCCGGGCACGGGCTCACCGTCGATGGCCCGGTGACCGATGGTGCGTGAGGTGGAGAAGCCCAGCGCCCCGGCCCGGATGGCCTCGAGCACGATGGCCCGCATGGCGTCGATCTCCTCGGGGTCGGCCGGCTCGTTGCGGGCTCCCCGCTCGCCCATGACGTAGGCGCGCACGGCGCCATGGGGGACCTGCGTGCCGACGTCCACGGTCCAGCGCCGACGGGCCAACGCATCGAGATACTCGGGAAAGGTCTCCCACTCCCATTCGATTCCCTCGCTGAGCGCCGCCCCGGGAATGTCCTCGACGCCCTCCATGAGGCCGATGAGCCATTGGTGGCGGTCCGGCCGGGCGGGCGCGAAGCCCACACCGCAGTTGCCCATGACCAGAGTGGTGACCCCGTGCCAGGAAGAGGGGGCCAGGATCGGGTCCCAGGTGGCCTGCCCGTCATAGTGCGTGTGGATGTCGACCCACCCGGGCGTGACGAGGAGGCCGTCGGCATGGATCATCCGGGTGGCCCCGCCACGGGGGCGCCCCACGTCTGTGATGCGGCCCTCGTCTATGGCGACATCGGCCGTCCTGGCTTCGGCCCCGGTCCCGTCGACGAGAGTCCCACCCGAGATGATCAGGTCATGCATGCACCGATGGTGCCACGCCACTCAGTGGCGTGTCCTTCAGTCCTTCTTCTTGCCCAGGATCCGGTTCATCTTGGTGCCGCAGACGGGGCACAGGCCCTGAGCGGCGCGCCGGCCGTTGGCCAGCTCGACCTCGTGGCCGTCGAATTCCCGCTTCTCGCGGCATTTCACGCAGTAACCCTCGTAGTTAGCCATGACAACTCCTCTTGGTTGTGAGCCCCCGGATGGCTTCAAAAGGTAGCGGGGGGGTCCCGCCAAGGGGGGGATACCCACGCTGGTCCAGGCACGGGAGGGCTACTCTCAGGCACATGGCAGACAATCAGGCAGGTCAGAGTGGTGGTTGGACGGCACGGGGGGCGGTGGCCACGGCGGCCCTGGCCGAGACGTGGGGCTCGCTGGCCGAGGTCTGCCATGACCTCTCAGGCTCCGAGTGGGCCCTGTCCACCGAGTGCCCGGGCTGGGACGTCAAGGACCAGCTCTCCCATCTGATCGGGATCGAGCGCATGCTCATGGGCGAGCCCACTCCCGAATGGGACGGCCCCATGGGGGACCACGTGAAAGGTGACTTCGCCATCCTCAATGAGAAGTGGGTCGCCGTGCGCCGGGCCGAGAGCGGCTCGGCCGTGCAGGCCGAGTTCGTCGGGGTGACCGCCAATCGCCTGGCCCAGTTGGGGGCACTCTCCGAGGACGCCTGGGCCGAAGTGGGCTTCAGCCCGGTCGGCCAGGTCCCCTACGCCGAGTTCATGGAGGTGCGGGTCTACGACAGCTGGGTGCACGAGCAGGATGCCCGCCGTGCCCTGGACCGACCCGGTGGGAGCGGCGGCCTCGCTTCCCGCGCATCCATCGACCGCGTGCAGGCGTCCATGGGGTACGTGGTGGGCAAGAAGGCGGGCGCCGCCGAGGGCACCGTCGTCCGCTTCGAGATCGCCGGTCCGGGGGAGGATGCCCGCCGGTTCGCCATCGGGGTGCAGGACGGCCGGGCCAAGCCGACCACCGATGACCGCGCGCCCACGGTCACTCTGGCCCTCTCCAGCCTCGACTTCGTGCGCCTGGGTTGCGGCCGGGCCACGGCCAGCGACGTGGAGGCCGCCGGGGGGATCGGCGTGGAAGGGGACGCGGTCACCGCTGAGAAGGTCCTCGGCGCCATGAACTTCATGTTCTGAGGCGACCGGTAGAGTGTGCTGCTCGTCATGCGTGCCACCACTGAATCGTTGGAGGGGAACCTCGTCCGCCTGAGCGTGGAGATCGACGAACCCGAGTTCGACCAGGCTCTGGGCAACGTCGTCCGCACCCTGGCGTCCCAGATGCGGGTGCCCGGGTTCCGTCCCGGCAAGGTGCCCCGCCGTGTGCTCGAGGCGCGCCTGGGCGGTGCCGGTGCGCTGCGGGCCGAGGCGCTTCGGGAGGCGCTGCCCGACTTCTACGCCCGGGCCGTCGTCGACACCGAACTCGACCCCATCGCCTCGCCGGAGATCGACATCACGGCGGGCGAGGAGAGTGGGGCGGTCACCTTCGACGCCACGGTCCAGGTGCGCCCGCAGGTTGCCATCCCGGGCTACGACGGCCTACACGTGACCCTGCCCGGCCTCATCGTCAGCGAGACGGACATCGACCACCAGGTGGACCGCCTGCGCGAGAACGACGCCGAGCTCGAGGTGGTGTCCCGGGCCGCCGGCGACGGTGACCTGGCCACCATCGACCTGCACGGCAACGACGCCACGGGCGCCGAGGTGGTGGGCATCGACGACTACCTCTACGAGGTGGGCACCGCCAGCGTGGTGGCCGAGCTGGACGCCCAGCTGCGGGGGGCCAAGGCCGGCGACATCCTGGCCTTCGATGGCGCCAATCCCGCCGACCTGGAGCAGATCGTCTCCTTCCGGGTGCTGGTCAAGGACGTCAAGGTCAAGAAGCTGCCCGAGGCCACCGACGAGTGGGCGGCCGAGAACTCGGAATTCCCCACCATGGCCGAGCTGCGGGCGGACATCACCGACCGGGTCTCCCGGGTGAAGCTGGTGCAGAGCCAGATGGCGTTGCGCACCAAGGCCGTCGAGGCCGTGGCCGACCTGGTGGCCGATGCCGAGGTGCCCGAGGTGCTGGTCGACGCCGAGGTCAACGAGCGCCTGGCCGACCTGCAGCACCGGCTGGAGGCCCAGAAGATCGGCCTGGCCGAGTACTTCAGCGCCACCGGCCAGAACCCCGACGACCTGCTGGCCAGCGTGCGTGTCGACGCCCACCGGGCGGTCAAGGCCGATCTGGCCCTGCGGGCCCTGGCCGAAGCCGAACAGCTCACCTTGAGCGACGAGGAACTCGACACGGAAATGGCCACCATGGCGCAACGGATGGAAATCTCCCCGGGCGAGCTGCGCCGCCAGCTCGACGCGTCCGGCCGGACCGGCGCGGTACGCTCGGAGCTACGAAAGGCCAAGGCCCTGCAGTGGCTACTGGACCACGTGGATCTCTTCGACGAAGAGGGAAGCCCGATGTCACGGGACTCTCTGAAGACCGATGCTGCGAAGGGGAGCGAGGAGAGCGAGTGATGATGCAGAGTCCAGGGGACCGGTACCGGGCGAGCAATTATCTCGTGCCCACAGTCATTGAGTCGTCCAACCGCGGCGAGCGGGCCTACGACCTCTACTCACGGTTGTTGCGTGAGCGCATCATCTTCCTCGGCACCCCGGTTGACGACACGGTGGCCAACCTGGTCTGCGCCCAGATGCTGTTCTTGGAGTCCGAGGAGCCGGACAAGGACATCCACCTCTACATCAACTCACCCGGTGGGGACATCACCGCACTGTTCGCCATTTACGACACGCTGAAGTTCATCAAGGCCGACGTCTCCACCTTCTGCTTCGGGCAGGCCGCGTCGGCGGCGGCGGTGTTGCTGGCGGCCGGAGCCGCGGGCAAGCGCTTTGCCCTGCCGCACGCCCGCATCCTGTTGCACCAACCCTGGGGCGGGGTCGAGGGACAGGCCAGTGACATTGAGCTCCAGGCCAGGGAGATCCTGCGCATGCGCGACCTGCTGTCGGGCATGCTGGCCGAGGACACCGGGCAGACCCAGGAGAAGGTGGCCAAGGACACCGACCGGGACTTCATCATGACGGCGGACGAGGCGGTGACCTACGGCATCATCGACGAGGTCATCACGGCCCGCACCATCGCCCCACTCGAAGCCATCGGCGCCGCGTAGGCTCTGAGAGATCGAACGGGGAGAGGGAAACGTGGCAAAGTTCGGTGAGGGTGGGGATCTCGTCAAGTGCAGCTTCTGCGGCAAGACACAGAAGCAGGTCAAGAAGCTGATCGCCGGCCCGGGCGTCTACATCTGTGACGAGTGCATCGACCTGTGCAACGACATCATCGCCGAGGAGCGCGACGAGACCACCGAGCTGAGCTTCGAGGACCTGCCGAAGCCCCGTGAGATCTTCGAGTTCCTGAACGATTACGTGGTAGGACAGGAGTACGCCAAGAAGATCCTCTCGGTCGCCGTCTACAACCACTA
>PNAT01000085.1:0-52164 GCA_003169675.1 Acidimicrobiaceae bacterium
ACCGTCTTCTTCTCCTCGTCCACTTCGTAGTCGACGTCGCGGGTGAGCGTGCGCGCGATGGAGGCGAACTGGTAGTAGAGCTGGGCTGCTTCGTCGGCTGGGCCCGAGATGATGAGCGGTGTCCGAGCCTCGTCGATCAGGATGGAGTCGACCTCGTCGACGATGGCGAACACGTGGCCGCGCTGGGCCATGTGCTCGCGGGAGCGGGCCATGTTGTCGCGCAGGTAGTCGAAGCCGAACTCGTTGTTGGTGCCGTACGTCAGGTCGGCCGCGTAGGCGGCCCGCTTGAGCGCCGAGTCGTCAATGTCGGCCCCGATGCGGCCCACGGTCAGACCGAGCCACTTGTGGAGCCGGCCCATCCACTCGGCGTCCCGGGTGGCCAAGTAGTCGTTCACCGTCACCACGTGGACGCCGCGTCGGTCCAGGGCGTTGAGGTAGACGGGCAGGGTGGAGACCAGGGTCTTGCCCTCCCCCGTCTTCATCTCGGCGATCCAGCCGAAGTGCAGGGCCATGCCGCCCATGAGCTGCACGTCGAAGTGGCGCTGCCCCAGCACCCGCCAGGCACCCTCACGGACGACGGCAAAGGACTCGATCAAAAGGTCATCGAGAGTCTCGCCCTGATCCAGGCGTTCCCGAAACTCAATGGTCTTGTGCGCCAGCTCGGCGTCACTCAGGGCCTGGACTTCGGGCTCGAGGGCGTTGATCATCGGGACCAGCTCGGCCAGTCTCCTGACCTTCTTGCCTTCTCCGGCCTTGAGAACCTTGGTGAACACGCTCATGAGGTGGCGATCCTACCGGGACAGGCGTACGGGCTGCGTGCGGCTGACCTGGTCTTTGACCCCACACTCGCCTGCAGCAAGGTTGGCCCGCCGGCACCGGCGGCCCACCGGCCTCGGCCGGCGTTCCCTACGGCACCTTGGTGGCGAGCATCCCCTTGTCACCACCGGTCCCCGAGGATCGGGAACACGATGGGCAGGGCTTACTTCTAAGCCGCACCATGCTCAGCAACCACAAGTTGCCTTACGTGGGTCGTTTNNGCCTGCGACTGGCCTCGACTTGCAACCACAGACCCGCACGCAGCCCTGCGCCAGTCTAAGCCTCCCTATTGCCCCGGCACCACGGAGCCAGCCGACCCCGAGGCGCTGCCCGCACTGGTCGGGGTGGCCCCTTCCAGCACGGTGACGTCGGAGATCTTCCAGGACCCACCCACGGTCTGCAGGTTCACCAAGACCCGGAGGACGTCGGTCTGAGGCGTGGCGATCTTGTTGTTGGCGTACACCTGATCGACCACCGCGTAGACCGAGGCTTGATTCCCGTTGTCGCTCTGCACGTATATGGCACGCACCTGACCCCGCGATTCGGCCAGGGCCTTCTCCAGGTCCACCCGGATGGCCGAGTTGAAGAACTTATTGGCCTGGCCCGAGAAGGTGCCGGTGGCCATGGAGGTGATGGCAGCGAAATCGGCGTCAATGGTCTTGGCGTTGAAGTTGGTCAGATCGTCCAGGAACGTCGTGGCCGCGCCGATCACCGCCGCATTCTGGGTTCCCGAGCCGCTGCTGCCGGCCCAGAGGAGACCGAAGACCAGGGTGCCCACCAGGCCGGCCGCCGCCACCACGCTCACAGCGATAAAACGTCGCCGGTCCGGTTGACCGAACGGATCCTCGCCGCGCCCGCCGGTTCTGGTGAGAGGCGCCCCTTTCGGGGGATCGCCACCAGCCGAAGCCGTATCCGGTTGCGCCTGCGCGCCGACCACCTTCACGCCACTGTCCATTTCCTCCATTGTCGCACGGCGTCAGGGCCCCGACCGCTGTGCCTTCCCCTTGATAGCGGCCAATCTTCGGGCCCGGGCGATGTAGCCGGCGCTCTTTGGCCGAGCGGGTGCGACCCACTCCCACCTCCCGGGTCCGCCCTTGAGCTTCCAGCCGCCGTGGGTCTTGAGGTCGTGGTGGGGCACGCATAGGCGGGCCAGGTTGTCCAGCTCGGTCGGTCCCCCTTTTCCATAGTCGACGTCGCAGTGATCGGCCTGGAGTCCAGTCACTTCGCCGCAGCCGGGCACCGCGCAGACACGGTCACGCACGACGAGAGCCATGGCGACCCGCTGTGGGATGACCCGGGTGGTATTGGTGACGGTGCGGATATCCACTCCGTCGCGGACCAAGATCTGCAACGAGCCTTCGCCGATCAGCTCGGTGGCCGCCTCGACTGACACCGGACCGATCCCGTCAATGGCGCACCTCTCGCCCCGGCCGATCTCACCCCGGCGCAGTGACTCGGCGTCGATGACCAAGAGTGTGTGTGGCCGGGCCGTGCCCGAACCCTTACCCCCCAGGATCTCCAAGAACGCGTCGAGCCGGTGGGCGCCGAATGATTCGGCCGACCCGGCCCGCCGGGCCTGGCGCTGCAGCTGGGCCGCCCGCCGCTCGATTCCCGGTGCCACCCTGGCCCACGCCACCTCGTCGCAGGAGAACTCGCCCTTCACCCCGCCGCTCGGATCCTGATGCCAGCTCAGATGGCGGAAGCGGTGCACCCGGGCCCTGCGGGCCCGCTCGTCCTCTTTGCTCCGGGCCGCGGCCCGCAGGCGGGCTGCCTCGTCGCTCAGCTCTCGCAGGCTGACCCGCCCGACAAGTGGCAACAACTCCTCGGCCGCCCCAGGAGCAGCTCCGGCCGCACTGGCCACGACCTCCAACTGAGCCAAGGACATCTCGCCCCTCCGGAGCGCCTTCCTCATCAACGGCGATTCTCCGGCCGCGGTGGCCGTCTTCAGGCAACGACGGGCCGCCGATGGCGAAGTGCCCGCGATCGACCCCAGCCATTCGGCCGGCGTTCCGTGGCCGGACTTGGCATAGCTTCCCGCGGCCACCACTCTGGGCGCCATGAGGGCCACCCCGCTCGCTCCCAGGCGCTCGAGATCGGCAAACAGCCCGGCGACACGCCGGGCCTCGTCGCCGCCCATAGATTCGAGGTGCTGTGACCCCAACAGCCGCCGCACGTCGGCCACGGCAGCCTCGAGTTCCTCTACGAACATGTGTTCGAAGGTACAGAGCGGGTGTGACATGGCCGGCCTGACGGGCATTGACCACCAGTTTTCGCTCCTCGCCATGACGGAGCTCGGCTTCCGAACCGGGGAAAGTACCGTTTCTCCATGGCTGGTGAATTTCGGGTCGACTATGCGAAGACCCCCGATGGACTCCACATCGCCTATGCCGTCCTGGGCGAGGGGCCGACCAGCCTGGTGTACCTGGCCGGACCACCCACCCACCTGCAGCTGGACTACGAGGAGCCGCTGATCAGGCGCTACCTCGACCGGTTGGCAATCTTCGCCCGCGTCGTGCTGTTCGACGAGCGTGGCTCCGGGATGTCAGATCCGGTCGCCCTCTCCGATCTGCCCACCCTTGAAGCGCGCATGGACGACCTGGGCCGGGTCATGGATGCCGCTCAGGTGGAGCGCGGCAACCTCCTGGGCACCGGTGCCGGATGCCCGTTGGCGCTGCTCTTCGCCGCCACCTACCCCGAACGAGTCACCTCCCTGATCCTCTATGCCGCTTACGCTGCGCTGGCCGGCGACAACGAGTACCGGATCGGCTTTCCACCTACACTCCTCGACCAGTTTGCGGCAGGAGTCGGAACGACCTGGGGAACAGGGTCGATGCTGGAGCTGTCGGCGCCGAGCATCGACACCCCCTCATTCCGCGAGCGATGGGCGCACTACGAGCGGAGCGCCTCGAGCCCGGGCCAGGCCGAAGCCATCTTCCGGCGCAACTTTGTCAGCGATGTCCGCCCCGTCCTGCGATCGATCACCACCCCGACCCTTGTCCTCCATCGCAACGAGAATCTCATGATTCCGATCGCCTTGGGGCGCTACGTGGCGGATCACATTGAGGGCGCGCGATTCGTCGAGTTGGAGGGTCATGACCTGCCCCCCTTCGTCGGCGACACCGACGCCGTCGTCGCAGAAATAGAGGAGTTCGTCACCGGGCAGCGGTCGGCCTACGACATCGACCGTGTGCTGGCCACGGTGCTCTTCACGGACATCGTCGACTCCACCAAGACGGCCGCGGTCCTGGGCGATCGCCGTTGGAGCGAACTGCTCGACGAGCACGATGCCATCATTCATCGTCACCTGGACCGGTTCCGCGGTCGGGCGGTCAAGAGCACCGGCGACGGTTACTTGGCCACCTTTGATGGCCCGGTGAGGGCCATGCGTTGCGCCTGCGCCATTCGGGACAGCGCGCGGGGACTCGGAATCGAGATTCGGGCTGGGCTCCACACGGGTGAGATCGAGGTGCGCTCGGACGATATCGCCGGCATTTCTGTGCACCTGGCCGCCCGGGTGGAGTCAAAAGCACAACCAGGCGAGGTTCTGGTTTCATCGGCCATTCCCCCTCTGGTCGCCGGATCCGGATTGACGTTCATCCACAGGGGCGAGCACACCCTGAAGGGTGTCCCGGGTACCTGGACGCTCTTCGCCGTGGAGGCGTAGCGCCCCCGGCTGAACTTAGGCCCGGCGCCGGGCCCGGCGCCGCGACGGGCGTGCACCCCAGGCCAGCAGGAGAGCCGGCATGAGGAGCCCACCGATCACCAACAGGGGCCACTGGCTCGTGGCGGGCGCCCGGAAGGCGGCATTGCCGGCCGGCGCCGTCTTGGCTGCGGGTACCTCGACGATGGCCTGTTGCGCGGTCGGGGCGATCACCTGGCCCCCGTCGGCCGGCACGAACCCAGCCTGGGTGGCCGGACCGACCCCGTTCCCGTAGACCGTCACACAACCGGCCCCAGGCAGGATGTCGGGGATCGTGTTAGGTGTGGCGTAGGTGTTGGCCGCCGGCGTGCCGGGGGGGAGCAAAAGGAGCGTACGCAGGAACAACTGATTGGGATTGTCGGATCCGTTCGTGGTGGTCTTCTTGGCCAAACCGGGCACGGCCAGCTCGGTCACGCCGGCGAAGAAGTACTGGTTGTAGGTCAGGCCATCAGAGAGGGCGGCGAGGTTGGCCGGCTGCGCGATGTTGGACAGCACGTCTGCCGTGTCGTGCAGCAGGCAGCCCAGATTGGCCGACTGGGTGGTCACCAGTTGATCCACCTGGCTGAAGGCCACCGATCCCGACTTGAAGAGATTGTCGAGCCCCGTCTTCTGCGCGTTGAGCACGGCCAGGAGCGCCGTGGTGTTAATCAGATCCTGCTTCAATGCCGGTGCGATGGCGGTGACCGTGTTCAGGGCACCCGGGGCGTTGGCCAGGAGCTCGGTGAACTGCTGCTCGTAGGCCACGAACTCCTCGTTGAAGGTGGTGCCGGCCGAAATGATGGTGCGCATGTCCGCCGCACGCCCCTTCAGCGACACCGCCAGCTCGCCGATCAACTTGTTGAGGTTCCCGGCCGGAATCGCCTTGAGGAGCCGGGTGGCCGCTTCCACCACCCGCCCGATATTGGCCGGAATCTGGTCGGGCGCCGCCGGGACACTGTCACCCGAATGCAGGGGTGGCGCCGTGCCTCCGTGCGCCGGCACCAGGTCGATGACCTGCTCGCCGAGTCCGTTGGCGATCTGAATGGACGAGCGCACGTCACCCGGCACGTCTGTCCCCGGGTGGATGTCCATGGTGATCTTGGTGCCGTTCGGTGTGAGCTCAATCCCGCCCACGGTGCCCACGGGCACCCCGTTCAACTCAACGGTGAAGTTCTGATACAAACCCGAGGCATCGGGGAAGTCGGTGGTGAGCACGGTCGAGCTGCGCAGGGGATTGCCCAGCAGCGTGACGATGCCGTAACCCACCAGGAGCGCGCTCACCAAGAAGAAGGCGACCAGGTTGATGATGAGCCGCTTGGAGATCACCGGGCGTCCTTAAGGCTTCCGGGCACAGGTGAAGGCCGCGGTGTTGTCGTTCTCGCCGCCGCCCGTGAGGCCGCACACGATGAGGTTCTCGAACACCTGGATGTAGCCGTTGCGCACCGACGAGGGCAGGGCGGCATTGGTCAACGGCAACACGTTGAGGATGCCGACCAGGGAGACCTGGTTCTGGCTCAGTTGCGCGCTGACGGCTTGGAGGGTCTGGAGCTGGGCCACCATCTGGGGGTAGTACGTCTCGAGGATTCCCCGGCCCTGCACGGAGAGATTGTTGAGCGATTGCAACAGGGTCTCGAATTGCGTCGAGTTCCGGGCCAGGATGGCCACGGTCTTCGACAACGTGGTCAGCGCGTCGGCGTTGGCACCACTGTTGGGTGCCAGGCCCGCCGTGAGCTGGTTGAGGCCGGTGACGGCCGCAGTGATGTCGGCCGTGTGCTGCGCGTACCCGTTGGCCACCGTTGTGAAGTCGGTCAGCAGTGCCTTGAGGGAGGCCTCCTGGCCGGCGAAGCCCTGACCCCCAGCGGCAATGATCTGTTCGAGCTCGGTGGTGGAGACGGCACCGAACACTTGTGTCCCGGACCGCACCAACTGCTCGATACTGGGGACGATCCTGGTGTGGCGGATGACGGCGCCGTTCGCCAATTGGGGCACCTGGGTGGCGGAGGCCATGACCTCGTTCTTGGGCACCTCGAGCTGGATGAACAGGTCACCGAGCAGGGTGGTGTGATCGATGGCCGCCGTGACGTCGGCAGGAATGCGCGCCGTCTCCGAAAGGCTCATGGTGACTTTCGCCTGGTTGCCCACGAGGGTGATGGAGGTGACGTTCCCGACCGGGACGTCGGCCAACTGCACCTGGGCTCCGCCGCCCAGATCACCGACGTCGCTAAACATCGCGGTGGCGGTGCGCTGAGGGGACGAACCGAACCCCAGGCAGCCGGAGAATCCGGTGGCCACCACAAAGGCCAGAGGCACCATGGCCCAGCGGCCCATCACAACCAACTCGTGACGTCGGAGGTCCACTGCGCCAGCCAGAACCTGTGGGCCGGGCGGGACCGTGGGTGGGTGGGCATGGAGGGCAGGAAGCGGGCCGCCGGTGCGGTCAAGCTCGGGACCGAACCGGTCTGCACCGCGAGCTGGACCGAGGCCGGCTGCCCCTGACCGGGAGTGACGTGCTGGGAGAGCAGCCCACCGGAACCACCGGTGGTGGTGGAACCGCCCGGGCACTTGAGGACGGCCCCAACCAACGTGCAGAGCGGGTTGGGCTTCGTGGTGGTCGTCGTGGGAGGAGTGGGGGCCACCGTGGTCGAACTGGCGGACTTGCCGTTGGTGGCATTGCCCTTCGGGGCGCCCGATGGGGTGCTGATGGAACCGATCTGAGTGAGACCCTGTTGGAAGAGGGAGGCGGGCGAGCTCTTCTGGGCACCGGCCAGCGTGGTGAGCAGGGTGGGGATCTGATTGATGATCGGATTGAAGAAGGGGGATTTAGGATTCCCGCAGGACGCCAGCGCGGTGAGCTGAGCCGAGGTCAGCCCGGCCGAGTGGTTGGCAACAATGCGGCGGCAGACCCCTGCGAGCGCGTCACGGACCAACCCGGCGAACACAGCGCCGGTCACGCCGGGGGGCGAGGCGGCATTGAGGTCGAGCCAGTTGTAGTGGGGGTCGATAGCGCGTTTGGCGCCCTGGAAGAGGTTGTCGGTCTGGACGACGAGCTCGTCCACGCTGGCGATGTTACGATCGAGCGTCCGGCTGACGGTGGTCACCGTCCCCACATCCGCCTCCAGCGGCAACAGGTTCGGCGTCAACACCTGCACCAACGCGGTGGAAGCCCCGGTTAGCTGAGTCAGGGCGTCGTTCAACTGGCCCGAGTGCTGGGCGATCACGGTGGAGACGGTGTCGTACTCCTGCACCAGCTGCTCAATCTGCGACGTTTCCGAGTCAAGGGTCCCGGTCAGCTGGGCCAGGGAACCGTTGAGCTTGCCCAGGTCGTTGCCCTTGTTGGCCAGCAGCTGCAGGGTGCCGGCGGCCGACGCGATCAGGTGGTTCAGCCCCGCTCCCTGGCCGTCGAGATCCTGGGCCAGGTTGGTGATGACGTCACTGACCGCATGGGGATTCAGCTGGTTCAGCGTGCGCTGCAGCTCCTTGAGGAACTGGTCGGTGGAGATGGGGACGGACGTGCGCGATTCGGGAATGGTGGCGCCCGGCGCCAGATACGGTCCACCGGTGTAACCCGGATTGAGCGCGACGTCCGGTTGACCGAGGACTTGGGGCGCCACCAGGGCGGCCACCACGGACGACGGGATGTGGGTGGTCGAGTGCACGGCCATGCCGACCTCGACCCGGTCGCCGACGTTTACCACCGATGTCACCGTGCCCACGGGGACGCCCAGCACATCCACCGCCGCTCCGGGGAAGAGCCCGGGGGCGCTGGCGTAGACGGCATTGATCCGGTAGGTGGAGGGGCCTCGGGTGAAATCGACTGCCGCCACCGCGCCGGCCACCAGGACCACACCGGCCAGGGCCAGGCGCAGCACCTTGGAGTGCCAGATGTCGAGCAGCCGGTCCACTATTTCGTCCCCCCGAGCAACGGAGCGATGAGCTGAGAGAGCCCACCCAACCCCGAGTTGGGGCCACTGGGCAGGCCGCCGACCGCCGTCCCAGAAGTCCCTGTGGACCCCGAGCCTGTGCTGCCCGGTGCCGGCAGACTGCTGCCGGCGGCCGGCGTGCCGGCGGCCGAGGACGCCGAACCGGTGCGGTCGGCGGGAGTGGGCCCCGTCTGGGCCGTGCAGTTCCCCGCCAAGGGGTCCGGCCCGAGGGCTTCGGTGAGCGCCACGTCGAACGCTCCGCCGCACCCGAGCACCCCGTAGGTGCCGGTGATGCCGGACGGGTTGGTGAAGATGTTGCCCCAGTTGACCTGTTGCGTACCGGCGTAGGCGATGGAGGCGAACCCCTTGATGGCCCCGCCCAGATAGCTCACACCCTGGGCCAGGTCGACCTGGTGTGCCGCCACGACGCCGAGGTCGGAGTGCAGGCTGGCCAGCAAGGCATTCAGGGCGGGGGCATCACCGGCAACCAACGAATTCGTCTGGGTGGCCATCTGATCCAAGTTGGCGATCAGGCTGGCCAGATCGGCGCTGTGCCCGGCCAGGCCGGTGGAGACCGTGTTGAGGTTGTTGACGATGGAGACCAATTGCTGGTCCTTGGCCGCCAGGGTGGACGACAAGACGTTGGCCGAATCAATCAACTGGGAGACCTGGCCGCTGCGCTGATCGACCGTCGTGGTGAGGGCGCCCAACCCCTTGATGATCTGCGCCACCTGTGTCTGCTTGCCCTTGGTGATGGTGGCCACCGACTGGACCAAGGAATTCAGTGCCTTGGTGTTGCTCTCCGACAACAGCTTCTGCCCCGCATTCTGCAACTGGTAGAGCTCGGTCGGCACCGAGGTGTCGGTGATCAGAGCCCCGCTGCGAAGTGGGTCCCCCCACCCGCTCACCGGGACCAGCGTCACGTCGACCACACCGAGCAACGTCTCGACTTGAATCGCCGCCTGCGTGTGGTGGGGAAGTTGGACCGAATGATTCACCGAAAGCCTGGCATCGACCGCGTTGCCGTGCACCGAGACCCCGGTGACGGTGCCGACCTTCACCCCGGCCACCATGACGTCGGATCCCTTGGTGATGCCGGCCGCATTGGGGAAACGAGCCGTCACGTCATAGCCCGACGTGAAGAAGCTCCGGTTGAAGAACAAGATGGCCAGGACCCCGACGAGGATGACCGTCACGCCGATCATGCCGATCATCTTGGGGCGCCGTTCGGTGAATGCCTTCATGACCGCGCACCTGCTGCAGAGAGGCCGGGAGACGGGGCCTGGCCGCTGACGGCTTGGAGGACGCTGCCGATGCCCGACGCGGCCACCGGCGTCGTGCCCACCTTTTTGGCGGCCGAGTTCAGGGCCGACGACTTGGCCGCCTGGGAACGAGCGGCGGGCAGGCTGCCCCCGGGTCCCGAGCCCGCCGGAGGGCTGGCCGACTCGTAGTAGGTGCAACTCGTCTGGTTGCCCAGGCAGGTGTAGACGGCCTGGACGGCGAACCACTGGCCGACGGCCGAAATCTGGATGTACGGCGCCAGCCCGGCACCCAAGGTGGACAGGCTGCTGGCCAACTGCTGCTGGTTGCCCTGCACAGCACCGGCCACGACACGGAGGTTGTCGATGATGCTTGTGATGGTGGAGTGATTCGAACCGATCAACCCAGCCAGGTCGGTGGCCACCGCCGAGAGGTTGCCGATCACGGTATCGAGGAGGGTGTTCTTCGAGGCCAGCGAAGAAGCCACCGTCTGCAGATTGTCGACCAATGAGCTGAGATCACCGCTGCGCGAGGAAATGGCGGTGAGCACTAGGTCCAGATTGCCGATGACCTGGCCCACTTGGGAGTCCAGCGCGCCCACCGTGTTGGAGATGGTGGCGCCGCTGTTGATGAGCTGGTCTACCTGGGCCGTGTCACCTTCGAGCGCCCCCGAGACGTTCTCGACGAACTGGTTGGCTTGCTGCGGGTTGATGGACGACAGCAGCGGGCCCAAGGTGTTGAGGAAGGAATTGACGCTGGCGTCGGAGACATCGTGGCTGAGCGGAATGGTGCTCCCGGGCGTGATGAGCGGCCCCTGGGCGGACGGGAAGATCTGGATCTCCTTCTGGCCGATGACGTTCTTCCACCGCATGCCGAGGTCGCTGTCCTGGTGCAGGGTCACCGTGTTGTCGATGTTCATGCCGACCAGGGCATGCCCGTGCTGGACGGCGATGCTGGAGACCTGCCCGATCGGGACGCCGGCGATGTTGACCGAATCCCCGGTGGCCAGGCCGGTGACGTCGGCCAATTGCGCTTGAATGGAGTGGCGATGGCTGAAGAGGGAGATGTTGCCGATCTTCACGGCCAGACCAACCAGCAGGAGCAGGCAGACCAGGGCGAAGATCAGGAATTTGAAGGCCGAGGACGGCAGGCGGCGGAAGAAGTTCATCAAGACTTCCCGAGCAATCCGTTGATGAACCCGCCCAAGCCGGATCCCTTCGAGATGTCAGGGACGCCGGCGATGCCGTAGAGCTGCGTGGTGGCGGACTGTGCGGCGGCCGCAGCCGACTGGGCGGCCGCCGCGTTCGAAGAGGAAGTCGACCCACCGGTCGGTGCCGCCAGTACCGCTGCCGTCTTGGCCGCGCCCGTCTGGGCCGTGCAATTGAACGCCGATCCGGCGCTGGTCAACAGCGTGGCCAAACTCATCGAGGCCGGGGCCAGCAGGCTGCACACCAGCGCGTTCACCTGGCTGAAGAGGATGAAGGTGTTGAAGTAGGCGTAGGTGGACCCGTCGGGCAGCTTGGTGGCGGACGCGCCCCCCACGGCAATGGTGTGGAAGTAGGTGTAGGCGCCCTGGACCACCTGCCCCAGCTCATTCTGCTGGGCCAACAGGACCCGTGAAATGTTGTCGCCCGACGTGAGGATGGTGTTGATGTCCGGACGGTAGGTGATCAGCAGTGACGTCAGATGGTTGGCGAAGGGCACCAGGGCGCCCAGGAGCTTCTTGTAGTCGGCCTCCTCGTTGTTGAAGGCGGGGAGGGCGGCGTTCGCCTCGTTATTGAGATTGT
The DNA here is from genome assembly GCA_003169675.1 of Acidimicrobiaceae bacterium. Lineage (GTDB taxonomy): Bacteria > Actinomycetota > Acidimicrobiia > Acidimicrobiales > RAAP-2 > Bog-473. The sequence goes on from PNAT01000085.1 coordinate 11,463, forward strand.
TGAGCGAGGTCGTGTCGGGTGCCAAAGCCTGGGTGAAGCGGGCGAAAGAGGCGAGGTTGATCAACTGCGCGTTGAGCGTGGCGTTGAGCAATCCGGCCAACTGGGTGCCGGTGTCGATCGACTTGGCAATTCTCGGACCTTCGCCCTGGCTGGCCTTCGCCAGTTCGGACAGCAGCGCCGCGAGATTGCCGGTGTCGATCTTGTTCAGGAGGGGTACGGCGGCGGCGAAGAGGTCGCCCAGCTCATCGGTATTCTCCGCGTGGGCAAAGAACCCCCCGGGCGCCAGGTAGGGAGCGGCATCGCTGTTGTGGTTGGGCGTAGTGAGGGAGATCTCCTCGGCCCCGAACAGGTTGATGGGCTGAATGGTGGCCGTGGTGTCGGTGGGCACCTTGAACGTGGGGTAGATCCACACGCTGACGCGGGCCATGTCGCCCTGCAGGGCAATGGTCGACACCCGCCCGATCTGGACGCCCCGGAAGACCACCTCCGAACCGGGCGGGAGCCCCTCGCCCGCCTTGGCGAAATCACCGCTGAGCTTGTAGGCGCCCGAGTAGTCCCCGTTCGAATTGCGGATGAGCGTGACCGTGGCCCCCACCAGCACGGCGAGTGCGATCAGGGCGACCAGCACCCGGCTCAGTCGCCTCATCCAACCAACCTGGCTGACGCGTGGGCACCGCCGAAGAGCACCAAGGAGAGGATGAGGTTGACCACCACCACCAGGATGATGGAGAGCCGGATGGCCCGTCCGGCGGCCACGCCCACTCCGGCCGGTCCACCACCGGCGTTGTAGCCGTAGTAGCAGTGCACGAACGTGACGAGCACGGCGAAGATCATCGCCTTCATGAACGAATAGAAGATGTCGATCGGGGGCAGGTAGAGCCGGAAGTAGTGCTGGTAGGTGCCCGAGGAAAGGCCGAAGAACTTGGTGACGATCAACTCGGAGGCCAAGTAGCTGGCGAAGAGCGCGGCCAGGTAGAGGGGGATCATGGTGATCAGGGCCGCCCAGACGCGGGTGGCCACCAGGTACACGACGCTGTTGACGCCCATGACCTCGAGGGCGTCGATCTCATCGGAAATGCGCATGGCGCCGAGTTGGGCCGTGAAGCCGGCTCCCACCTGAGCGGCCAGGGCGACCCCCGCCACCAGCGGGGTGATTTCACGGGTGTTGGCCAGGGCCGTGATGACACCGGTGAAGGCCGCCGCCCCGATCTGGTTGAGCCCGCTGAAACCCTCCAGGCCAACCTCGGTCCCGGTGAAGAAGGCGATGGAGACCACCACAAAGAACATGCCGCCACCGACCACCAGGGCGCCCGACCCCAGGGTGATGTCGGACATGAGGACGAGGATCTCCCGCGGGTAGCGCAGGGCCCGGGGCATGGCCCGCAGGATGCGGAGGTAGAACCTGAGATGGGCGTGGAAATCATCGAAGACGCCGAGCAGGGCGTTCCCCGGGGCAAAGGCTTTCTTGGCCATGTTCTTTCCCGCGTTGGCGATCACGCCACTGGGCGGCCGGGATGGGGCGTCGATAGCCACCTCAGATGCCCTTCTGCGGGATGAAGTTGAAGTAGAAGACGGTCAGGATGAAGTTGACGAAGAACGACAGGATGAACGTGACCACCACGGCCTGGTTCACGGCGTCGCCCACGCCCTTGGGGCCGCTCTTGCAATAGAGGCCCTTGTAACAGGCCACCATGGCCGCGATGAACCCGAAGAGGCCGGCCTTGAGGAGCGCCATGCCGAGGTCGGCCAGCTGGCTCAGCTCGCCGAAGGTGGCGAAGAAGCTGCTGGTCGTGATGTGGATGGCGTGGGTGCCGAACCACAGGCCGCCGAGGATGCCGGCCACGCTGACCACCGAATCGAGCAGGATGGCCACCAGGGTGGCGGCGAGGAGCCGCGGCAGGACGAGGCGGTGGAGCGGGTTGACGCCCATGACCTCCATGGCGGAGATCTCGTCCCGGATGCGCCGCGAGCCCAGGTCGGCACACATGGCCGAACCACCGGCGCCGGCGATCAGCAGCGCGGTGGCGAGCGGAGCCTGCTCCCGCACCACGGCGAGCACCATGGCCGCGCCCAGTTGGGACTGCGCACCGATCTGCTGGAGCAGCGAACCGACTTCCAGCGCGATGACCATGCCGAAGGGAATGGAGAGGAGGATGAGGGGCAGGGTGGTGACGCGGGCCAGGAACCAGCACTGGTCGAAGAACTCGGTGACGGGGACGCCCTTGATGAATCCCTGCCGGATTGCCTCGAGCGAGGTGGCGAACATGTTGCCCGTCTCACGGACGGCAGTGGCGATCTTCCCGTCGTCCCGCAGTGGTCGCAGGGGGACACCGACGGCGCCCACGGTGGCTGCCTTCCCACCGGGGGTTCCGAGGCGCAGCGCCATCTCGGCGCGACTTAGGGGGACGGCGGCCAGGCTCTCGGTGGGCGGCGGCGCCTCGCTGGTGGTGTCTCCCGCTTGCTCCACCAATTTCCCCCTTCCCGAGGCCTCCCACCGCTCCACTCCGGCAAGAACGTACCGCTCCCCTCGACCCTTTACCTTTCAGGAAATAAAACGCCAGGCCAGAACCAAGCTTGCGGTACCCCGAGCGGCGGGGCGCGGCGGGAGCCGCAACCGGATGGCTCCCCCGTTGCAACCTGGGCGCCTTACGGAGGAGGCACAATGGTCCCCTGAGGCCTCTGGCCCGGTGGGAAGGCGGTTGAACTGGGAAAATAGCGGAAATTCCCAATTTTCCCAGAAGTTTCGTAAGATACCACCGAGTCAACCGTTTGCCTGGGTGGAGGAAGTATCCGTTCCCGGATCAGTTCGATCCTGGATCGGGTTCATACTGTTGGTGAGGCCCTCTGGCATCGTCGGGGGGGGAGGGACGGAACGTGGCGTTACGCCAAGAAGAGTTCACAAGTCTTACAGACGATGTTGATCTCGACCGTGACCGCACCCTTGTCGAACGCTGCCAGGCCGGCGACTCGGCTGCCTTCGGCAATCTCTACGCCCGTTACTACGAACGGCTGCTCCGCTTCTGCCTCCGCCGCCTCAATGACCGCCATGAAGCCGAGGACGCGGCGCAAGAGGCCTTCGCCCGGGCGTGGAAGGCTCTCCCCAAATTTGCCGGCGAGCGCCGCTTCTACCCCTGGCTGACCGTCATCGCGGGCAACATCTGCACCGACGTCCTGCGCCGGCGGTCCCGCAGCACTCCGACCGACGACCTGGAGCTCGGCGCGCACCAGCCGGTCGGTGGCATAGGCGCCGAGACGTCAGAGGAGCTCATCCTGGCCGCCGTGGACGGGCAGCTCGTGAACCGGGCCCTCGACCGCCTCTCCACTCGGCATCGCCACGTGCTGGCCATGCGCGAGGGCGAGGGTTGGACCTACCAGCAGATGGCCGAGCATGAAGGCGTCGAGGTCGGGACGATCGAGACCCTCCTGTGGCGGGCCCGCCAGGCGCTCAAGCGCGAGTTCAACGTGCTCTCCGAATCAAAGGCCGCGCTGGCCGGCTTCCTGGTCGGTGCCGGCGCGCTGATCCGTCGCGGTGTGCTGCGTGTGACCCACAAGGCCGCCCTGGTCCCACCCGGCGGTGGTTCTGGCGGCTTGCGCAATGCGCTCGCCGGCGCGGCCGTGACGGCGGCCGCCGTGGCGGCCGCCCTCATCACCCCGCACGCTCTGGCCACGTCGCAACCGAACGCCCAGGTGTCCCCCTCCGATCGGGCTGCCTCGGCCTTGGCCAACCCCGCCCTCCCCATCACGCTGGCTCTCGTGCCGACCGCAGCGCCCTCCGCACTCGGCGTGGCGTCGCCGTCCGCCAACCCGCCCGCCGCGACCACCGCGACCCCGGCGGGCCAACTCACAACCGGTTCCGTCGTCCCTGCGGGTCCTGCGGTCCCGAGCGGCACCGGCGTGCCGAGCCTCCCGCTCCCCTCGGCCGTCAATCCCGTGGGCACCACCCTGGGGCAGGCCGCCTCCTCCCTCACCACCACCGTCAGCGGGCTGGCCAACACCCTCGGGTTGTCCACGGTGCTCACCCAGCTCGGGCTGGTCCCCGCTGCGGGTGCCACGACGACCTCGACCGTTTCCTCCGTCGGGAGCCAAGTCGTCAACAACACCACGTCGACCCTGAAAAACCTGCTCGGTCACAAGTAACGTCACCACCGGCGCCCCGATCGTGGCGCCTGCCCACCGATAAGCGTAGGTTCTTCCTCCATGGAGTCCGAGTCTCAGGTTGAAGCGCAGCCATGGATCGCCCCTGGCGAACCGATCATCTCCCTGCGCGGTGTCACCAAGTCGTTCGGCTCGCACACCGTGCTGGAGGACATCACTTTTGACGTCCCCAAGGGTCGGATCACGGCGATCCTTGGGCCGTCGGGCACCGGCAAGTCGGTCCTCCTCAAGAACATTCTCGGGCTGCTGGTGCCGGAGCGGGGCGAGATCTGGGTCGATGGAGACCAGATCGTGGGCCTCCGCGAGAAGCGCCTCTACGAGATCCGTCGCAAGTTCGGCGTCCTCTTCCAGGACGGCGCGCTGTTCGGTTCCATGAATCTCTACGACAACATCGCCTTCCCGCTGCGCGAACACACGCGCAAGAACGAGGCGGAGATCCGCGAGCTCGTGCACCGCAACGCGGAGCTGGTCGGACTTATGGACCACTTGAAGAAGCTGCCCGGCGAGGTCTCCGGCGGCATGAAGAAGCGGGCCGGGCTGGCCCGGGCCATGGTGACCGAACCTGAGATCGTCCTCTTCGACGAGCCCGACTCGGGGCTCGACCCGGTCCGGGTGGCCTACCTCGATGAGCTCGTCGTCACGGCCCAGAAGGAGACGGGTGCGACGTTCTTCATCATCACGCACAACATCCAGTCGGTGATGCGCACCGCCGACTACATGGGTGTCCTGTTCCGCTCGAACCTGGTCAAGTTCGCCAGCAAACCGGACATGCTGGCCACCGAGAACCCGATCATCCAGCAATTCCTGGCCGGCCGGCCCGAGGGACCGATCGGCATGGATGAGATGGCAGACAGCGATGGCCGGACGTTCCTCGAGGGAGACACGACGGCGCTCCAGGTGGGGCCGCTCGCCCGTCCCGGTGAGCCGGCCATGGCCGCCCACGCGCCGACAGATCAACCCGTACCCCCGGCCTAGATCTCCCTGAGCCAGAGGTGCGCCGCCGGCTCCGGGTGGTGCACCCCGAAACCAGCGGCGCCCTCAGATCAGCTCAATTGCCGGCGGCCGCCCCGCACACGGTCTCCACCAGGAGTCCACTGACCACGTAGGGGTCCATGTTGGCGTTGGGCCGGCGGTCCTCCAACCAGCCCTTCTTGGCCTTGGCCGTTCCCCAGGGGATGCGGATGGAGGCGCCGCGGTCCGAGGCGCCGTAGGTGAACGTGGTGAAGTGCGCCGTCTCATGGGCTCCGGTCAGGCGCTGCTCGATACCCACGCCGTAGTTGGCCACGTGCTCCTCGACCCGCTTCCCGAGGGCCTCGCAGCCGGCGATGATGGCATCCCAGCCGCCATCTTCCCTCATCGCCTTGGTGGAGAAGTTGGTATGTGCACCGGCGCCGTTCCAGTCCCCCAGGACCGGCTTGGGCTCCAGCGTGGCGTACACGTCAAAGTCCTCGGCGATCCGGAAGAGCAGCCAGCGCGCCACCCACAGGTGGTCGCCGATCAGCGGTGGGGGCAGGACACCGATCTGGAACTCCCATTGGCCCATCATCACTTCGGCGTTGGTCCCCTCAATGCCCAAGCCGGCCTTCATGCAGGCGAGGGTGTGACGCTCCACGATCTCGCGACCGGGCATTTTGTCACCACCGACGCCGCAGTAGTACGGCCCCTGAGGGGCGGGGAACCCGGCTTCGGGCCACCCCATGGGGCGCCCGTACTGGAAGAAGGTGTACTCCTGCTCAACGCCGAACACGGGTTCCTGGTCGGCATACTTCTCGGCCAGTTCCGCGCACTTGCGCCGGGTGTTCGAACTGTGGGGGGACATGTCGGTCAGGAGCACTTCGCACATGACCAGCTTGTCGCCCTCGGAACGCAGGGGGTCGGGACAGACGAACACGGGCTGAAGGACACAGTCGGAATCGTGTCCGGCGGCCTGGTTCGTGCTTGACCCGTCGAAGCCCCAGATGCCGGGATCCTTGCCGTCCTCCACGATCCGCGTCTTGCTCCGCAGCAGTGGTGAAGGCTCTGTCCCGTCGATCCAGATGTATTCGGCCTGGTAACTCATGAATTCTCCTGTGCTCCCCTTCATTCAAATGGGCGTGTGCGTGCAGAGTGGCGCGAGGCCAACCCGGCACCGTAGGGCACACGGCTGCCCCGTGCAGGAGCAGTCTGGTCTGAACCTATTTCACCCTCGTCACAGAAATGTGAACCGACGATGAACTCGGGACTAGGCAGGCTGATCCAGGTGGACCATGCCGGCGATCAACTCCAGGATGACGGTACGGAAGCGCTCCCGCTCGGCGGCCGGGTCATCGGCACGCGCCATGCCCAGGACGCCGGCCGTCACGGCACCGAACAGGACGTGGGCCAGCATGTCCAGGTCCTTGACCTCGAGGGCCCCGGCCTCGGCCAGCCGGTCCAGCTGGCTCCGGATCACTTCGATCTCGTAGTGCTCGCCGCAGGCCCACCAGTCCTCGAACCCCAGGGCAGCCGGGCCCTCGACCCAACAAAGGCGCTGGTAGATGGGACACGAAAGGGTCTCGAGAAAGGCGTCGAGGGCCGCCACAATCCCGCTCCAGGCCGTGAGGGCCTGATCCCCGGCCTGGGTGATGGTGAGGGCGCTCTTGGCCTGCTGACGCTCCAAGACGGCCCGGAAGAGCTCGCGTTTCGAGGAGAAGTGGTGGTAGATGGCGCCCTTGGTGACGCGGGCCCGCTGGGCCACGTGATCCAGTGAGGTGCCTGTGAATCCATCCTCGAAGAAACAGGCTGCCGCGCTGTCGAGCAGCGCCTCATGGGTGGCGTCGGCGTACTCTTCCCGCCGGGAGCGAACCGTTTCGATTGCCTGCATGTTTGACTGCATAGTTCCGACCCTCCGGGTCGTGAGCCAGTGGTCCCACCGATCTTGACGAGAAGAGAAACCCTGAGGATACTGCATACCTTGAGTACGTACCAGGAGGATGCCGGGCCGCCGGCCGACGTCATCGAGCGCGCGCTGCGGAGTCTCTCCCGGGTCACGACCACCCACCGCAAAGCAATCGTCGTCGCCGCCGGTGTGTTCGTCGTGGTGGCCGCCCTCTTCGGTGGCAACGCCGCCTCACACCTCTCCCAGGGTGGCTTCGACGCACCATCCGAGGAGTCGGTCCACGCGGCGAACATCTTGGCCTCGGAATTCCACAACGGATCGGACAACTTCATCCTCCTGGTCCACGCCCGCACCGGATCCGTCGACAGTGCCGGCGTGGCCGCGGCCGGTCAGGCGCTAACCCGGGAGCTGGCCGCGCAGCCCAATGTGGCCAATGTCGAGTCCTACTGGAGCCTGGACTCGGTGCCCATCCTGCGCACCTCGGGGCGGACGGACGCACTCGTGGTTGGTCGCATCACCGGTGACCAGAATCAAGTCATGCAGCGCGAGGGCGTCCTCGCCGCCACCCTGAGCCAACCCCGGGGACCGATCACCGTGCGGGTGGGTGGCTTCGGCCCCGCCTTCCACGAGGTGAACACCGTCGTCGAGCATGACCTCTTGCGGGCCGAGTCATTTGCCGTTCCCCTCACGCTCCTCCTCCTCCTCGTCGTTTTCGGATCACTGGTCGCTGCCGCCATGCCGCTGACCATCGGTGGCGTGGCGGTCGTGGGCACGCTGCTCATTTTGCGCCTGCTCAACACCATCACACCGGTCTCCGTGTTCGCAGTGAATCTGACCACCGTGCTCGGGTTGGGCCTGGCCATCGACTACAGCCTCTTCATTGTCAGCCGGTTCAGGGAGGAGCTCAACACAGGACGCGACGTGCCCTCAGCACTGGAGGAAACCTTGGCCCATGCCGGGCGCACCGTGGCGGGCAGCGCTCTCACGGTGGCCGCCGCGATCAGTGCTCTGCTCGTCTTCCCGCTCATGTTCCTCCGGTCCTTCGCCTTCGCCGGGATCGCCGTCTCCGCACTAGCCGGGATCGCCGCGCTGGTGGTGCTCCCCGCCGCGCTGGCGCTGCTGGGCCACCGCATCAATTCCCTCACGGTTTGGCATCGGTCGGTGCGGCCACCAGCAGACGGGTGGTGGTCCAAGGTGGCACGAGGAGTCATGCGTCGCCCGGTGGTGGTCATCGTCGGTGTCCTCGCCCTGCTGGGCGTGTTGGCCGCTCCGTTTTTGCACATCCACTTGGGTTATCTGGACGACCGGGTTCTGGCCCCGACGAATCAGGTCAGGCAGGTGAACGACACCTTGCGCAGGGACTTCGGGCAGGGTCAGACCGACGCCCTGCAAGTCGTGGCCCCCCAAGCTGACCAGGTGCCGTTGGCGCAACGAGCGGCCTACGCCTCCCACCTGTCCAATCTCCCTGGGGTGCTCCGGGTGGATGCAGCGACCGGCGTCTACTTCCGCGGGGTCCGGCTCCCCTCGCCACCGGTCTACGCGGCCCAATTCAACGGTGGGAGCGGCACCTGGTACTCGGTCATCCCGCAGGGCAACGCGCTGTCCAACGCGGGCGAGCGGTTGGTCCATGTCATTCGGGACGGTCCGGCTCCCTTCGCCATCTTGGTGGGAGGCCTGCCGGCCGGGTTCGTAGACTCCACGGCGACCATCAGAGAATTCCTCCCCCTGGCCCTCCTGCTGGTGGCCGGGGTGACCTTCTTGCTTCTCCTTCTTCTCTTTCGGAGCGTGTTCATCCCGCTGAAGGCCCTGGCCCTCAATGTGGTGAGCTTGGCCGCCACCTTCGGGGCCATGGTGTGGGTCTTCCAGGAAGGCCACTTCTCCAAGTTCCTCGACTTCACTCCCACCGGCGCACTCATTGACACCATGCCGATCTTGATGCTGTGCGTCGCCTTCGGCCTCTCCATGGACTACGAGGTCTTCCTGCTGTCGCGCATGAAGGAGCTGCGCGATCAGGGGATGACAAACGATGCAGTGGTGGCCGGCGGGTTGCAGTTGACGGGGCGGATCATCACGGCGGCAGCGCTGCTTATGAGCATCGTTTTCTTCAGTCTGGTGACGAGTGCCATCGCATTCATGAAGCTCTTCGCCGTCGGACTTACGCTGGCCGTGCTGCTGGACGCCTTCATCATCCGAGGCCTACTGGTGCCAACCGTCATGAAGGTAGCGGGCGACCGGATCTGGTGGGCGCCCTCGTTCATAAAGAAGCAGCCGCTGACATCACCATCGGGACAACGGTTCCCGGTCGATCCTTCCGCCACCTCCGAGGACCTCACCTCGGTTCACTGAGGCATCCTCGGACGTGAAAGAGGGCTGGACCTGAAGTTCCGGTCCAGCCCTCGTCTCACCCATTGGGGTAACGGAGATAGTCCCTGAGGGACTGAAAGCAATCAGACTGCGGCGGCAATCACTCGCCGCAGTCGTTCAGCAGGATGTGGTGGTCAGACTGCCCACGCACGTGTTGGCGTTGCTGAAGAGCTTCGAAATGCTGCTCCCGAGCAAGGACACCGCAACCACGGCGACGACGGCGATCAGGCCGACCAGGAGTGCGTACTCCACCATGGATGCGCCACGCTCCGTGCGAGCTCGCTCCAAAAGCGTGCCGTGCATGCCTCGAACCGCGAACAACGCGTTCAGAAAAATCTCGGTCATTGATGTTCCCCTCTCCTACCCTGTTCAAGAACCGATGATCGGCTTCTTGCTCTTCCACTACCAGCATCAATCAATTCGATTACTAGGTAAATAGGACTTTCGGACTTAATACATTTGCCAAAAGACACTTTGAATTCCTTTATAAATGACAATGGGCTGGATCGGCGAAAACCGATCCAGCCCTATCGTCATCCCGAAGGGATGAGGGGGAAACCTCCCTCCGGGAAACCCTTGCTCTTACGTGGCGGTCATGCACCGCCGGCGCTTAGCAAGAGGTGGTGGTCAGACTACCGACGCAGGTGTTGGCATTACTGAACAGATTCGAGATGCTGTTCCCCAACAGGGACACGGCAACCACGGCGACCACGGCGATCAGGCCGACCAGGAGTGCGTACTCCACCATGGAGGCGCCGCGCTCGGTGCGGGCTCGCGTCGACAGCTTGGAGTGCACGCCGCGCACCGCCATGAACGCACCTATGAATACTCCGGTCATTGTTGTTCCCCTCTCCTATCATGTACAAGAACCGAAGATCGGACTCTTGCTACTTTCTCCCCAGCTTCTGACATTGTTGGCCCTTGGTATATAGGCCTTTCGGACTTAATACTCTTGCCACAAGATGATGCGCTTGCCATGGCAAAGATGACATCGGGCTGGATTGGCTCTCACCAATCCAGCCCTCATGTCAACCCCACGGGAAAGGGGGAATCGTTCCCACAGGAAAGTACGGCCCAGGTGTAGCGGCAATTACTCGACGCGGACGTTCAGCAGGATGTGGTGGTCAGACTGCCCACGCACGTGTTGGCGTTGCTGAAGAGCTTCGAGATGCTGCTCCCGAGTAATGACACCGCAACCACGGCGACGACGGCGATCAGGCCGACCAGGAGTGCGTACTCCACCATGGAGGCGCCGCGCTCGGTGCGAGCCCGCTCCAAAAGTGTGCCGTGAAGGCCCCGAACTGCAAACAGCGCGTGAAGAAACATCTCAGTCATTGGTATTCCCCTCTCTCAACCAAAAGATGCGAACGGTTGTCCGACCTATTTGGCTTCCCCAATGGCAGTTTTACAGTCCCGGCCTAGCACTTCCATAGGCTTTAAAGACCATTCGGGTGAGCTACTCGATGCTGACAAGTCCCATGATCACGGCTCGCACCAGCGCATGGGTGCGGTTCGTCACGTCGAGCTTTTGGAAGATGGCAGCCAAGTGATTCTTCGTCGTCTTCGGGCTGATGAAGAGGCGACCGGAGATCTCGTTGTTGGTGGCACCCTCTGCCAGGAGTTGCAGGACTTCCAACTCGCGCTGGGTGAGCGACCATGGCCCCCATTGATTTTCGGCGCCCTTACCCTGTTCTTCCACCGCCGCTCTCGGTGTCGTCGTGGCGTCCTGGCGCTCCGCCGCGACTTCGGGGTGAGTTTCGGCCAGGGCCATCGACCCCTGGACCACCTGCAGACTCTCAGGCTCTTGGTCGTCCATCATGACTCTCGGACTGGCCACCGACACCTGTGAGTAGTACGTCCATGCCGGCTCACGGCGGCGTTGCGTTGTGTGCGTGTACAGCGCGCTGTTCCACCTCACCGTCGACGCTGCGTTCCCCATGCTTTCCCCCTCAACACGCACCGTCCCAATGTCCGGCGCGCCACTCCCAGCTCCGCAGCTGTCGAATGCGGCCGCTTCGACCATTGTACGCCCTCAGCAGGGGAGATCCGACGGGAACCTCGATTCCCGGCCATTTACCACCGTCTGGCAATCCTGCTGCCACCGTCCGTTGTGACCAAGGGGGATACCCCCGGTTCGGGCTAGTGCAGGGCGTGGGAGATGGGACCCACCAGGGGACCCAGGACGATGATCATGATGGCCGGCAGGAAGCAGAAGGCAAGGGGAAACAGGATCTTCACCGGCACCTTGGCGGCCCGCTCCCGGGCCCGCTGGCGCCGCTTGTCGCGCATTTCGTCGGCTTGAGCCTGGAGGACCCGTCCGATGGGGAGCCCCAGTGCATCTGCCTGCGACAGCACCACCGAGAACGTCACCAGATCATCAATGTCGGTGCGGAGCTTGAGATTTTCGAGCGCATCATGACGGGACAGCCCGAGTTCCATTTCTCGCAAGGTGAGTCGGAGCTCGTGGCAGACCGCCGACTCGAAGTGCGAGCAGGAGACCTGGATGGCTTGCTCAAGCCCCAGGCCGGCCGCCACCGAGATCGTCATGAGGTCGAGCACGTCCGGTAGGGCGTTGGTGACTTCATCCCGGCGGTGCTTGATGCGGCGGCGTAACCACATGCTCGGACCCAGGCCGCCCAGGATGGGCAGGAGGAAGAGCATCCCGATGGCAAGCTTCGTTCCCCCAACTCCCGTGGCCACCAAGATGACGCCGATGGCGAACCCCATCAAGACGCTGCCCACCTGCAAGGACACGAACTCCTCGGCCCGGACCGAACCGGTGAGCCCTGCCTTGAGAAGGTCGGCGTGGACGCGGTCGATGTCCCGTGCCGGGTACAGACGGGACAAACCGTGGCGCAATGAGTTCGTTATGGGCCCGAAGAGCCGAGATATCAATGGAGCCTGTACCCGTTCGGGCACGATTACGGGCTCGGCACCAAATTCGGCGTCGCGGCCAAGGTATCGCATGAACTCGAGCTGGCGTGAGGAATGGTGCGACTTCCACGCCGCCAGGCCGACTCCGGCCACACCTCCCATCATGAGGACGATGCCCAACACCGGTGTGATCACCTCAATTCACCCCTTCCACATCACACATCAATGTTCACCATGCGGCGCACGATCCAGAATCCCAAGGCCATGAGTCCGGCGGTGAAGATCAGCACAATGAGCCCGAAGCCGTGGAGCATGGGCGTCAGGTAGGCGGGATCTTTCGCCTCGAGAGCAAAGAGGAGGAACAGGGGGATGGCAAACAGCACGTACCCTGAGATCCTTCCTTCGGCCGAGAGGGTCTGCACCTCGCGGCGTACCTCCTGGCGGGTACGCATGAATTCGGCCAAGGTGTGCAGGATCGGACCCAGCCGACCGCCGGTGGACTGTTGGATCCGAACCGCCTCCACGGCCCACTTGAGATCCTCGACGCCGCAACGGTCGGCCATGCTCTCGAGGGCCAACACCAGATCTGATCCCACCGCGACCTCGGCCATCACCCGGTCAAGCTCCGCCGACAGCGGCGGCCGCGCGTCGTGGCGGTACATGTCGATGGCCCGTTGAAACGTCTGCCCACCCTCGACCGAGGCCGCCATGAGCGACAGCGCGTCTGGGAGTTGGGCCTGCAGAAGCTTGGACCGTGCCACGCTTCGCCTCGTCGGCAGATGCCAGGCCACGCCCGCCACCAAGGCAAGGGCGGCAACCGAGCCGAATGGCGACCCCGTGACGATGCCGACGGTCACCGCCAGCATGATGGCGATACCTACCGTCGCCACCAGGTATTCGCCGGAGCGGAGCGGGATGTCCGCCCGTTCCAGACGCTTCTCCAGGAGGCCACGGGTGTCGACCCGGCCGAAGACACCAGCGAGGCGGACCGTCAGGGCGGACATCTCACCCCGCTCGGGGGACTCGCTGACCACCTCGACGGGCACCTTCACCGTTCCCATGGTGTCCTCGAGGATCGCGGCCAGCGAGCGCTGGCGGTTGCGGACCCGCAGGATGGCGGCCGTCACGGCGAGGGAGAGCCCGCCGCCGATGAGGACGGCGGCAATGGCCGCATCGATCTGATAGGTGGCGACTCCCAACATCCCCATGGCGTTCACCGGCCGTCCCGGCGTCGCTGGGCCAGTATTTCGTAGAGCTCTTCTGATGGCGGCTCCACACGTCCCGGTCGCGCCGGCCGTCCGTGCCGAGAGGTGGCGCGGTTGGAGGCCAGAAATGGCTCGGTCTCGTTGCGGAAGATGGAGGGTGCCAATTCCACGCCGTTGGACAAGAGCTCATCGAGGATCTTGGGGCGGAGGCCCGTGGGCACCAACTGCCCCATACCCTCGGCCGTGTTGACCCGGTGGAAGACATCCTGCAGCAGGACGGTGTCGCCCTCCATGCCTTGCACCTCCGTGATGGACGAAATGACCCTCGGTCCGGCCACCGTGCGGTGGAGCTGGACGATGATGCCGACGGCCATGACGATCTGCTCCCGGATAGCGCGCTGGGGAAGTTCGACTCCCCCCATGAGCACCATGGTCTCCAACCGGGCCAGCACCTCACGCGGGCTGTTGGCGTGCACCGTGGTCATGGAACCCGGGTGACCGGTGTTCATGGCCTGCAGCATGTCGAGCGTCTCGGATCCCCGGCACTCTCCGACGATGATCCGGTCGGGCCTCATACGCAGGGAGTTCCGGACCAGGTCGCGGATGCGGACCTCACCCGAACCCTCGGCGTTGGATGGTCGGGTCTCCAGCGTGACCACGTGCTTGAGTTGCAGTTGGAGTTCTGCTGACTCCTCAATGGTAATGAGCCGCTCGTCTTCGGGGATGTAGTTCGAAAGGACGTTGAGCATGGTGGTCTTGCCGGTGGCGGTCCCTCCGACGACGACCATGCTGATCTTCCCGCGTACACACGCTTCGAGGAAGACGGCGGCGTCAATCGTCACCGTGCCCAGGCCGATCAGGTCCTGCATGACCATTGGCCTCTCGGGGAACTTCCGAATGGTGAGGACGGGCGCCTTGACCGCCAACGGCGGGACGATGGCGTTGATGCGGGACCCGTCCGCCAGCCTGGCGTCGACCATGGGCGATGACTCGTCAACCCGTCGGCCGACTGCGGCCACCATCCGCTCAATAATGCGCCGGTACTGCTGGGCGGAAGTGAACACGACCTCGCTGCGCTCGATCTTGCCCCGGCGCTCAATCCAGATCTCGTCGTAGGCGTTGCACATGATTTCGGAGATAGAGGCGTCGGAGAGAAGCGCCTCCAGGGGTCCGTAGCCGAGTGAGTCCTCGAGGATCTCCTCCACGAACCGTTGGCGCTCAATGGGCGAGACCCCGATGTCCTCGCGTTCGAGGATCTCGTTGACCGTCGTGCGGACCTTGGCCCTCAATTCGTCAGGCGAGAGATCGGCCGCTCCCGGAGCGATATCGGCCAGGACCTTTTGCTGCACCTTCCGCTTGGAGAGCGACCAGGCCTCGTCGGCGGCCGACCGATCGGTTGATCGTCGCCCCCGGGTACCAGAAGACCGGCGCTCCAAATGGGGGGCGCTCACGATTACCTCGGGAATGACGGCCTCTTCACTGCCGTCTGCTGCGGCGAGCTTCTCGGTCAGGTTCATTGCGATCCAGTCTTTTCAAGTTCGGGTACCCGGGGGCTGCGGTGCCGGTGCATGAGGCGGCGGAAGCCGCCGGTCTCCTTCGTGCTGCTCGCGCCCAGGGCCGGCGTCGCCTCACCACCCAAGAATTGGTGCATGCCATCGGACAGCTTCTTGCCGATGTCGGAATTGGCGGCCGACACCAGGGCGGGCTTCCCCTTGTTGATGGAGCGGCTGACCTCCCTGGAGTAGGGAAGGATGGAAACGATCCGGTTGTCAAGGACATCCTGGACATCGCTGACATTGATGCCGACGTCGTCCTCGACCTTGTTGAGCACGACCCCGATGCTGTCGCTGTTGATGCGCAACTTCTCAAGCGTGCTCAAGAACACCCGCATGTTGCGGATGCTGGGGAGATCGAGCGTGACCATGCAGAGCACCTTGGTGGAGTGATCAAAGGCCGCCAGCACGACTTCTGAGAGTTGTGACGGGGTGTCCACCACGATGTAGTCGAAGTGCTTGCGCAGCGCACCCATGACCTTGTAGACGTCTTTGGGTGCGATCATGTCGGCTTCCGCCGGGCTGAAAGGTGCTGCGAGCACCGAGAATCCGAGCTCGTGCTCCTCAAGGAAGTCCTCCAGATGCTCGTTCAGATCGTCCTCGTCGACGGGCTCTCGAGCGAGCAGGTCGGAGATGGTGAAGCGAGGCCGCAGATGGAGGGCGGTGGACACCTCGCCGAATTGGAGGTCCAGGTCGACCAGGCACACCCGTTGCCCGGTCTGGGCGGCCAGGTAGCAGGCCAGGTTGGTGGCATAGAACGTCTTGCCGCAGCCACCACTCGATGAGGCCACGGTGAACACCTCGGCGAATTGAGGACGCTCCACCACCATCCCGTGAGCCACCACCGGCATCAGGCCGCCGTTGGCCGGCGCTGAAAGGTCTGAGATGTCGAAGGCACGCTGGAGAGCGGCCGAAAGTTGGCGCTTGCTGGTCGGGTACTCGACCAACTCGATGGCGCCGGTGCGCACGATGTCATTCAGGCTGGCCTTAGGTCTGGGGCCGAGCGCCAAGACCGTCGCCGGCACCGGACCCGTGGACCGGAGTTGGGCCAGGCGAGCCATGCCGGCATGGCTGTCGAACACCGGACCGGCGACGAGGACATCAAAGGGGCCCAACGCCTGGACCTCTTCCACCACGTCGATCACATTGGTGCTGGTCACTACCTGGTAGCCCGGCCCCAATGACGCTTGGATGGCCCGGCCCAGTGCGGGTGAGCGCGAGATGACAAGGATCCGGCGGGAGATCATGGCGCTGACGTGGTCTGCGCCGTGCCGATGCACTGTCCGACGATGGGCGGCAGCGTCCCCTTCTGGGTCTGGACCACGGAAAGGGTCTCATTCTGGGTCAGGAATGTGATCGCTCGCGCCTGGCCCGGGTTGACGGCCAGAAGAAGCGTCAATGACCCCGGCACCGTTCGGCCGACCGAGCTCGGGTGGCTGCTCAGCGCAGGCACGGTGCTCGATACGTCGAGCACCTCAATGTTGGACATGGCCAACTCGGTACACGGAAGGGTCACATTGGCCTGAGCCGTACTGGCACCCGTACCAACCGAGAGTTTGGTGATGTTGGCGTAGACGTCGACTCGGCTGCCGGGCTGCAAGTAGCCGGCGAGACCCTCAACGCCACCCATGGTGACGGTGACTCCATTCATGCCCTGCGGCAGCGATATCGCACTCGTGCTGGGAATGACCTGCGTGGACTGGATGGCATCTCCCTTATGCACTGAAGTCGTCAGGACTTCATCGGTGAGTCCCTGCAGTGACGTGAGGTCATTGGCCGAATAATTCTTCTGAGATATGAGCTGTATAGAAACCAGACCTTGCGACACCATGGCCTGGCCGGTGGTGCCGATGGGGATGTTGGACGTGGCCACCAACACCGGCGTGTTGACTGGCGCTGACGAGTTGCCTCCCGATTGGTGCTTGGCCCCCGTCACCACAGTGCCAAAGGCAATGGCTCCTCCCGCAACGAACAGGACCACTGCGATCACGACCAGTATGAGCGTCTGCCTCTTCACAGATCCATCCCCCTCTTGACGCATTGACACGGCATTGATGCAGCACACCTGCCGGATCTACATTGCGCCCTCGTGGCCGGTTGTCCCCGGGTTCGCTCCATGCGAACGCACCCCGATTTCTCCGGCCTCTTCCCTCTCGGTGGACACTACGACGCCAAGGTCCATTGGTACATAGGGCTAATGGATCATTCACCTCACGAGCGCACCTGGTGGGTGGAGCAAATGAGCCGTAATGCCTATGTACGGTCGCCACGCGCCAGAACACAATCTCCTTGGGAAGAGCCGCAGCGTGTGAAGTAGTCATCATTCCGCCAGCGGCGTCGAGGAGGGAGTCCACATTGGGACCACGCACACGTGGAGTGCGAGAGCGTCGACGCAAGGCCGATGAATCTGGCGCGGAGACGGTCGAGTTCGCCATCGTCGTGGTCCTGCTCGTCATGCTTGTCTACGGCATCATCTCATTTGGCCTGATCCTGGGCGGCAAGGTCACGATCACCCAGGCCACCGCCGACGGTGCACGGGCGGGGATCGTGCTCACGACACAATCAGCTGCGGAGACGGCAGCCGTGACCCAGGCGGCCAACGATCTGGGCTGGCTCGGACTCGGATCTTGCACCTCTGGCACAAAGATGTCCTGCCTGACCAACGGCACCACGTGCCCATCGGCATATCAATCCGACGGGGTGTACATGTGCGTCAGCGCGACCGAGGCCGCCTGCGCGTCCAATGCCTCGAACACCTGCCTCAATGTGGGGCTCACCTACTACTACGCCAACGATCCGCTCTTCCCGGAAGCCCCAGGCCTGAACGTCATCACACCGTCCACCCTGGCGTCCACCTCGACACTGCAAGTGTCGACCCCCACGTCGTCATGAGATTCGCTTCCTCTCTGCGCCGGTCAAGCCAACGTCGGAGTGACGACGAGCGCGGGGCCACCCTCATCATCGTCGGCGTCTGCTCGGTTCTCTTCATCTGGGCCGGCGCCTTCGCCGTCGATCTCGGCATCCAAACCGTGGGCAACCGCCAGCTGCAGACAGTTGCCGATGCGGGTGCACTCGATGCCGCCCGCTACATCTACGTGTCCGGAGCCAATCTCCAGACAGAAGCACAGCGTGGGGCGACCGACAACGGTTCAACTGCCAACATCGCGGCGGCGCTGGGCTACTGGACGGGGACCCAGTTCCAGCCGCAAGCGGGTCATTGCTCGCTCACCACCCCCTCGGCCTATCCCCCTTGCAATGCGGTGTCGGTAACCGCAGGGGAACCCGTCCCTGAACTCTTCCATGGCGGGAGTGCCCCGCTCAGCCGTTCCGCCATTGGCGCCATCAACGGACCGCCCTGTCCAGGTGGTAGCGGAGGTGGTGGTGGAGGTGGTGGTGGAGGTAGTTGGACAGGAGGAGGCATCGCCACGTTCTCCATCGGGACGTATCTGGCCTCGTTCAACACCCAGCAATCGGCCGTCCTCAACGTGCTCCTGGGAGCACTCGGGACCTCGGCCAACGTCACGGCGGTGGGCTATGCCGGACTGGCCAGCTCCAATGTGACGTTGCTCCAACTCATCAACGCCTCGGCGGGTGTGCTCACTCCCACCAATATCCTCACCACGTCACTAACTGCGAAACAGTGGGTCGTCCTCTTCGCCACCGTGACCGGCAACCCGTACCTCTCTTCCTCCTTCCTGGGCGGAACGGTCAGCGCAGCGACATCGGCGTCCTTGTCGCAAATGGCGTCCATCGATGGATCGACCTGCTCGAGCGGGTCCCTCTCCTCATCGGCGCTGGCAACCAGCATCAACGTCTTGCAGACGCTCACCACCGAAGCCGAGGTCGCCAACGGAAACAACGTGCTCGATGTCACGGCAGCCCTGAGTCTGCCCAACGTGTCGTCCGCCGCACTCGCCCTCAGCCTGATCCAGATTCCACAAGTTGGCTACGGTGCCGTCGGCACCACGGTCTCAACGAGCCAGATCAATGCCGACCTGCAACTGACGCTGGGTCTCGGGCTTGGCGTGCTGGACGTTCCGGTCAACGCCGCCCTGGGCACGGCCACCCTGAAAACAGTCACCTGCGTCAACAACGCCATGACGTCGACCAAGATCAATGCCAGCACGACTGCGGCGTCGGGCACCGTCACCGTTCTCGGCAGCACTCTGGCCAGCCTGGCCGTCTCGGGGGCCGGACCGAGCCTGCTGGGCTACGGCGCCGCCGTCGTTCCACCGACGGCGTCTACGGCCTCCGCCGACACCAACCCGATCACCATCGGCACCACCACACCCACGATCTCCTTCAATAACGTCAATAATGGGCTTCTGAACCTGTCCCAACAAGCCGTGGTGGATCCGCTCCTCACCACCCTGAGTTCCGCCCTCGGGCCGGTCCTCCAGGCGGCCGGTGTGAATGTGGCGGGCGCCGAGGTGACCGATCTCCATACTCAGTGCGCCGACGTCACCCTGGTGAATTGAGCGCGCATCTGGCCCTCCTCGGAGGCGCCGCCATCGGCATGGCGACCGGAGCCCTCCTGATCCCCTTGACCCGGCGCGAGCTGGCCACCGCCGTTGCCCGATCGTCGCCAGACACCGCCCCAGCGACGCAGAAGGTGGCCCACTGGCATCGGATCACCCTGGTTGCCGTTTCGGGGCTGCTCCCCGGAATCGTCCTCTTCAATGTGGGTTGGTCGATCATTGCCGTGACGCCATTGCTGCTCCTGCTGGGGTTGATCCAGTTGGCCTACTGCGACGTCACTCGGCGCCTCCTGCCCAAGACCATGGTCTACGCCATCAGTCTGGCTGTGGTGGTCAGCGGCATCGTGATCGCCGGCGTTACCCACGAATGGAAGCGCCTTCTGATGGCGTCGCTGGGTGCGCTGGGCTTCTTCGTCGTGCTCTTCGTGATGAACCTGGTCAATCCCAAATGGATGGCCTTCGGTGACGTGCGCTTGTCGGCCGCGGTCGGATTCGGCCTGGCCTGGGTCAGCCCCATGGCCCTGCTGGAAGGATTCTTCCTGGCCAACTTGCTGGCGGCCGTCGTCGGGTTGACCCTCATCGCCGTCCACCGGGCGGATCGCCGGTCGGCGCTGCCCTTCGGCTTCTACCTGGCCCTGGGGGCCGGCGTCACCATCCTCGCCTGGAGTTAGACGACGGTGACGACCGTCCCGATCTGGGTGTACTGCCAAACCACAGCGGCCGCATCCAAGGGCAGCTCAATGCATCCGAGGCTCTGGGGAATCCCGTAGGCCGATCGGGGGATGTAGTGCAGCGCATCGCCTCCGTTGAAATAGGACACGTACTGCACCGGATCGGCATAGGCCGTCCCGCTGGGATTGGTACCTCGCATGACCTGGTTGCGGTAGCGCTGGTAGACCGGGTATGAGCCCAACGCCGTCGGTGTGCCGGCCCCACCCGTACTGACCGGGGTCTGCTCGACCTCCACCCCGTTCTCCCACACCGTCAGCGATTCGGGAGACTGCTCAGTGGCCAGCGCGTAGGCGAACCCGTTCGGGTTGGCACCTGGGCCGGTCGGATTTCCGGCCGCGGTCTGCAGCGCGCTGATCTCGGCACTCGAGATAGTACCGTCAATGGACAGTCCGATCTCGGCCTCAAAGGCCATGATCTCCCCTCGGGCAATGGCCCCGTTCTGGCCGGGCGACCAGATGGCCGCCAGGGTGGGTTGCGGGGTCCAGCGCCAGGCGAACCCCAGCGGGGACCAGCTCAGGGGACCGTACCCCAGACCGGCCAGCACTTCCTCCTGACCCGAGACGGTGGTCAAGGGATCGGTGGCGCCGTAGGCGATCCAATACCCCTGCGGCCGCGCCGCCATGCCGACGACCGGCGCCGTCAGCGGCGCACCGGTCCCCGAACCGTAGAAATTGGCATTGCCGAAATCGAAGATCCCACCGTCGGAAGCAACCATGCGGTAGCCGCCGCCGTCGGAGGTGGCCGTCATCCCCACCACTGGCTCGACCAGGTGGGTGCCGCCCATGCTGCCGTGGAATCCGGCGTCACCAAAACTGAAGATGCCGCCATCGGAGGCGACCAGCCAGTACCCGTTCCCGCTGGGTGTTGCGGCCATGCCGTCGACGGGTTCATTGAGCCGCGTGCCACCCATGCTGCCGAGGAAGGCGGCGTCGCCAAAACTGAAGATGCCGCCATCGGAGGCGACCAGCCAGTACCCGTTCCCGCTCGGCGTGGGCGCCATACCGACGATGGGCTTGTTCAAGACCAACGCTCCCGTCGACCCATAGAACTGCGCTCCCCCGAACGTGAAGATCCCGCCGTCACCACCCACGAGCCAGTAGCCGTTGCCCGAAGGCGTGGCGGCGAGGCCGATGATGGGTGAGTTCAAAGAGGATGTAATGGACCCGAAACCCTGGGCATCGCCTTCTGTCGACACCTGGCCGGCCGCATTGGCAACCCAGTAACCGTTGCCCGAAGGAGTGGCGGCGATGCCGGTGAGGGGACCCGGCAGCCCGGATTGGTTGCCCACCACCCCAGAGGCCGAGCCAAAGGCCAGGACGGTATTGGACGCGCTGGCGCCGTCGGCAAATGCCGTCTGGTTCAGGCCGCCCGCCAGCACGGTGAGGCCGGGCAAGAAGAGTGCGGCGACCAGAACCGTGCGGATACGGGTCAATCCTCTGCGGTGATGTGCCATGGTGCTCTCGATTTCCAAGGGATCGGCCAGAGGGTGGCCTGGTGGCCCGGGACGATACGTGTCCCCTAGGCGCCCGGGCACGCGGCGGGGATCAGGGTGGTGCCTGAAGACCTAAATGACCTTGACGTTCTGCGCTTCCTCGCCCTTGCGCCCCGGAGCGATGGTGAACTCCACGCTGTCACCCTCGGCCAGGCCCTGACGCTCCGTGCCTTCGATCTGTGAGTGGTGCACGAACAGGTCCTCCCCGCCCTCGCGGGCCAAGAAGCCGTAGCCGCGGGCGCCGTTGAAGAACTTCACCGTCCCGGTCATCATGGAGGGGTTGGCCTTGACCTTGGACGGCTGCACTGCCTGGGTGGGCATGGGTGTCGAGAACGGGGCGAAGAGGCGCTGCTCAAGGCCGAGGGCCCGTTGGACGCCAAGCATGTCCTTCTTCTGTTCATCGGTGACCAGCGTCACCACGGTGCCGGTGCGCCCGGCCCGGCCGGTCCGGCCTGAGCGGTGCACGTAGTCGGTGTGGTCCGCCGGTGGGTCGAAGTGGACCACGCAGGGCAGGTCGTCGACGTGAATGCCGCGGGCCACCACATCGGTGGCCACCAGCGCGTCGGCCCGGCCCCGGGCAAAGGAGTCCAGGGCCCGCTCCCGCTGGCCTTGCGTGCGGTCGCCATGCATGGGCACCGCTCGCACCCCTTGCGCCTGAAGTTGGCGCACCACGCGATCGGCACCCCTCTTGGTGCGGCAGAAGACGAACGCCTGCCCGTGGTTGGAGATCAACTTGGCAGTGATGGCCACCCGCTCGGCCCGGTCCACCTTCCAGAAGTGGTGGGTCACATCGGCCTTCTCGTCCTCGTCGGCCTCGATGTTGACCCGGACCGGGTCGTGTTGGTAATTGCGGATGATCGATTCGACCTCGCGACCGATGGTGGCCGAGAACAAGAGGACCTGGCGGTCAGGTGATGTCTGGTCCAGCAATCTCTTCACGGACGGCAGGAATCCCATGTCCGACATCCGGTCGGCCTCGTCGAGGACCACTGTGGTCACATCGTCGAGGAGGACGTCACCACGCTCAATGAGGTCTTCCAGGCGCCCGGGGCAGGCCACGACGACATTGACTCCCTTGTGCAGGGCGCGGACCTGGTCGCGGTAGCCCGTGCCGCCGAAGATGGACACGACCCGATTGCTGTCGCGACCGAGGAGGGTGCCCAGGACGGCATGGACCTGAGAGGCCAGCTCGCGGGTGGGCACGAGTATGAGTGCCTTGGGCCGCCGTGGGCGCGACTGTTCCATTTTGGCCACGATCGGCATGCCGAAGGCCAGGGTCTTGCCCGAGCCGGTGGGAGCCTTGCCACAGATGTCGCGGCCGGCCAGTGCGGGTGGAATGGTGGCCGTCTGGATGGGAAGGGGGCAATTGATGCCCAGCTTCTCCAGGCGCGCATTGACAGCCGCGGAAACACCAAGATCAGTAAAGGAAGAAATGACGAAACTCCAGTCGAGTGATGAACGGCCTACTCGAACAGGATTTTCGAACGGGCCCCGCGAAACGATTCCTCGCGGCGCCAAACATGTTAGCAGAGCCGACAGCCATGGCCGGCGCGAGGTGGAATTGCAAATTAACGAGGCGAGGCGTGGGGGGAGCCGGGCGCCACCCTGGGCCACGGCAGTTCCCGCTCAGCCACCACGGCCAGGTCCAGCAACAGCTGCTCGCGGTGATGGCCCGCCAACACTTGCAAGCCGACAGGAAGTCCATCGACCTGCCCGCCCGGGATACTCGTGGCAGGGCTTCCATTGAGGTTCGAGGGTGCGGTAAGCGCGGCCTGGTTCATGATGGCCCGGGTGAAACCGAGTTCGTCAATGAGGTCGGCCCCCTTGATGGTCGAAGGAGGGGGGCCCTCGGCCACGAATGCCACGTCGGGATTGGTTGAGCACATGATGAAGTCGGCCTGGTCGAACAGGTCGGCCATGGCTTCGTTGAGCTGCCGGCGGTACGACTCGATGGAGGCCGCCTTCTCAAGCGTGTAGCGCTTCATGGCACCTTCCAGGCCCTTCCGCATCATCGCCGACATCTCATCGGCCCGGTCCGGGTAGGCACTGCCCAAGTCGGCCAGGAAGGCCGGCTGGTTCGCCATGGCCCACTGGCCGCGCAGCGGCGGGAGGACGGGGCTTACCGTGACAACCTTCAACCCAGCTACGTCAGCCAGATGCTCCGCCGTCGCCATCACCAGATCGGCCACCTCGGACCGGACCCGGGCGATGCCCAATTCGGGGAGGATGGCCACGGTCATACCCGCCAGGTCATGGCTACCGAGTCCGGCCTCCCAGCCACCCACGGCGGGAAGGCTCAGTGGATCACGTTGGTCGAAGCCGTTGCACGCATCGAAATACCGCGCCGTATCCCGCACCGATCTGGTCAGGCAACCGAGAGCCGTCGTTCTCGGCGTGTTGCTGGCCTGGGGACCTTTTGGTATTCGGCCGTAGGTTGCCTTCAGCCCGAAGAGCCCGGTGAACCCCGCCGGGATCCTGATCGACCCTCCACCGTCACTGCCGGTAGCGATGGGCAGGAGGCCACCGGCCACGGCGGCTGCCGTGCCGCCTGACGATCCACCCGGTGTGCACTCCTGGTTCCATGGGTTACGCGTCGTCCCGTGTAATTCGGTCGACGTGCAATTGATGCCGCCGAATTCACTGGCTGTCGTCTGCGCCGCCAGGATGGCGCCGGTGGCACGGAGTCGCCGTAGTGAGGTGTCGTCGTGATCGGCGAGGCGATCCTTAAAGAGCATGGACGCCTGGGTGTAGGGCCAGCCCTCGACCTTCTCCAACTCCTTGACGCCGAAGGGGACTCCACCGAAGGGCAGCGACACGTCGGCGCTCCTGGCCGCCTCCCGGGCCCGGCCGAAATCGGTGTGACTGAAGGCATTCAACGGTGATGCCTCAATGGCGTCTATGCAGGCCTCGAGCGCCTCGAGGGGGGAGAGGTCCTTGGCCCGGAAGGCATCGACCAGGCTGCAGGCATCGTCCAACCATGGTGTCGTCATGAGCGCTGACGGTACTCCGTCCGTCCCCGCGGTGCCCGGTTGATCGCCTCTTCACCCGAGCCGGCCCCTCGTGCAGTCGGTACGCTGCCACCGCATGGAGACCGGAGAGCTGACCACTCCTGCCCTGCTGGTGGATCGTGACCGGCTGGAGGGCAATCTGGCCACCATGGCTGAGGCACTTCCGGGCGATCGACTACGCCCTCACGTGAAGGCGCACAAGTGCACGGCCCTGGCCGCTCTTCAGGGCGAGCAGGGGCAGGTGGGATTCACGTGCGCCACCGTCGCCGAAATGGAGGGCATGGCTCGCGCCGGTCTGGGACAGGACCTCCTCCTGGCCAACGAGGTGGTTGACGCCACGCGACTGGGGACGCTCGTACGCGCCGGCTCCCGGGTGACCCTCGCCGTGGACTCAGAGGAGACGATTGCCACCGCCGTAAGGTCCGGCGTGTCCGAGGTGGTCATCGATGTGAATGTCGGACTCCCCCGGTGTGGCTGCCGGCCCGAGGATGCCGGCCGTCTGGCCGAGTCGGCACGTGCCGGAGGCCTCACGGTGCGGGGCGTGATGGGCTACGAGGGCCACATTGTCGGTTTGGAGGATCGTTCCCAACGGACCGAGATGCTGAAGGACTCCATGGAGCTCCTCATGTCGGCCCACCAACACGTTGGGGGTGGCATGATCTCAGCCGGCGGTACCGGGACCTATGACCTCAACCACTGGGCCACCGAGATCCAAGCCGGTTCGTACGCCCTGATGGACACCGCGTACGCCAAGTTGAACCTGCCCTTCGGCCAGGCACTTTCAGTGCTTTCCACCGTGATCTCTGTCTCCAAAGAGTGGGCGGTGGCTGACTGTGGGCTCAAGGCGTTAGGCATGGACCACGGAGATCCCTCGGTCGAGGGTGCCGCCGTCTGGTTCTGTTCGGATGAGCACCTCACCTTCGCTCCTGAGGTCCCGCTGAAGGTGGGCGACCGAATCCACGTCATCCCGGCTCACGTCGATCCCACCGTGGCCTATCACGAGCACCTACATCTGGTCGATGGACCTGACGTGATCGAGAGTTGGCCGGTGGACCTACGCGGCTGGTGAACCGCCGATCTTTGGGTCCAGCATGCTGACGCCTCTCTTGACGTCCCTCAGAGCTCGAGCGTTATGCTCACCGGGCAATGGTCACTTCCCATGATGTCGGGATGAACGTCCGCGGCGACAACGCTTGAACGCAGGCTCTCGGAGACCAAGAAGTAGTCGATGCGCCATCCGATATTGCGTGATCTGGCATTGGCAAAGTTCGACCACCATGTGTAGAAGCCATTGCCCTCGTGAAAGAGACGGAAGGTATCAACGAAACCGGCATCGATGAAGTTCTGGAAGCCCAGGCGCTCCTCGTGGGTGAATCCTTTCTTCCCCATGTTGGCCTTGGGGTTGGCCAGGTCGTCGGGTGTGTGGGCCACGTTGAGATCCCCACAGAAGACAACCGGTTTCTTCTTCTCTAATTCCTTGGCGTACGCCAAGAATGCCGGGTCCCATTGTTGATGGCGCAGTTCCAGGCGACCCAAGTCCTCCTTGGCGTTCGGGGTGTACACGGTGACCAGACAGAAATCGTCATACTCGGCGGTGAGCACCCGTCCCTCGATATTCGGATCACCAAATCGATCGCCGACCACCCCATGCTGGTTGATGACGTCAGCGGAGAGTCCATGGAACACCTCAAGGGGGGTGGTCTTGGAGAAGATCGCCGTGCCCGAATAACCCTTCTTCTCCGCAGAATTCCAATGCTCTTCATAACCGGTGAGGTCAATGACCGCCTGGGACTGTTGTGCCTTCGTCTCCTGCAGGCAGATCACGTCTGGCTGAAGTTCCTCCACAAACGGAGCGAACAGCTCCTTGCGAACTACCGCTCGGATGCCATTGACATTCCATGAAACCAGCCGCATCATCACCTCACTTGAGCCACCGCCCACCTAAGGGTCGCAAGCTACCAGCCCGGTCTCCGTACGTGAGCTGCTCAGGGGTCGAACGGAGCGTCCGGATTTGCCGCAGCCTCTTTTCGGTGGGCCAACCCCGTGGCCAGGGATCCGAGTGCGATCATTGCCGCCGCCGCCGTGAGTGTGTCCTCCACGTCGGCACCGCTGTTGGCCAGGGCTCCACTCTGGCTGCTGGCGCCGGTCGCTGCCGCTCCGGCGAGCGCCCCACTGGTCGAGCTTGTGCCTTGATTGGCGGCGGCCAGCGTGGTTGAGGTCGAGGTCCGGGCGGCGGCCGCGCAGACAATCCCGCTCGGCTGCCGCCGCGTGCCCGATTCCTGGTGCTGTACGGAATTGGGGGGGATGGGGTAGGGAATTTTGCTGGTGCCGAGTGAGCCAAACAGCCCGTTGTCGAGGCCTTGTTGTACTACCAGAGTGTCGGCCAGTGTCGTCGCCGGCAGCGCTGGAACGGTCGGCTGGGGAGGTCGGGCAAAGTCGAAGGCGCCCGTGAGATCGCCCACGACCTGGCGGCGCCAGGCCGAGAGGTTCGGGGTCGGCACACCGAATCGGCTCTCAAGCAGTCGGAGCTGCGACGTGTGGTCAGAGAGACCCGAGTACACCAGCCCACCCCGGCTGTAGGGCGAGATCATCAGGCACGGCACCCGGAAGCCGAGGCCGATCGGCCCGGCGATCCCGGCGGCATCTGGTATCGGCCCCAAGGGGGCAGTGATGTACTCCCCGGGCGTGCCAGCCGGGGGTGTCGGGGGCTCGACGTGGTCGAAGAACCCGCCGTTCTCGTCGTAGCTGAGGATCAGTGCCGTCTTCTCCCACACCGCGGGGTTGGAGATCAAAGTCTGGAGGATGTCCGCAATTGCAACGGAACCCCAATCCGGTGGGGCCGCCGGGTGTTCGCTCTCCAAGAACTGCGTGATCACCCATGACACCTGAGGCAACTGGCCGCTCGCCACGTCAAGGGCGAATGTCCCGGGATAGGTCGGCACGAACGCATTTTGCGCCAGGGTTGTAGCCGGGTTGGTATACGCCTTGAAATAGCGCAGAACATTGTCGATCAGAAGAGGCGTCGAGGCTCCATAAAGGGTGTCCGGACTCTGGTACACCTTCCAACTGATCCCGGCCTGCTCGAGAACCTCGGGCATAGTGGTCCAACCAAACTTTCCGTAGTACTGAACGTCAGCCACCGGCGCCAACGTCTCGAGCAGCGGGCCACCAGCAGCGCCCGCAGGATCAATGGTGCCCGACATCCAGTAGAGCCGGTTCGGGTATGTGGGTCCGATTACCGAGCAGTGATAGGCGTCGCACACGGTGAAGGCGTCTGCCAGCGCGTAGTAGAACGGCAAAGACAATCGGTTGTAGTGGCTCATGACGATGGGACCGTTGGCCGGTCCTTCACTGGCCACGTGGACACGGACGAAGGAGTCCATTGCCCCTCCGTTCCAGCATTGGTGCTGGGGACCCCAGTTGTGGGTCGGGTCGTTGAGCCACTGCCCGTCGTGATTTGAATCCTGAGCTAACTCGAAGGGGAGTGTGTATCCCGTGGGGGTGGCGGTCTGGGTGGCAGGGTCGTAACCAAACTGATTCCACACCGGGTAGTTCTGGCCGCCGACCTGTTGGGAGATGACGGTCGGATCGTCGAACCCCCTGACCCCTGACAGCGTCCCGAAGTAGTGGTCGAAGCTGCGGTTCTCCTGCATGACAAAAACAAAGTGCTCAATGTCGGACAGACTCCCGCACCCGGCCGGGTCGGCCGCGGCGTAGGCACTGTCCACCAGCCACGACAGTGAAGACGCCATACTCGCCGCCCCCACCCCTGCGGCGGCCCCACCGAGGAACTGCCGGCGGCTCAGCCGCCTTGGTCTTGCTGCCATGTTCCGGTGCCCCCTTGGACCCATGAGTAGGTGCCAATTTTCCGAAGTACCACCATCGTACGGCGCTTCTCAAGTTCGCGCTGTGGTCACTGGGGCAATGGAGATTGGCACCGGAGAGCCACCCGAATGGATGAGGAAATCAGGGGGCGGACCTGCGCAAGCTTCCGAGAACCATCCATTGCTGACGTGTTCGTCTGCTTCGTGATTCGGCGCCAAGCCCTTTGCGGGATCCCCGCGGCGTCCCCGGTCTGGCGCTTTCATGGCATGCATCCTCAATGCACGAAGCCCCGGGCCAATCAACGCGCAAGACAGGCCTCGCTCTGTCGTTACCGGACCATGGGGATGGGATCTCCAGTCGGGGCTTGACACTCATGCATCGGTTATCACGAAGTCCCTGTGACCGACATCAAGGCGGTTGGCAGACTCTTCGTCGGATTAGACGAGAGGGCTTGCCGGGGGGTGAGGGATCAACTCGCCTGGTTTGGTTTGTTCGTTTGTCGTCGCGCCTGCGGCACTGAGGAATAGAGGGACAAGGCATGTTGCACCGAGTCGGATTCGGACGCTGGATACGAGAGACTGGCCGTCGAGTCGCCAACGGCGCCGGCCGGAGGGCGCAGGCAGCCCCTTTGGGTGTGTCGTATCCGCCAGCAGCGAGACCGACTTCGCGCTCGCTCTTTCTTGTCGTGTCGATGACCGTAGGTCTTGTGGCCGTGCCCCTTAGCTTGGTTGCCGGCCGGGCGATCACAGCATCTGCCGCCACGACCACCCCCAGTGCGACTTCGCCCGCGTCGGCGGCATCTGCAGGCTGCTCGGTTCTGTCCGGAGTAACCGGCTCACCACCGAACGCCGTGGGCGGATCGAATCGCATGCCCAACGGATGGGCCCTGTGCCCGGCGGGCACGCAAGTAAACACTGAGCGAGCCACCACCGGAGTGGCGGTCACCCCTGATGGCCAAGGTGTCTATGCCGTCACGAGCGGCATCTTCGACGAAGCCGTCGAGAGCATCAACGCCAACACCCTGGTTGCCAGCCCGACGCTCGTAAGCGCTGGTTATCAAGGAGTGGCCGCCGACAACAGCGGTCACGTGTGGGCATCGAGCGGACCAGGGAACGAAGTCTTCGAATACTTGGCAGCCTCACCCGGTGCTCCCCTTGTGGATGCTCGCCAGGCAGGCCCCGCACCTCAGGAACCAAACAGAGGCATACCTGTGACCGGTTATCCCGGGACGATCCTTCCGGCGGGAGGTCCCGCAAGTCCCAACTATTCGCGATTGTTCGTGGCGGGCACCCTGAGCGTGCCCCAATCCGTTGTCAGCTCTGCTCATGGTGGTAGTTGCCCGGCAAGTGACAATCCGTCTGGCGATACCGACCCCATTTGCGCCGTGGTCAACGTCATCGACAACGCAGCCGACCCCACGGCCACACCTACTGTGCACGCCATCCCTGTCGGGCGTGACGCCTACGGGCTCGCTTTCCTGCCGTCCCAGGCAAGTTCCACGAGTGGCACGTTGTACGTCTCCAACTGGGCCGACCAGACCAATCCCTTCCGCACCGGCGCAACTTCGTTGCAGCATGCCACGGGCACCGTATCGATCGTCACCGTCAACCCCGATGGAAGCGGAAACGAGCGCCAGGCAGTAAATGTCGGCAAAGCGCCCGCCGGCATAGCGCTTTCGCCCGGTGGCAAACTCCTCGTAGTCGCCAACAGCAACGACGACACCCTCAGTGCCATACCGATCAACCCAGTGAGCGGCGACCCCAACGGCGCCATCCAAACCGTCTCCGTAGGGCTCGGCGGACCGGTCGGCACCCAGCCCATGGCAGTGCGGTTCTCCGCCGACGGCCGTTACGTCTTTGTGGCTTTGGCAGGCCTCAACGCCATTGAGGTGCTGGCCGTCAATGGCAAGAGAATTGCTCCTATCAGCCAGTCGAACTTGTCTATCTCCTACCAAGGCACGAACCAGACCGTGACTTCACCGGCGACCTACATCCCCACAGGTTGGTGGCCCGACATGCTTGCCACTGGGCCCGAAGCCTCGCTCTCTTCTGTGACGGGGTATCGCCTGTATGTCTCCAATCTCAAGGGCAACGGTGCCGGGCCCAGCTACTACGGGCAGCTGCAGCCGACGGCCGGAACTGGAACTGAAGGAACCGTATCGGCCATCGACATCCCTTCTGAACCGACCGCCTTTGCCACTGCAATGTCGCAGTGGACAACCGACGTTGTCCAAGGTGACGAGCTGGCACCGGTGTTCTCGTCCGGGTTGGCATCGTCAGACCCGGCGCAGAACCCGTGCGTCGACCAAACAAGCCCGTCGCAACCGGCGGTTGCGGTGCCCAATGCCCTGCTCTGCCGGGCATCGCTGTACAACGCCGGCAAGGGTTCCGTGCCGGTCGGCGCTCAGGGTCAGACGCTGACTCCGCAAACGACACACGTGGTCTTCATACTGGCGGAGAACAAGACCTTCGACTCCTATTTCGGTGACACCGGCGCCACCCTCAACAGCAACGCGGATCCCAGCTTCAACGAATACCCGCTGCCGGTGACGACAAACCAGCACCACCTGGCCCAGGACTTCACGTTGTTCGACAACTTCTGGAACGAGGGCGCTGAGTCCTCAGTCGTGGGACACAGTTGGTGGTCGGCCGGCGTCACAACGCCTGACCGCGAACTCTCGTGGGGCCAGGAATACGACCAGGGCCTGCGCGGCGGTCGAGGCGGTGGCGAGTACGCCATCGGATCGAGCCCCAATCTTCAGGCGGCATCGCTTTCGGGTGTTCATGACAATGCTGTGGCAGCGCAGGAGAGCCTGATGGAGAACCCGTACTTGACTCTTGCCGACAACGCTGCCTCATCTGGTCTCTCCACGCGGGTCTATGCCACCGACGTGAGCCCGGTGTCCGGTTCGGCCTCGCAGGCCAACCAGGTCTGCATGCCGGCATGGGGCGAGAACGGCAGCACGAAAAACTGCTCGACAGATGGCCCGGCACCGGTGAACCCGACACCGGGAAGCGACCTCGCCTTCCCCGACAGCGACCGTGCCGACATCTTCCTGCATGGACAAACACCGGTATCGCACGCCTGGGACCTGACCCAGGGAGCACCGCCCAAGTCATTCGGTCAAAAGTTCCCGTCCACACCGCTGCCGCCGAGCTACACCCTCGACGGTTGGACCACCGACTACCACAACTGCATTAGCGGCGGTGGTAGCGACGCCACCTGCCAAGCGCATTCCATGCCCAACGACATCTACATGACATTGCCGGAGAACCACACCTACGACGTCTCCAATGTCTTCAACCCGCTCAACCCCACGCCACAGTCGATGGTGGCCGACAACGACTACGGAATCGGCAAGATCATCGCCGGGCTTTCACGCAGTCCGTTCTGGAAGAACACGATCGTCTTCCTCTCAGAGGACGACAACCAATTCACCGGCGACCACGTGGACATCCACAGGACATTTCTGCTGAGCATGGGTGGGTTGGCCAACCAGCTTGGGCCGACAGGCCACGTCTCTGACGAGCTGGGTTCGTTCCCGTCGGCTTTGAAGACGGCCGAGGGCTTGCTGGGGCTATCCCCGCTGACTCTCTTCGACTGGCGGGCAGCTCCCTTGCAGGATGCCGTCGCCAGTGTCTATGGCACCAACGACACCATCTACAACGCTGTCGTGCCGGCCACACCCTTTTTAGGGGGGTATCCCCAGACATCACAACCAGGTGGGGTGGTGGCAGGAGCAGGCAACTCGGTGCCGCCACCTGCCGGGCCAGTATCTTCTCCCGCGCCCGTGCCGTCGCTGCCCGTGCCGGATCCCTCCACATTGGCGGGCATCTTCGGCTATTGAATGCCCGCTCCGTGTGGCGGCCCGGCTAATTAATCCCACCATGTAATTCGGAGGCCTCAGCGCTGGTGCCGCGTCTGGAGCATCGGTCACTTGGCGCCAGCGCACGTCCGGACTCTTCCTCACTGCCGCGGGATCCGCGCGAACCTCCGGCGCGATGTACTCGCCTCCCAGCTCGCCGCGAAAGAGTTCGGTAAAGCCGAAACCCGCATCTGGTAACCGTGCATCGTCGAAGTCAGTAAGGACGACACGTCCGTCTCTCAGGACGTGGGCGCAGCGCGGGTTCAGGTTCCGATGGATTAGGCCGGCGCGGTGAACCGAGGCCAGCGCCCGGGACAGGGCGAGCAAGAGTGCCGCCGCGTCTTCGGGATCGAGGTGACGAACAACGAGGCCGTCGCGTTCGGCTCGCCGGAGTGTGTCGGTCTTGACCAGCGTTCGTCTTTGGTGACCCGATAGCGCGTACTAAGTCGGCTCGATATCCATTATGGCGAGCCAGCCACACGCCATTCAGCACGATCCCGAGGTCACCGATACGGACACCGACGTTGCGGTGCGGGCGTTCTCCACCAGGAGGAGCTCACTTCCGGGCTTGGAGATGACTCTCGCCCCGAAAGCCCGGGCACAGTACCCGTTCGGGTAGGCCTCAAGTCGATCGATGACAAGTGTCTTGGCAGAAGGTGCCGGACGGTGACTGAAATGGTGCTGCATCGAGATTATCCACCGAAGCCGTGTCGCAGGCCGGAGGTGCGTCCCCTAGCTTCCACATGTGGATGGCGGCCGAGACAGAAGGCGGTTCCATCAATTCTCGGACCCTCGTGAAAAGGTTGCTTGATCGGATCACCCCTGCCGGGAAATCAAGTGAACGAATGATTTCGGTTGGTGCTCTCCGGTGAGTACCTGGCGGAATGCCAACAAGAGCACTTTAGCCAACGCAGCTGTTCGAGTTCTGAGAGAGATCCCCCGCTCAATGTCTCAGGCTCAGTACGGTAGCTAGATGGCTGATGTGCCGCCACGCAATCGTGATGACCATGTCGCTTGGGGCATCAAATCAACCAGGGAACCTCGTTGGCCGGCTCAATTGGCAGTGCTGGTGGCCATCGCACTTCAACTCCTCCTCCCTGACAGTGTTATCCGGGGCCTTGGAAACCGCGCCCTGATTCCAGCATTAGAGGGAGCACTGCTATTGGTGCTCCTCATCGTCAATCCCGGTCATGTCTCCCGGCAAGAATCACGGTTTCGCGTCTTGGGTTTGGCACTGATAGCGCTCATCACCATCGCCAATTTTGTATCACTCACCGAGCTCATCCATGCGTTGCTGTACGGAAGCAAGGCAGGAGGACGCCCCCTTGTCTACGCATCGGTGCCAATTTGGCTCACAAATGTCATCGTGTTCGGCCTCTGGTATTGGGAGCTCGACCGTGGCGGCCCCGCCATTCGCCACCAGCCCGAACACCGCCGCCCTGACTTCCTCTTCCCGCAAATGTCGACACCAGGATCATCACCTGGATGGGTACCGAACTTCCTTGACTATTTCTATACGTCCTTTACGAACGCGACCGCATTCAGCCCAACAGACACAATGCCGCTCACCCCCTGGGCGAAGGTATTGATGATGCTGCAATCCCTCGCCTCGCTGGTGACCGTCGCCGTGGTCGTCTCACGCGCCGTAAATATTCTGAATTGAGAATGATCACTCAAGAAGCAGCCACCAATTCGACTCGGAGGGCATCGGCTTCCGCCGTCAATCCCGAAACGCTGACGAGGCCATTTGGGGAATCCCCCAGGTTGGAGTGACCAGGCATCCGCGGACTCATTGACGCTCGCATCAAAGCCCGGCCAGCCCAGAGGATCATCAATAGCGAGGACTGTTGTGCGCACCATGAAAAGGTCGATGCCACCGGCTAATCCACGCTGCGCTCTCACAGCCGCAAGCACCACATTGGAGTGGGGAGAACCTGAGGAGGCGGCCTGGTCGTTTTGCTGTTGGCCGGATGAAACGTCCGGGTGCGCTATGACGAGAGGCCGCTGATCCGCCGACTCACTGTCAATCGGATCCCGCCAACCTTGCCGAGGTCGTGGAGATAACTGCAGTGGTAAGCGGAACTCACCCCGGATTTAGCCACCACAGATCGTCACACACTTCCTCGCCCTTGCCGACTATCTCTGGCCTCGGTTGTTCGCCTTGCGACCACTCATGTCCCGGGCTCATTGCGGTGGTGAAAAGCCGGCTATTTGTGATGAAGCAGCCTTGTCGTGGTCTCACTCATGTCGTCGCCAGGTCTGTTGTTGGCACACTTCACCAACCTCCGGAGATCACCCCCCAGTGGAATCGATATCCCCGTTCCGCTGCGTTCGAAAGTTTGGGCTTCAATTCCGAGAGTGACGAAAACTTGTCGTTGTGTGTCTGTTCGGCGTCTGCGACCAATCCGAGCAGCGAAACGACGGCATGCCAGTCGAGGTTATGCCTGACCTGACTAGCGAAAAGCGCGATTCCGATTCACTGTGTTATCCGGAAGACTTCACTGGCGCAGACTTCAATGACACCGGCAGTCCTCTCGTGTGCCGATCGCCAGTGAGCCGAAGGACGCATGAGGTGACCGAGATTCCGGCTGGGGGCCCCAGCAGTCTGTGGAAAATGTCGATGCTTGTCCGCTGAGATCAGCTTCCCTTGACGGCATCCTTGACGTGTTCGACCGCGTCCTTCAACCCGGCCTTGGTCTGGTCAACCGTGCCCTCTTGTTCCATGTCTTTGTTGCCAACAATGGCTCCGATCTCCACTTTTCCCTTGCCCTTGAGGTCCTGAAGCTTGTTCCGCAACTTGTCTATAATGGCAACCACACTGGGGGCAAGTCAGGACCAGTTCTTCGAGTCTCGATGGGGCTTTTGGTGCCCACCGTTCGGCCGCGCGTCAACACTGGAGTCACGGCTTACGTGGGTTCGTCGTTGTGGTGGCTGCATGTCGGGTTCGTTGTCGTGGTGGCCGCATTCGGGTTCGTCGTTGTGGTGGTACTTCCACCGCCATCGTTCGCTCCGGATGTACCACTTCCGGGTACCGTCGTAGTTGGTGAGGGACTGAGAGGTGATCCCTGCGTGTGCGGGAGGACCCCGAGGTTGCCCAGTGGTCCGGCGTCGCCCGGTGCGCGGTGGGGGGTGACAAAGAGGCCGGGTCGACCGGAACCAGCCCCGAGAGTAACGGCGAGCAGCACTGCAGTGGCCGACGTGGCGACCACGCCGGCGCTGACCCTCGCCACGGGGTGTGCCCGCAGGGAAGCAAGCCGATACCGACGTTCGTCGGCCCGCCGACGCCGTTCAAGCTGCGCCGAGAGATGGCTGCGCTGGTTGAGCCAGGCCATAGTCGGGGACGCGGCGTAAACGGCACCCTGCCACACAAAGAGCAGGCCGAGTACCGGCCCCGCCCTTCCTCTGGCCAGGATGGCGGCGGCGAGTCCCCACGCACCGAGAGCCAGGACGGCCTCCACCCGGGCGGCTCGCAATGCTTCGCGCAAGCGACCGTGTTCCCCCGATTTCGGCGTGCGCAGGAATACGCTCTCGGAACGAACCAGTCCCTGTAGACATGCCAGTCCGATCGTCCATGACAAGGAAAGCCAGATTATGAAGGCAAAAACGGCCCGGAGATAACTGATTCGTGCCCGATGGCGCAACGCCCAGATGGCTCGGACCAGTCCTGAGACGAGGATCGTGACCGGGAGCAGGACAGCGGCACCGAGTACTGGGGTGAAATTGACCGTACCCCGGGTAAGCAGCATCGCCGCCACCACTATGAGCACCAGGGTGAACCCAAGGCTCACAAAGTTGCCGAACCATTGGAGACCGCCAAAGAGATAGTCGGTGCGCTGCGCCAGACTCAGGTGGTTCTTCGGGTCGCGATCCCAAGGAAGAAGTGAATGGCCGTGCTGACGCAAGATCTGGATCCCACCGAAACACCAGCGAAACATCTGCCGTTTGAGGGCTCCGAAGGTAAGGGGCATGACTCCCTGGCCGAAGGATTCATTGACGTAGACCCCCGAATAGCCGGCTCGCAGGATGCGCAGCGACGCCTCGGCGTCCTCGGTGATGCACACCTCGTCCCATCCGCCGATCTCTTCGAGGACCGAGCGACGGATAAGTCCCATCGTTCCGCCAAATATGATCGAATTGCGCTCATTGCGCGAAGGCATAGCAGTCTCGAAGAAGTACCGGTAAGAGTCGTAGCAGCTCGTTAGATATCGATCTCCCTCCCACTCCCGATAGTCCTGGGGCGTCTGAACAAAGGCAAGCTCTGGATCTGCGAAGAGACCGACGAGTCGGTCAAGATATTCAGGTCGCACAAGGTAGTCGGCGTCGACAATGCCGATGATTTCTGCCGCGGGGTCGGTGTATGTCCGCAACACCAGGTTGAGCGCGCCAGACTTGTAACCAGGCCAAGGGTGAACGTGGACGAAGTGGACACGGTCGCGTCCTTGGCAATAAAGCTCGACGGGTCTCCATAGGTCCTCATCGGGGGTGTTGTTGTCTATGACCACGATCTCAAGATCGGGGTACTCGATGGCCTCCAATGATTCGATCGTCTCGATCAACATGTCGGGAGGTTCCGCAAACGCCGGGACGTGGAGGGATACCTTGGGGCGATAGAAAGGATCGGGTGGCGCCACAACCCTGGTCCAGCGGGTACGGCAGACAACATCGCAGCTCTCAAACGCGAAGGAGACGGCGATCACAAAGGCAACGGTCTCGAGCACCCACAAGAAGGCCGAGGCGAAGGTGCCAAGGATGGAGAGACCTCCGGCCACGGTCACCCAACCAGCCAGGGTGAGATATGCCAGAGCGGCGGCCACTGTGGAGGAGAAGAACAGGTGCCCCGGCGGATTCCATAGCGGGCGGACAAGCACGACCACCAATGTCACAGTGAAGAGATAGACCTCGCCCACTACGACGTAGCCGGAAGGCAGAAGCCAGAACCTTGCTCCAAGCTCACCGACAATAAGGACGAATGGAGCGGTCACCATCACTGACATCACCCGCGAGGAAACCCGGAATCGATGCCCGAGAGCCAGCAGCAGCACGCTTGAGGTCACTAGTGCCGTGAGGCAGACAAGTAGGACACTCAGCAACATGTCGAGTCCCCTCAGTCCGGTCCAAAAACTTCTTCGACCTTTCTCATCCTATTGTTGGTCGAGGGGTCGACGGGTCTGCGCAGACTTCGGTCGACCCCTTGACGTGCCCCCTCGCCTCTGACCGACCCTCCTTCACATCGACCAATTCATCTGGCTACGCAATCGGTGACTCCACCGTCAAGGCAATTCCGCATGCCTGGAATGCGCGGTCCAATGGAGGTGACTTAGAGCCCACTCGAATGCTGCCCCCGCTAAAAAGTGCCACAGCAACTGCTTCGGCGGTGATGAGGTTGGGGCGGGGTCCAGGCGCAGGGCGCCCATGATAGGAACGGTCAGCCGCGGACCGGGGATCGTGATCTCGGGCGGAGGGTCGTTCAGTGAGTCGATGAGCTCCGACCTCTTCTCCGAGGAGAGCGCTGCGACGATTCGGGAGAATATCCCTGTCGACTTCGGATCATTGATTGCCCTATGAAGCCGTTAGTACCAAGACCCTGTGGTCAAGACTTCACCCGACTCCACCGCTGCCAGCAATGACCCACCAGCGTCACGACTCAGAATTGCAAGCAGGGTCAGATCGACAACGACTTGGGGCATCTTGATCGGGCCGTAGCTCTCCTCGAAGCACACGTGTCCAACATCGTGAACTGGACTTTCATGTTGAGAAATCCGGTTCGCATCCACGACCTCTTCAAACCCCATATAGCGCTCAATCGACCTTTTTGGACCCGCCGGAATTCTCTCGCATAACGCTTGGGCATGGACTTCCTCCAGGTAGCTCACGACCAAACTCTCATAACGGTGGCCTCCCAAACGGGGTCTAGGCCATTTGGTGGTGGTGATGGGATTCGAACCCACGGCCCCTACATTGCGAATGTATCTTTTTGACCCCTCTGACCTGGTCGTCTTCGAGAGAGTTACTGGTAGACGCGACA
Source organism: Acidimicrobiaceae bacterium (assembly GCA_003169675.1). GTDB lineage: Bacteria > Actinomycetota > Acidimicrobiia > Acidimicrobiales > RAAP-2 > Bog-473. Next base: position 49,896 of record PNAT01000085.1, read on the forward strand.
TTGCTTCCTCATGCACCATCACGATCCCTCCCCTTCCCTCTCCATTTAGTCACTTGTAGTCACTGCATTCAACAACACCGCCGGAGCAGTTTCGTTCAACTGCCTGGCATGCCGTAGGCGATGATCGGGCAGCGGGGACCCGGTGCGTTGACGAGCTTGGTATCGAGTGTGATCACTGAGGTGTCGAGAAGTTCGGCAAGAGCGACATAGGTGCCGTCGTAGATGGTGAGGTTGCCGCGTAGCTCCCACGCACGTTCCGCGAGTGGTGCGTATGGCCAGAGGTCGAGTAACAGGTCAACGAGGTCTTGGTGGGCCAGTGTGGCTTGTGTCGTATCGAGTGCTCCAGCAAGCATCTGGCGCCGAAAGATGTTGGCCGCCTCGAAAAGCGCCAGTTCCGGCGCCGCGATGAGTGCTCCAGACAGAGAAGCGGCCACCCAATTGCCCGCTTGGCCCGCATCGGCCAACAGCGCGACGATTGCGGATGCGTCGAGCACCACCTGCTGGTCGGTCCGAACTGTCACCGCCGCTCAGCGTTGCGATCCGAGAGGATGGAAGCGACATTCATGCCGGAACCAGTGAGCCGTGCCCGTTCACGAGCGCGCCCGACGACCTCTTCGACGCTAGGTCGAGAAGCCACCTCGGTGAGGTGATTCAAGAGGAATTCCTGCAGGGATCTCCCGGAGCGCGAGGCCCGGGCTGCAAGTTCATCCCGCACGTCCTCAGGGACATTGCGCACCGTGATTGCTGTGGTCATGACGCCATTATAGCTGCATTGCCGCCAAGTTGTCACCTTCCCGATAGTTCTCGGGTTCGGTGGACCGCCTACTTCCAACCGCTCGCGGCGAGCAAGCAGTCGGCCGTCCAGGCTCCGTAAAGTGTGTCCGTGACCCGGCCCATTGGGACACTCCGGGATCGACGAAAGGTGCACCCCAAGCCGGCGTTATACAGGTGATCCGTATCGCCTCCGCACCTAGGATCGGTGTTGCACTCGATCGAAGGAAGATGCAATGCACGGAGGTTCCCCGCGTCTGAAGTGGTTTATTGCCGGAATCCTCGGTGTCATACCGCTGACGTTGGCAGCATGTGGCGCCTCTTCGGACCAGACGCCGGCAACCGGGTCGGCCTCGGGCGCGGCCAAGTGCCCGTACCTGACCAGCGGCGACTTCATGGCAATTGGAAAAGCTTTGCACGGCCAGCCGATCGCCAACCATCAGACTGACGTCCAAGTGCGCGATTGCTACTACGACCTGGGAACCGAGAACGATCTCGCCTACCTGGACTTTTTCGACTCGCCCACTGTCGGGCAGCAGAACTATACGAACGCAACGCTTCCGGGCGCGGGAGGAGGAAACCCCGTACCTGTCAGCGGAGTCGGGAACAGTGCCTACTGGCTACCGAACGGCAATACCCTCTTCGTGAAGGAAGGCTCGACCGTGTTCCAGCTCAAATTAAACGAGTCGGGCAAGTCAAACGAGCAGATCCGAGCTGATGCGACACAGCTTGCCTCCAGAATCGCTGACCGGATTTCCTAGGATCCGACTTACTTCAGGATCTCTGACCCGGCGAACTGGGTCACCCTCGCGCCACGCTTGATGTGCGCCGTCCCGTGACTTTTGAGTTCGGCAATCTCCAAGTAGGTCACAGTGGGTGATACTCCGTATAACTCAGTCACTTTCTCTCGAAGTTCGTCGGTGAAGAAAGCCTCCGCCGCCTCCTGCGAGTCCCCCGTCGCATAGGTCCATAAGCGCTTGGCGGAGCTCCGGAGCGAGCGCCCGAAGCGTGGCATGAACCAGTCGGTCTGAGATTCGAAGAACTCGGGGCTCAGCGTGGGTGCCGTAAAACGTTAGTTGAGGTGGGTCACGGGGTCGATTCCCGTGCGGTCACCCCGCCGGTTGGGTGAACGTCGCCATGCCCACCATCGGCTGGTTGAGGGTCTTGCCACCCATGGAGCCGAAGAAGGTGGCATTTCCGAAGGAGAAGATGCCGCCGTCGGAGGCGTCCATCCAGTAGCCGCCGCCGTCCGGGGTGCTGGCCATCCCCACCATCGGCTTGTTGAGGGTCGTACCACCCATGGAGCCGTGGAACTGGGCATTGCCGAAGGAGAAGATGCCGCCGTCAGAGGCGTCGGTCCAGTATCCGGCACCATCGCCGGTCGGAGCAATCCCCACCATTGGCTTATTGAGGGTCTTGTTACCCATGGAGCCGTAGAACTTGGCACTGCCGAAGGCGAAGATGCCGCCGTCGGTAGCCACCAACCAGTAGCCCAGGC
>PNAT01000085.1:52172-53859 GCA_003169675.1 Acidimicrobiaceae bacterium
TTGAGCACTATGGCGCCGGTCGAGCCGTAGAACTTGGCACTGCCGAAGCTGAAGATGCCTCCGTCGGAGGCCACCAACCAGTAGCCCAGGCCATCGGGGGTGACCGCCATGCCGACGACGGGCTGGTTGAGGTGTTGGCCACCCATGGAGCCGTGGAAGTGGGCGTTGCCGAAGGAGAAGATCCCTCCGTCGGAGGCGTCCATCCAGTAGCCACCACCATCGGCGGTCGGAGCCATGCCCACGACCGGCTTATTGAGCTTTTGGCCGGCTTGCAAGATCCCAGGCACCGAGCCGTAGAAGTGGGCCTGGCCAAAGGTAAAGATCCCTCCGTCAGAGGCATCGGTCCAGTACCCCAAGACGTGCGCGGCACTGCCCGTCATGGACTCGATCAGGGTCTGGTCGTTCGTCCCGTTGTTGAAGGTGCCGACGGCCACACAAAAGCTCGGGCTCGGGCTCGTGCACGAGACGCCACTGAGGAAGTTGTCCTGCGAGGTGGAGGTGTTAGGGCTCGAGGCGATGCTCCAGGCGGTGCCGTCAAAGGTCTCGATCAGGGTCTGAAAGTGGGTCCCGGTGGAGTAGTAGCCGACCGCAACGCATGAACTCACGCTCGTGCACGTGACGCCAAAGACGTAGTTGTTCTGCGTGGTCGAGGTGTTAGGGCTCGAGGCGATGGACCAGGCGGTGCCGTCCCAGGACTCGACGAGGGTCTGGTTGTTGGTCCCGTTGGAGTAGCCGACGGCCACGCAAAAGCTCGGGCTCGTGCACGAGACGCCTTTGAGGTCATTGCCCTGCGAGGTCGAGGTGTTCGGGCTCAAGACGATGGCCCAGGCAGAGCCGTTCCAGGACTCGACGAGGGTCTGGTTCTTGCTCCCGGTGTTGTACAAGCCGGTGGCCACGCAAAAGCTCGGGTTCGTGCACGACACGCCATAGAGGTAGTTGCTCTGCGATGTGGAGGTGTTCGCGCTCGAGGCGATGGACACGGCAGAGCCGTTCCAGGTCTCGATCAGGGTCTGGGTGGCGGGGTTGCTGGCGTAGCCGGCGGCCACGCAAAAGCTCGGGCCCGTGCACGACACGCTACTGAGGTAGTTGTCCGAGCTCCCGGGGCTCGGGCTTGAGGCGATGGACCAGGCAGAGCCGTTCCACGTCTCGACGAGCGTCTGGTTGATGCTGCCGTTGGAGTAGCTGCCGACGGCCACGCAAAAGCTCGGGCCCGTGCACGACACGCTATTGAGGTAGTTGTTCGGCTGGGACGAGGTGGCGTTCGGGCTCGAGACGATGGCCCAGGGGTTCGGCACGGCTGCCGCCGGTGTGGAGAGGGCAAACGTCGCCATCCCTGTGACCAGCACGGCGCTGCTCATCACGCCGAAGAGCACCCGCAGTGCCCGGGCCATCGCCGACCTTCTCTCACCTTGGTGCCCGTTGCTCGTCATGATCGGCTCCATTCTTCGGTATCGGCCCAATCTTCGGCCTGTCGCAGTGGACTCCGACTGAGCGAACCCTTACCCAATTCCGCACCCAGGTCAAACAATCCGGGCCTTCTCGGCTTCGTTCCGTCTGCCACGCGTTCATGGTCCCGATGAAGGGGCGCTAACGCATCGACAAATGGCATCGAAAGGACTGCCCCCATGGTGCGATTACATGGGTGATCCACGGGACCTGGAGTGGGGCACTCGCGAATTGAGAACTC
>PNAT01000055.1 GCA_003169675.1 Acidimicrobiaceae bacterium
CCGCTCCCGGTCTGCCAGATGTGCAACGGGAAGTGACCGTCCAGCTGGCCGCCGACCACCTCGGCGGCGGCCGCTTCGATCAGGTCCGCCAGCTGGTCGTCCAGTGCGCCCAGCGCGCGATTGACCTTGGCCGACGCACCCTTGAGGATCCCGAAGGAGCGGATGAGCGGCGTGGGCATCGTCTCGCCGCCGATGTCGAAATGGTGCAACGAGCGCTGTGTCTGGGCGCCCCAGTACCGATCGGAGGGGACATCGATCTCCCCCATGCTGTCGCTCTCCACCCGTGTGCTGGTCACGGCGGGCAGCTTACGGCCGGCACCGGCACTCACCCGCCGGGGGGATGGTCGTCGGGACACGAGCCGGGGGGATCGTTGAAGTTCGGGTCCGAGACCCATGCTCCCTGGGCCCATGCGGGGGTGGCCGGGGCCAGGTGGAGGATCGCCGTGAGGTCGCTCAGGAGGGCGTTGGCGTAGCGGGCGCTGCCTTCGGGGCACAGGTGGACGTTGTCGAGCTTGCGGACCCGGATCCACTGATTGTTGTGTGCCTGTCGGGACCCGGCCGGGGGCAGCCAGGAGGAGTAGTGGCCGTCCAACAAGATCGAATCAGCCAGCGGCAGGTACATGACCTTGCCGGGGAAGTCCGCCGGCATTTCCGCCACGATGCCATTCCACGCCGTGACCCCGGCGGCCCGGTCCCTGTTGTAGGCCGCCTGATCCGAGGGATTGGTCGCGTGCAACGCTCCCGACGGGGGGAAGGCGGTGAAGATGACGCCTTCCACCCCGTTGCCCGGCGCCAGCATCGTTTCGATGGCCCGGCGGAGCAGCGCCGCGTAGCGGACCGGTTGATGCAGCGCGTTTGGAGTCGTGGGGCCGATCTGATCCCAACTCCAGGTGGCCACAATCAGCTGCGCCCTCGCCTCCCTGATCAGGTTGGGGATGGACGTCGGCCAGTTCGTTGCCGTGGTGAGACCGAATCCGGCGATGGTCTTGGTGGCGACCGAGGCCTCCCGGGTGGCCGTAAGCGCGGCCGTGATGCCGTAGGAGGCATCGTGCAGGACCGAGTCACCCAGGAGCATGACGCGCAGTGGATCGCTGGACGAAATGTTCATGTTCAACTGAATCGGCGTCTGGCTTTCGTAGCCGCCGGAGCCGGCCACCGCCTGGCCGGGGGACGAGGCCAGGCGTGAGGTGCCGACCACCTTGGCCGGATCGGCCACGGCCGGAATGGTGGCGACCACGATCACGACGGCGGCGGCCACACCGGTCAGAGGCGCGGCCCACGAGAGCAGCCGGGCTCGCAGGTGGGCTCGCCGGATCGGGCGCTCGACCAGGTAGAAGCTGGCCGTGGCCAGCACCAAGGTCGACCCGACACGCACCAGGTCCAGGGGCAGCGCCGACAACCCGGTCCTGTCCACGGTCACATAGACGAAGACCGGCCAGTGCCACAGGTAGATCCCATAGGAGATGGTGCCGAGGAAATGCAGGGGGCGGACGGCCAGTATCCGGGCGAACACACCAGGTTCGGCCAGCCGGGCATCGGCCACCACGACCGCGGCCAAGGCGGCACAGAGGAGGAACCCGCCTTCGAACATCCAGTTGCTGGGCAGGCCTGCCGTACCCGCGGTGACCCAGAAGACACCTAGCACCACGGCTGCCCCCGGTCCGGCGACGTGCAGGACTCGACGAGCCCGGGCCCCGGGTTGGGGACGCGACGCCACCAGGAAGGCCAGTGTGGCGCCCATCATCAGGTCGAAGAGCCGGGTGTCGGTGCCGTCGTAGACCCTGGTGGGGTCCGAACCCGATTGGAAGAGGAGCGCCATGAGGCCGGCCGAGAGAAGCCCCAGGGTGACCGTGACCACCAGGCCAACTTGGCGCCACGACCGGCGGCCACCACGCAGGATGAGGAGCAATCCCAGGGGCCACAAAAGGTAGAACTGCTCCTCTATGGCCAGGGACCATGTGTGCTGCAGGGGCGACGGGGTCGAGAACTGGACGAAGTAGGACTGGTGGGCGTAAATGGCATGCCAGTTGCTGACATAGAGCAGGGTGGAGATGGCGTCGCCGCGGAGCGACGGCAGATCGATCAGGCCATTGGCGCCCGGCCCTCCGAACGCCCCATTGAGGATGACATAGAGGGCCAGCGCGGCCACGACCACGAAGAGAGCCGGCAGCAGGCGCTTGGCCCGGCGGACCCAGAAGGCAGCCAGGTTGAGTGAGGCTGCACCCGACCACTCCTCGAGCAGGAGCGTGGAGATGAGAAATCCCGAAAGCACGAAGAAGAGGTCGACGCCGAGATAGCCACCTGAAGCCCACCCCAGCTGGAGGTGGTACGCCATGACACCCAGGACCGCCATCGCCCGCAGGCCGTTGAGAGAGGGCAGATGGCGGCCAGTGACCGCAGTGGGGGCTCCGTGGCTCACGGTCGTTGAATCCGGCACACACCGACGTCCGACGTCGGCCACAGCACCAGGTCGACCACCTGAATCAGATCCGGCGGCAGGCTGGCACCGTCGGTCAGGTCCAGGGCGATCAGGGGGCTGCGCGGACCGGCCGGCTGAGGAAGGTTGACGGCCCCGGGCACCGGAAAGTGGGGACCGGCGCTCATTGCATTCCCGTCTCGCCACATGTCCCGGCACACGATGATGGCCTCGGCGACCTCGTCAGTGAAGGGTGCCGAGAAGCCGAGGACGGTCCGGCCACCGCTGAGGTGGTCCAGGGTGGTGAGCTCACGGGCCAGCATCGTCGGATGACGTTGTGGGTTGGTGGTGGGACCGACCATGACTCCGAGGAGAATCCGGGCCGTGGCGGTGCTCAGCGCTGCCAGCAGGACGACGGCGTCGCCCAGTGGCCCGTCAGCTAAGAATACGGCGTCGGCTCCCTCCTCCTCGGCCCGGACGGCTGCCTGTCGGAGCGCCCTCACATCGGGCGCCTGGAGGAACCGACCTTCCACGGCGTCGCACACTAGGTCCGTTCCCACCATCCACCCACATCGCGGGCCAGGCCGGCCTGGGCCAGCCGCTCCAATCCACCACAGAGGGCAGGGAGATCGAGGCCGGTCATGCGGGCCAGCCGGTCGAGCGAGGTCGGATCGGGAGACAGCGCCTCAAGGATCTGCCGATCGGCTCCAGGGCCAGGAACCACGCGAGGCTGGGCGGATGGGGGCAGGGAAAGCGGCGGGGCAGGAAGGCTCACGCCGTTGAGGGAGAGCGCAACCAGAATGTCGGCCAGGCTGCAGACCGGAAAGGCTCCATCGGCCAGGAGGGCATTGGTCCCTTCCGACGTGGGACTCCGGATGGACCCGGGGACGGCCCCGACCGGGATACCTCGGGCCATGGCGGCGTTCACGGTGTGCATCGAACCCCCGTGGTGGCGGCTCTCGACGACCACGACGACGTCGCTGAGCCCGGCCAGGAGGACGTTACGGACCGGGAAGCGCCACTTCTCTGTGCGGATGCCCACCGGTGACTCCGAAATCACCACCCCCTGATCGGCCACCCGCTCCCACAGGCCGGCATGCCGGCGCGGGTAGGGCTCCCCCAACCCTCCGGCCACCACGGCAATGGGTGGCGCTCCGGCGGCGCACGCCCCCTCATGGGCGGCCCCGTCAATCCCCAGCGCCAGGCCCGAGACCACGCTCACTCCGGCTGCGGCCAGCTCGGCACCGAATTGGGCGGCCACGCCGATGCCGTAGCGGGTCGGGCTGCGGGTGCCCACCAGGGCCACGGTCGGGCATTGGTTGACTGCGGCCGGGTTGCCACGGCAGAACAGCACAGCCGGGGCGTCAGGGTCACCCAGGAGGCTGTCGGGGTACTCCGGGCTGCTCGTGGTGAGCACCGATATCTCCAACTCCTCGTGGCGCTCCCAGATGCGGGCGACGGCAGCCTCGTGTCCCGGAGTACACCGGGACCAGGCCACCGAGGGTGGGACGTCCGCCAGCATGCGCCGCAGCGCGGCCGGGCCGACCTTGGGCATCGACGCCAGTGCGGCCGCATACGCCTCCTCGGGCAGTGCTCGGCCCGCTGTCATGTCGTCACCGTGGTCCGGGCGGCACGCAGGGAGAGGGCATCGCAGACGTGTCCGTGGCCCACCTGCTCGTCCCCGGCCAGATCGGCCACCGTGCGGGCCACTGCCGACACCTTGTGCAGTCCACGGGCACTGAGCTGACCCGCCCGGAGCCGGGACGCCAGAAGGCGGGTGCCGTCAGGATGCACCGGAGGCTCCCCCTCACCGGAGGCTGTGCGGTCTGCGGCCCGCGATCGGGCAGCGGCCACCCGGGCCGCCGAGACGGCTGTCGACTCGCCCCGTATGTCCGACAACAGGTCATCGGGGTCGGGCCGGGCCAGCGGAACTATCAGGTCAAAGCGGTCGAGCAGGGGGGCCGAAAGCCGCCGAGTGTAGCGGGCCCGGTCGATCACCGAACACTTACAGGACCCCGGGTAGACGCCCTCCCCACACGGGCACGGGTTCATGGCCGCCACCAGCAGGAACCCGGCGGGGAAGGTGACCGTCCCCCCGGCCCGGCTCACCCTGATGACCCCTTCCTCGAGCGGTTGGCGCAGGGCCTCGAGCGCGGCAACCGGGAACTCGCCCATTTCGTCCAGGAAGAGGATGCCATGGGTCGCTAGTGTGATTTCGCCCGGCCTGAGCGACCAGGAGCCGCCGCCTATCAGGGCCACGATTGAAGCCCGGTGGTGCGGGGCGCGGAACGGGGGCCGGCTGACCAGGACGCCCTCGGGCAGGGCACAGCCGGCAGCGGAGTGGATCCGGGTGACCGTCATCGCCTCCTCGTGGCTCAGCGGTGGCAACAGTCCGGGCAGGCGCTCGGCCAGCATGGACTTGCCCGAACCCGGAGGGCCGACCATGAGGAGGTGATGGGCCCCGGCGGCGGCCACTTCGAGCGCGTGACGGCCGACGGCCTGGCCGCGCACGTCGGCCAGGTCAGGGAGACCGGAGGAGGCCGAGGTGGCGGGAGCGAGGGGTGGCTCGGGCCACCTCGCCTGGCCCTTCAGGATTCCGCAGAGCTCGGCCAGTGTCGAGACCCCATGGGCGGCCTCCCCGCGCACTAGGGCGGCCTCGCGCAGGTCGGCCAGCGGCACCACCAGCTGCAAGGGAGCCGTGGCATCGGCCAGGGCGATCATCCCCGGCACGTGGCGCAGCGAGCCGTTCAGGCCCAGCTCGCCGCAGAAGGCCATCCCCTCGGTGCAGGCGGCCGGCAGTTCGCCGGTGGCCACCAGCAGCCCGACCGCCATGGCCAGGTCCAGCCCGGCCCCTCCTTTGCGAACACCCGAGGGCGCCAGGTTGACGGTGACCCGGCGTAGCGGCCAGGGCAGACCACTCGAGAGGAGCGCGGCCCGCACCCTGTCGCGTGACTCGCGCACGGCGGCGTCGGGCAGGCCCACGATGGTGAAGCCGGGCAGGCCGTTGGAAACGTGGACCTCGACCGAGACGGAACGGCCGACTGCCCCGGACAGGGTGGCGGCGGCGATGGCGGAAAGCATGCGTACTCCGAGCATTTGGGAGTGGACCTCAGGGGAACGGTCGGTCAAGTTGGGGGTCTTGTTCCCGTCGGCCCGGGCGAACCACCACTTCATCTTCCGATCAGTACACCAGCCAGTTCCGTGTACTCGGCCAAAGGGAAGCCTTGGCGCCCTGTGGCGGAGATCATCTGGAGACACACGTGGTCGGCCCCGGCGTCGTGGTGCTCGCGGATGCGATCTGCGATCGTGGCCGCATCGCCCCAGGGGATGACCGCATCAATGAGGCGGTCGCTTCCGCCTCCCTCGATGTCCTCGTCGCCAAAGCCGAAAGTGCGCAGGTTCTGCGTGTAATTGGGGAGCCCGAGATACAGGCTGGCGTACTCGCGGGCCAGCGCACGAGCGGCCATCGGATCGGTCTC
>PNAT01000082.1 GCA_003169675.1 Acidimicrobiaceae bacterium
GTGGTGGCCGCGGCCGAGGTCGTGGTCGGCCTGGGCATCGTGGTGACCAACTTCCGCCGCCGGTCCACCACCGTGGCCGACGACCTCAACTCCTTGAAGGGCTGAGGGGACCGTGCTGCACATCGCGTACCTGATGCCATTGTTGCCGCTGGCCGGCTTCTTGGTGCTGGCGGCCTTCGGGCGTCGGCTGGGTGACCCCGTGGCCGGCTGGGTGGGCACGGCCGGCGTGGCCGGATCCTTCGTGGTGGCCTGCCTGGTCCTCAACTGCCTCCTGCAGCAGGACGAGGGGAACCGTGTCTTCCTGCACAACTACTTCACCTGGTTCCATGCCGGTGGCCTGACCGTGCCGGTCGGCATTCAGGTCGATCCGCTCTCCATCACCATGTGCATGTTCATCACGGGCGTGAGCGCGCTGATCCACCTGTACTCGGTCGCCTACATGAAGGGCGACCGGGACTACTCGAAGTTCTTCATCTACCTGAACCTCTTCGTCTTCTCCATGCTGGTCCTGGTGCTGGCCAACAACCTGCTGCTCACCTTCGTCGGCTGGGAGGGCGTGGGCGTCTGCTCCTACTGGCTGATCTCGTTCTGGTTCCACCGCGACTCGGCGGCGTCGGCCGGCAAGAAGGCCTTCATCTACAACCGCATCGGCGACACCGGCTTCCTGCTGGCCATATTCCTGATCTTCGAGCGAACCGGGACGATCCAGTACGAGGGTGGACCGGGTGGGGGGGTCTTCGGGCAACTGCACCACCTGGGCGGCGGGACGGCCACGGCGGTGGTACTCCTCCTCTTCCTGGCCGCCACCGGCAAGTCGGCCCAGATCCCGCTGTTCAACTGGCTGCCCGACGCCATGGANNGCCACCATGGTGACGGCCGGGGTCTACCTGCTCTGCCGCATGAACCATCTGCTCGTGCTCACCCACACCGGCCTGGAGGTCATCGCCGCCATCGGTGGTGTCACCGCCTTCGTGGCCGCCACCATCGCCTGCGCCCAGCAGGACATCAAGAAGGTGCTGGCCTTCTCCACGGTCTCGCAGATCGGCTACATGGTCCTGGCCGTGGGCAGTGGGGCCTACGTGGCCGCCATCTTCCTCATGGTGGCCCACGCCTTCTTCAAGGGCCTCCTGTTCCTGGCCGCCGGCTCGGTGATCCACGGCCTGGACGACGAGCAGGACCTCAAGCGGATGGGCGCCCTGCGCAAGACCATGAAGTGGACCACGGTCACCTTCACCGTCGGCTGGCTGGCCATCGCCGGCATCCCCCCGCTGGCCGGCTTCTGGGCCAAGGGTGACGTGCTCGACAATGTGTACGCCCACTACAAGGTGCTGTGGGCCCTCGGCCTGCTGACGGCGGTGCTCACGGCGTACTACATGAGCCGGTTGCAGATCCTGGCCTTCGGCGGCGACCCCCGCTGGGAGGCGGCCGGCCCGGGCGGCGAGCCGGCCCACCACACACCGCACGAGTCCTCGTGGCCCATGCGCCTGCCCCTGGTCATCCTGGCCGTGGCGGCCGCAGTGGGTGGCGCCCTCAACCTCCCCTGGGTGCACCGGGTCAGCTTGGAGAACTGGCTGGCCCCGGTCTTCGCCGGCTCCCTCTACCACGACCACTTGCGCTCGTCGGCGCAGTGGGCCCTGGCGCTGACCGACATCGCGGCGGCGATCATCGGCGTGGTCCTGGCCCTCGCTCTGTGGCGAGGGCCAAGGGTCGACAAGCCCGCCTTCGAACCACAATTCCTCCAACGGGTCTGGTACTGGGATGACGCCTACGACACGGTGCTGGGCCGGCCCGCCCAGAAGCTGGCCACCTTCCTGGCCTGGGTGGTCGACGCCCGGGTGATCGACGGTGCGGTCAACGGCGCAGCGCAACTGGTCAAGGCCACTGGCACGGCCACCCGCAAGCTGCAGACTGGGTACGTCCGTCACTACGCCCTCGGTATCGCCCTCGGGATGGCCGCCGTCATCATCTTCATGCTCAGCCGGACGTGGTGGGGCTGATGCACACCGTCCCTTTTCTCACCCTGCTGATTGTGCTGCCGGCGGCCGGCGCACTCGCCCTGGGGCTGCTCGGCCTGGATCGCCGCGTCTCTGGGGACCTCAGCGACGCCATCGGCATCGGGGTGTCCCTGGCCACCCTGGTCATCGCCGTCGCCACCATGGTGGCCATGAAGGTCTCCTTCGGCGGTTACCAATTGGTCTCTGACCACGCCTATACCGGCGTGACCCTGGGCGTGCGCTGGTTCCTCGGGATCGACGGGATCTCGGTCTTCCTGGTCCTGCTGGCCGCCGTGCTGTTCCCGCTCGCCCTCATCTTGGGTCGGGGCCGGGCCAACAGCCGGGCCTACTTCGCCTGGATCTTGCTGCTCGAGGCGGCGGTGATGGGTAGCTTCCTCTCCCTCGACCTGATCGTCTTCTTCTTCATGTTCGAGCTGACCCTGGTGCCCTCGTACTTCATCATCGCCGGCTGGGGCCACGACCGGCGGGCCTACGCGGCCATCAAGTTCTTCCTCTACACCTTCTTGGGCTCGGCCTTCTTGTTGGTGGGCATCCTGGCGCTGGCCTTCATCCACCAGGGGCAGGCCCATGTGCTGACCTTCTCGCTGGTGGCGCTGGCGCAGACCCACCTGGCCTCGTCCACCGAGATCCTGCTCTTCCTGGCCTTCACCGCCGCCTTCGCGGTCAAGGCCCCGCTGTTCCCCTTCCACACCTGGTCGCCGGACGCCTACACCGAGGCACCCGAGGAGGGCTCGGTCATCCTCTCGGGTCTGCTGGCCAAGCTCGGCACCTACGGGATCATCCGCTTCGACCTCAATCTGTTCCCCCACGCCACGCACCGGCTGGCGCCGATCTTCCTCACCCTGGCCGTCATCGGGATCTTGTACGGGGCCATCGTGGCCTGCGCCCAGCGGGACCTGAAGCGCCTGGTGGCCTACTCCTCCCTGGCCCAGATCGGCTTCATCGCCCTGGGCACGTTCGCCCTCAGCACGCAGGGGCTGGCCGGCGCCGTGCTGCTCATGCTCAACCACGGGCTGATCGTGGGCGCGCTCTTCATCCTCGTCGGGTTCATCTACCAGCGCCGGGGCACCTGGCAGGCCAACGAGCTGAGGGGACTCCAGAAGGCGGCACCGCTCATGGCGGGCGTGTTCACCGTGGTCATGATGGCGTCCATCGGCGTACCTGGCCTCAATGGTTTCGTCAGCGAGTTCCTGGTTCTGTCGGGAACTTTCATCACCCACCGCTGGTGGGCGGTGGTGGCTGTCCTCGGGGTGATCGTGGCCGCTATCTACCTGCTCTGGGCCTACCAACAGGTGTTCCAGCGTGAACCCGGTGTCGAAGACGCCACGATCAAGGACCTGGTGCACCTGGAGCGCCTGGTGGTGGCACCCCTCATCATCCTCATCGTCTTTCTGGGTATCTACCCCAAGCCCGTGCTGGACCGGATCAACCCGTCGGTGAACCAGCTCATCGCCCATGTCGAGACCGCCACGGGGCACTCCCAACCATCGGTGGCCACCCAGGGTGTGGGGGGACAACCATGATCGCCTCGCTCCTGGCCACGCCGGTGAACACAGGCAAGCTGGTGGTGCCCCACATCCGCTACCTCAGCATCCTGCCGCCCATGATCATGATCGGCGGGGCCGTACTCCTCCTGGCCCTGGCCTCGTTGGTCAGCCGGCCCCTGCGGGTGCGGGTGGGCACGTGGGGCACGGTGCTGATTTCGGGCACTGCCCTGGGGATCTCCCTCTGGCAGTGGACCGACGTCGGGGACCACGGCGCGCACACCTATGTGGCCCACGCCGTGGTCATGGACGGCTTCAGCGTGCTCATCACCATGTTGATCAGCGCCGCCATGCTGGTCACCGCCCTGGTGGCGGACGGCTACTTGAACCGGGAAGGCGTCGAGGGGTCGGAGTTCTACGTCCTGGCCCTGGTCTCGGCCTCGGGCGCCATGTTGATGGGCATGGCCAACGACCTGATCATCGTGTTCCTCGGACTGGAGATTCTCTCCATCGCCCTCTACGTGCTGACGGCGTACAACCACCGCCGGGGCGCCTCGGGCGAGGCGGCGCTCAAGTACTTCCTCCTCGGTGGCTTCTCCTCGGCCATCTTCGTCTACGGCATCGCTCTGACCTATGGCGCCACCGGGTCGACCAACCTGACCCAGATCGCCGACTTCCTGGCCAAGAACGTCCTGTTGACCGACGGGCTGCTGCTGGCCGGAGTCTCGTTGCTGCTGGTGGGATTCGGCTTCAAGGTGGCGGCGGTGCCATTCCACATGTGGACGCCGGACGTGTATCAGGGCGCTCCCTCGCCGGTCACGGGCTTCATGGCCGCGGTGGCCAAGGCGGGTGCCTTCGCCGCGTTGCTCCGAGTGCTCCTCTCCTCCTTCGGCGTCATCTCCTCGGACTGGCGCCCCATCATCTTCGGCATGGCGGTGCTGTCCCTCGTGCTGGGCTCGGTGCTCGCCCTGCGCCAGCGTGACGTCAAGAGGATGCTGGCCTACTCGTCGATCAACCACGCCGGGTTCATCCTGCTCGGAGTGGAGTCGGCCCGGGCCAGCGGTGTGAGCGCCTCGCTCTACTACCTCTTCGCCTACACCTTCATGACAATCGGCAGCTTCGCCATCGTCACCGTGCTCGGCCGCGAGGGTGACGGGGACCACGACCTCACCCGCTACCGGGGACTGGCCCGGCGCCAGCCGGTGCTGGCGCTGGCCTTCGCCGTCCTCCTGCTGGCTCAGGCCGGGGCCCCGTTCACCACCGGACTGTGGGCCAAGTTGCAGGTGGTCTTCGCGGCCATCTCTGGTGGCTCGGTGCCGCTGGCCGTGATCGCCATGGTCACTGCCGTGATCGCCGGCTACTTCTACTTGCGGGTGGCCGTGCTCATGTACGCCGGCGGAGACGACGCCAGGGCGGACGCTCCGCAACCAGCAGGCAGTCCCGAGCCGCACGCCATGATCAGTTTCGCCTCGCCCGAGGGCGCCCACGCCAACGTGACGACCATCAACGACGAGCTCCTGATGACCGGGGAGGCGCCGGCCCCCTTCGGTGAGGACCTCCCGAGCGTGCTCCCGGTCCCCGCACTCACCGGAGTGGCCATCGGTCTCTGCGTGGGCGTCACCGTGGTCTTCGGGGTGTGGCCCAGCCCGCTGGTGGACTTTGCCCACCAGGCGTCGCTCCTGTTCCTGGGGTAAGAGGCGCGCTGTCACCATTGGCGTTCACCTCGTATCCTGGAGAAGGTCCAGGACGCCTTGTCAGATCCTGATGTACGAGGGAGGAGGTGGGCACCAGTGGGCGAGTATGGGTTAAGGGCAAATCTGGGCGGTACGCCACCCCCCGAGGAGTTCTCGGGCTTCGATCTCCCGATTCACGATGAGTTCGTCTTCGACGGCCCGGCCCTGCCCGCCAGCCCCTGGAACAGCGCGTCCTGGTCCACGGGCCTCTGGACCGGCGGTGTCCTGGTCGCCGCCATGGCGATCGCCGCCTTCCTCCTGTTCTGGTCCGGCAGCCCCACGTCACGGGTGGCCACGGCCAAGAACGATCCGCCACACACCGTGTCGACAGGAGGCCCGGCCACGGCCACGACCACGACCACGTCCTCAACGTCGTCGACCTCATCCACCTCATCCACCACCATCGCGGGCACGACGACCACGGCCACGAAGGGATCAAGCGCGGCCAAGAAGGGCGGAGCGGGGGCTGGCACCACCACGACCACCACGGCGGCGACCGGCAACACGGGGGCGGGCTACACGGGGGCGGGCAACACGGGGGCTGGGACGACCACCACACCAAGCACGGATACGACCACCAC
>PNAT01000165.1 GCA_003169675.1 Acidimicrobiaceae bacterium
GAGCGGGCCCCATGCGCGGGGCCGACGCCGAGGTGGTGCTCGAGCTTGCTTTCCGCGAGGCGGTCTTCGGCGCCCGCCACGACGTCGCCCTCGACGGCCTCGTCTCCTGCGACACCTGCGCGGGCAGCGGCGCCCGGGCGGGAACGACGGCTGTCCGCTGTCCCGACTGCGCGGGCACGGGCGAGCTCCGCCGGGTCCGGCAGTCCATCTTGGGCCAAGTGGTAACGGCGGTGCCGTGCCGCCGCTGCCAGGGCACGGGCGAGTCCATCTCGAGCCCCTGCCCCGACTGCGCCGGCGACGGCCGCCGGGTACAGAACCGCACCTACTCGGTGGACGTCCCCGCCGGGGTCGACCACGGCTCTACCCTCCGCCTCACCGGCCGGGGCCCGGCCGGCCCCCGCGGCGGTCCCCCCGGCGATCTCTACGTCCACCTCTCGGTCCAGCCCGATACCCGCTTCATCCGCGACGGCAACGACCTCCACGCCGAGCTCCACGTCTCCATGGCCCAGGCCGCCCTCGGCTACACGGCCGCCTTCGAGACCCTCGACGGCGAGGAATCTCTCCCCGTGGCCCCCGGCACCCAGGGCGGCCACCAGGTCAAGCTCCGGGGCCGGGGCGTCCCCCATGTCCGCGGCCGCGGCCGCGGTGATCTGCTCGTCCACGTGGTCGTGGACACACCCACGGGGCTCAGCAAGGCCCAGGAGGAGCTGCTCCGGCAGCTGGCGGCCGAGCGCTCCGAGGAGATCTCGCCGCCCGACGAAGGTCTCATGGCCCGCCTCCGCTCCGCCTTCGGCTGATCGGAACCGGTCCGGTGCCCCCCGAGGATCCCGGTCAGCCGCCGGTGCGCCGACCCACTCCCGCCGGTCAGGCGCCGGTGGGCCATCCGGCGTCGGTCAGCGCCGCCGCCCTCGTCTACGTCCTCGATCTCGAGCGGCCCGTCCCCGATGCCGACGACGCCCACCACCTCACCCGCGTCCTGCGCCTGCGCCGGGGCGAGCCGGTGGTGGCGGCCGACGGCCGGGGTCACTGGCGCCTGTGCCGCTACCGGGCACCGGCCGGACCGGGATCGGGCGGGGCGGGTCCCGAGGCGCCGGAGATCGACGTGCTCGAGGCCGACGGGCCCGTGACCGTCGTCCCCCGTTTGACGCCGCCGGTCACCGTGGGATTCGTCCCCGTGAAGGGTGAGCGCCCCGAGTGGGTGGTGCAGAAACTGACCGAGGCCGGGGTCGACCGGATCGCCGTGCTCCGCTCGGCCCGCGCCGTCGTGCGCTGGGACGGAGAGCGCGGTGTCCGCGCCGTCGAGCGGTTGCGCCGGGTGGTGCGCGAGGCGGGCGCACAGAGCCGCAACCCCTGGCTGCCCGAGGTGGTCGGCGTCCTCGGTTTGGGCGCCCTGGCCGACGAGGTGGCGCCCGCCCCGCTGGCCCTGGCCCATCCCGGTGGCGATCCACCGAGCGTGGCCATGCCCGCCATGGCGGTCGGCCCCGAGGGCGGATGGGACGACTCCGAGTTGGCCCCGGGGGGCTATCCGGTGGTGGGTCTGGGCCCCGGGATCCTCCGTGCCGAGACGGCAGCCGTGGCCGCCGGCCTGCTGTTATGTGCCCTACGCAATGGCCTGGTGCAGGAGGCTTCGGGGGCCGTCTCGAGGCCCGGCCGGACCCGGTAGCAGGTCGGCAAAGGAATCACAACACGAACGCAACGCGAAACGGTCCTTGCAATCACCACGCTGAGTGAGCAACACTGGCGGAGGTAGCAGTTTGCGGGCACACCCTGTGCACCCGCTGGATTCATCTGGGGTCCGGCGGATTCGCGGGGGGCTGTCGGGGGAGTTGTCGTCGGGAGACAATTAGCAGCGCACGAACGCAAGCAGCGAGGATTCGATGGTCATGGTCAACCAGACGGTGGTACCCGACGAGGACGAGCAGGAGGAAACTGCGCGCGCCGCATATGCGCGGGCGGTTGGTTCGCGCCTGCGCGCCGTGCGCAAACAGATGCGTCTGTCTCTGCAGGCCGTCGAGGCCATGTCCGATCAGGAGTTCAAGGCGTCGGTACTCGGCGCCTATGAACGAGGCGAGCGCGCCATCTCGGTGCCACGCCTGCAACGACTGGCGAAGCTGTACGACGTCCCTGTCGATCAGTTGCTGCCCCAGGACGACGACGCCAACCGGTGGGGTCCCTCCGGTGAGCGCGACGGCGGGGGCAACGGCCAGACCGAGAGCCCGGCCCGGGCCCGCCGTCAACTGCGCCCTTGGGACGGCCACGAAAAGGTCACCATCGATCTGACCAAGTTGAATTCCGTCAGCGGTCCCGAGCGCGACCTGCTCCGTCGTTTCCTGAGCATGATCCAGGTGCAGCGCCAGGACTTCAACGGCCGGATGATCACCATCCGGGCCGAGGACCTCCGGGCCATCGCCTGCCTCTTCGGAGTGACACCCGACGCCATGTCTCGCCGCCTCGACGAGTTGGGTCTGCGCGTCACCTCCTGACCACGTCGCGCCCCGCCACACCGCACCGGCACACCGCACTGGCACACCGCACTGGCACACCCGCACTGGGTCCTCGTCGGTTCCTCCGGTTCTCGTCACCGCCGCACCATCGAACGAGTCCCCGCCGTCGGTTCTCCGCTCGGGGGCGCGCCCCGGCGCCGAGAGGCCGCTGCGCCGCGGATGAGCAGTTACAGGCGCGGGATAGCATCGGAATGCACAGATGGGCACGGTGCCCTCGGTGGCAAGGGATTCGGGAGACTGGTGGACGATCAGATTCGTTGGATGAGCACCAAAGAGGCGGCTGAACACCTGGGCGTGACGTTGCGCAGTCTGTACCGCTTCATCGACGAGGGGATGGTGACGGCCTACAAGTTCGGCCGCGTGATCCGGCTCCAGCAGGCGGACGTGGAGCGCTTTATCGAGTCGAGCCGGATCGCCCCCGGCAGCCTCGAGCATCTCTACCCGGAGCTGAAGGGGACCCGGGCCGACGCCCACGCCGGTGGTGCTGCCGAGTGATCGGCCGGCGGTGAGCGAGACGACCAACCCGCAGGACTGCATCTTCTGTCGCATCGTCGCCGGTGAGATTCCCGCCGACATCGTCGAACGGTCCGACCACTGCGTCGCCTTTCGCGACCTGAACCCACAGGCCCTTGTGCATGTCCTCGTCATTCCCCGCCGTCACATCGAGAACGCGGCGACGGTGGTGGCCGACGACGCCGAGGTGATGGCCGACATGATCGTCACGGCCCGGCGGGTGGCCGAGAACGACGGCGTGGCCGACAGTGGCTACCGGCTCGTGTTCAACGTCGGCGAAGACGCCACCAACTCCGTCCCCCATCTGCATCTCCATGTGATCGGTGGCCGCCCCATGAGTTGGCCCCCGGGGTGAGTCCCACTCCGGTCAAGATCCTCGTGCCCGGGAACCACCTCATGGTGGGCCTGCTCGGAGAGCGCGACGAACTGCTGCGGTTGATCGAAGAGGCGTTCCCCGACGTCCGCATCGTGGCGCGCGGCAACGAGATCAGCATCGAAGGCGGCGACGCCGAGCGGGTGGGTCGTCTGTTCGACGAGCTGGTCGTGCTGTTGGAGCAGGGTCAGCGTCTCGATGCCTCGGACGTGGGCCGCACCATCGTCATGGTGAAGGACGACGTCAGCCCGGCCGAGGTGCTCACCACCGAGGTCCTGCGTTCTGCCCGAGGCCGGACGGTGCGGCCCAAGACGGCGGGGCAGAAGCGCTACACCGACGCCATCTCCCAGAACATCATCACCTTCGGGATCGGGCCGGCCGGGACCGGGAAGTCATACCTGGCGGTGGCCCAAGCCGTGCACGCCTTGCAGTCCCGTCAGGTGACGCGCATCATCTTGACTCGGCCGGCGGTGGAGGCCGGCGAGCGCCTGGGCTTCCTGCCCGGCGACCTGATGGCCAAGGTGGATCCCTACCTGCGCCCCCTCTACGACGCCCTCTACGACCTGCTCGAGCCCGAAGGCGCCCAACGTCTGCTGGACCGGGGCACCATTGAGGTGGCGCCGCTTGCCTTCATGCGCGGCCGGACGCTCAACAACTCCTTCATCATCCTCGACGAGGCGCAGAACACCACGCCCGAGCAGATGAAGATGTTCCTGACCCGCATCGGGTTCGGCTCCAAGTGCGTGGTCACCGGTGACGTCACCCAGATTGACGTGCCGGGCGGCCGCTCGGGACTCGTCGGCCTCGAACCCGTGCTGGGTGCGATTGAGGACATCGCATTCGTCCACCTGAACCGGCGCGACATCGTGCGCCACAAGATCGTGGCCGACATTGTGGACGCCTACGAAGTGGCGGAAGGGCGGGCGGGACTCACGCAGTGAGCATCGACGTCTATGCCGCCGATGAGCAGCAAGCTCACCCGATCGATGTGTCCCGCTGGGCCGAGCTGTCCCGCCAGGTGTTGGCCGCCCGGGGGATAAAGGGGGAGACCGAGGTCTCCCTCCTCTTTGTGGACGAGGAGGCCATTGCCGCGCTGAATGAGCAGTTCCTGGGCCAGAGCGGGCCGACCGACGTGCTCTCGTTCCCCATTGAGGACGAGCCGGGTCCCTCCGGTCGCTCACCCGACCGGGGTGGGAGCGGTCCGGGGAGTTCGGCCGAGCAGGGCTCACTCACCTTGCTCGGCGACGTGGTGATCTGCCCCACCGTGGCGGCCCGCAACGCGGTGGAACATGAGGTGACCTTTGATGATGAGGTTGCCCTGCTGGTGGTCCACGGACTGCTCCATCTCCTCGGCATGGACCATGAGGAGGATGGCGAGGCGGAGCGGATGGAGGCGCTGGAGCAGCGACTCCTCACCCGCTACTACCGGACGTCGCGGTGATCGCCACCACCGGTCTCCATACCTTGGATGTGATCTTTGTCATCCTGATCGCCGTCCTCCTGGTGGCCTCGGGCATGCTGGCCCTGGCCGAGACCAGCCTGGTGCGGATGACCAGGGTCAAGGCCAAGTCGATGGTGGACCAGAAGCGGCGGGGTTCGCGTCAGTTGGCCCGCCTGACCGAGCAGCCCGCTCAGTTCCTCAATCCGATCCTCCTCCTCGTGCTGATCTGTCAGCTGGTCTCGGCCACCCTGTTGGGCGTGGTGGCCGAGCACGTGCTCGGGGGCATCGGGGTCCTGGTCGGCGCCGTCTTCGAAGTAGTGGTCATCTTCGTGTTCTTCGAAGCCGTGCCCAAGAACTGGGCCGTGCACAACTCCGAGCGGGCGGCTTTACTGAGCGCCCCCATCGTCAGCGCCCTGGTGCGCTTCCCGCCCATCCGCTGGATCTCGTCGTTGCTCATCGGCTTGGCCAATGTGATCATCGGTAGCCCGCGTGGGAGCGAGGACGGCATACGCCCCTCGTACATCACCGACTCCGAGCTCAAGGCCATGGCCGACGTGGCCCACGAGGAGAACGTGATCGCCCACCAGGAGCGGACCTTCATCCACTCCATCATCGACTTCGGTGACACCGTGGTGCGCGAGGTCATGGTGCCCCGCCCCGACATGGTCACCGTGGAAGCCGACAATTCGGTCACCTCCGCCCTGGAGGCCGCACTGGCCGCGGGCTACAGCCGCATTCCGGTGCACGAGGAAGGCATCGACGACGTCATCGGCATCGCCTACACCAAGGATCTGGTGCGAGCCGAGCGCGTCGGCAAGGCGGAGCACATGGTGCGTGACAGCGCGCGTTCGGCCAAGTTCGTGCCCGAGTCCATGGAGGTCTCCGCCCTGCTGCGCCAGATGCAGGAGGAGAAATTCCACATGGCGATCGTGGTCGACGAGTATGGCGGCACGGCTGGCCTGGTCACCTTGGAAGACCTCCTCGAGGAGCTGGTGGGGGAGATCGTCGACGAATTCGATGTCGAGGAGCCCACCGTCGAGCGTCAGAGTGACGGCTCGGTGCTGGTGAGCGCGCTCATCTCGGTGGACGACGCGGATGAGCTGCTGGGATCCGAGTTGCCCCACGGCACCTGGGACACCGTGGGCGGTCTCATGCTCGACCTGGTGGGTCGGGTACCTGACGAGGGCGACTCGGTGGAGGTCGACGGGTTCCGCTTGACAGCGTTGAGCGTGCGGGGCCGTCGCATCGGGCGGGTGCTGATTGAGCCCAACGGCCATGCGGCGGCCACTGACACCTCGGACGGCTGAGCGTGCGTTCGGGTTTTGTCGCCGTAGTGGGGCGGCCCAACGTGGGCAAGTCCACCCTCGTCAACAAGATGGTGGGGACCAAGGTCTCGATCACTTCGTCGCGCCCCAACACCACACGCCACCGCATCCTGGGGGTGCTCCATCAACCCGAGGCCCAGGTTGTCTTCGTGGACACGCCGGGCATCCACCGACCCCGCAGCACCCTGGGGGCACGGCTCAACGAGACGGCGACCAGTGCGCTGACCGATGTCGACATGATCCTGGTTCTGGTCGATGCCACCGCCGCCGTCGGTCCCGGCGACCGCACGGTTCTCGAGCGGTCGCTTCGCGAGGTGCAACGGGGGGACGAGGCACCCCATCTGGTAGTGGTGGTCAACAAGATCGACAAGGCCGGTGGTGACCAAATCCTCGAGCGCCTGGTGACGGTGAAGGCAGCGCTTGAGGCCATCGTCGACCTGCCAACGGTTGAGTACTTCCCGGTCTCGGCCCGCAGCGGACAAGGGGTCGATGCGCTGACCGCGCACATCGTCGACTCCCTCGACGAAGGTCCACCGTTCTTTCCCTCCGACGTGGTCACCGACACCCCCGAGGCCCTGTGGGTGGCCGAACTGGTCCGTGAGCAGCTTTTGGCGAAGACCCATGATGAGCTGCCGCACTCCATCAGCTGCCGGGTCACCGAGTGGGAGTGGCCCCACATCCGCTGCGAGATCATCGTCGAGCGTGATTCGCAGAAGGGCATTGTCATCGGCAAGGGCGGCGAAATCCTGAAGGCGGTCGGGATCGCCGTGCGCGAAACGCTGCCCGAGGGGGCCTACCTCGACCTCCACGTCAAAGTGGAGAAGCACTGGCAGGATCGCGACGAGATGCTCAACCGGTTGGGCTACTGAGCGCCGATGAGTTCAGCGGAGCTGCCTTGAGTGTGTCGGGCTCCTCGTCCGGGGTCTCGTGGCCGGAGCTTTGGCACTCGTATTTCAGATACTAAACAAAACCGTTTAGTATCTGGAAATGACCACTGGCCGGCGGATCCCCTCGTGGGGCAGGAAGCACCCACCATCGCTTGAGGATGTGGCGGACAACACGACGTTGCGCACCGTGTTCAATGCCTTGGCCAACGACACGCGGCGAGGCATCTTGGCCATGTTGCACGACTTTGGCGGTTACATGACCTCGCAGGAGATCTCGGAGCGTTTCGACTTACCCTGGCAGGCGATCTCACGCCATCTGAAAATCCTCACCGACGCCGGACTCATCAGTTGTGAGGTACGCGGCAGGGAACGTGCCTACACAATCGAGCGGGCGCACCTCCGAGAGGTCGCCGGTCGATGGGTCGGTCGAGTGGCAACGACGGGAACTTGGCTGTCGGACGGCACCCACACGTTCGACTTCGACGACTGAGGAGGCGTCCATTCAAGCCCGTCACCCTCCAGGGCGCCGGGTTGCGGGGCTACACTTTCCGCCCGGTCTTGGTCGCCCCAGGGAATGGTCAAGGCCGGTCGGAGGGGGAAGGAGAGACCAGCGATGGAAGCAGCAGTTTTGGCCTCGGCGGCCGGAGGCATCGTAGGTCTTGTGATCTTCCTCGGCCTTTCGGCGCTCAACTTCTTCGCCATCCGCCAGATCATCATGAAGGCCGGCTATTCACGGAACTGGATCGTGGTGCCCCTGACTCCCGTCCTCTTGGTGATGGTCACCTTTATCGTGCAGATCGTTGACCTGAACAACGCTGTCAGAAATGGAACAGCATTAACCTTCGGATCAAATCTTGGGAACTTGAAGATCCTGGTGGGACTCGACCTACTCACCGCATTCGGTGCCTGGGTCTTCTTCCTCATCTTCTCCTTTTCGGCGTGGCCCGTGTCCTCGCAGGCGCGACAACTCAGGCCGGTTGCCTCGGTCCGCCGAAAGCCCTCCGCCCCAGCCGGTCAGACACCACCCGGTGTCCCGCCTCGACTTTCGGCGAATCCTTTCGACCCGGAGCTCGTCCAGGCAATGACAAATGCCCGCGGCGTCTCCGCGCCGTCAATGACCATGACGCGACCTCGAACCACCCTCCAAACTGCCGATCCCCCGGCCGTCATCCACTGCAGCTGGTGTGGGAAGCAGCGGGAGGTTGACGCGCCGGCCATCCATCATTGCGGACCCTTGGATCGACCAGCGGTCTATTGCATGGATTGCGGGACGCCGCTCAGGGACGGAGCGACCAAATGCGGCACATGTGGGACGCCGGCAACGAAGGTGTCGAAGCACTAGCCCGCCAACGCCTCTCGCAGGAACGCTTCGACCTCGCCACGTTCGACCGTCCGCCGCATGGGGGGGAGGGCACCCAGGAGCACACCCCGGTAACTCGCCGTGGCCAGGCGGGAATCCAGCACGGCGACCACTCCCCGGTCCTCTGACGTGCGGATCAACCGGCCCGACCCCTGAGCCAGGAGGGTGGCCGCCCGAGGCAGGTCAACGAGCGAGAAGGCGCGTCCGCCGGCCCGCGCCCGGCGCGCCTGCAGCAGGGGATCATCGGGACGAGGGAACGGGAGGCGGTCCAGGGTGACCAGTGACAGCGCTCGCCCGGGGATGTCCACCCCCTGCCAGAAGCCCAAGGTGGCGAAGAGGCACGACGTCTCGTCCCGGGCGAACTCCTCCAGGAGCCGTCCTTTGGGTAGGTCACCCTGCTGCCATACCGCGTAGGGAAGATCGGCGGCCAGCGCCTCCGCCGCCTCCTCGGTCGCCCGCCGGCTGGTGAACAAGGCCAGCGTGCGCCCTCCGGCGGCCGCGATCAAAAGGGCCAACTCTTCGTGCAGCGCGGCCTCGGCTTCCGGAGCGCGTCGGTCGGGGAGATGGCGGGCCACATAGAGCAGAGCATGCGCGCGGTAGTCGAAGGGGCTCCCCACGTCGAGCTCGTCCGTCTCGAATTCCTCCAAGCCGACCCGTTCCACCAAGCTCGGGGGCACGGTGGCGCTGGTCATCACCGCCGTGATCTCACCCCACAGCGCGGCCGACAGCACGGGACCCACGTCAATCGGGGAGAGCCGGAGCCGCACGTTACGCCGGGTGCCATCGACCCAGGCCACCTCTCCGTCATGGGGTGAGACGAAGCGGTGCAGGTCGTCGGTCAGGTGACTGGCCGCCGTGATGGCTCGGGTCTTCCGGCTCAAGCGGTCCGGATCAGCTCCACCCTCGGCCAACAATGAACGCTGGACGCCGCCTCGCCGGAGGGCGTCGGTGACCCGCCCGGTGGCGTCAGCGGCCCGGCCCAGAAGTTCGGCCAGCGTGCTGTCGTCGACCGGAGGCTCGGCATCGTGGTGGAGGACGCGCGTGCCCACCCGGTCGGCCAGGAGCGAGCCCAGCTGCTCACCAGTCGCCAGCAGGGAGGCCACAAGGTCGGCCTCGCGCTCGTCCACCAGCGGGCGGGCGGCCAGGGCCAGGGCCCGGAAGCGCCCCGGCGTCACCTCGACCCCCAGGCTGGAGGTCATCACCTCTTCGAGCTCGTGGGTCTCGTCGAAGACCACCACGTCGTGCTCGGGCAGCACGGCCCGCCCGCTGGCCAGGTGGGCGCCGTAGAGGTGGGTGTTGACCACCACCACGTCGGACGCCGCCGCCCGCTCTCGGGCCGCCTCGGCGAAACACCGGCTGCCCGAGGGGCAGTTGAAGGCCCCGGGGCATTCCCGCGGTCCCACGCTCACCATGCCCCAGGCCTTGGCACTTGGCTCGAAGGGCAAGTGGCCCCGGTCACCACTCGGCGTGGTCCCCGACCAAGCCAACAAGGACTGCACCTCTTCGACCAGTCCTTCCGGCGCCTCGCCGTGGTCCACCCTGTCGTCACCCTCCGCCGCAACCTCAACTTCAACCTCTACCTCTCCGGACTCCCGACCGCCCTGCCCGGTCAGCTCGGGTTGGATCCCGCCCGATCCCACTTCGGCCACCCGCTGCCGGCAGATGTAGTTGCTGCGCCCCTTCAAGACGGCAAAGGTGAAGGGCGCCCCCAGGGCGGCCTTCACCTGGGGAAGATCCTTCTCGGCCAGCTGGTCCTGGAGCGCCTTGGTGGCCGTGGCCACCACCACCTTCTGGCCACTCAACACGGCCGGCACCAGGTAGGCCAGTGACTTTCCGGTCCCGGTACCGGCCTGGACGATCAGATGACGCGCCTCTCCGATGGCCCGGGACACCGCCAGGGCCATCTGCAGTTGTCCCGGCCGTTCCTCCCCTCCACCGGGCAGTGAATTGGTCACCGCGGCCAGCGCCTGCTCCACCTCGTCATCAGTGACCACCGCATGAACCGTAGCCATCGCCTGTGACGCCTACGGCCACGCTGCTGGTGGGCCGCACCCACCCCGGCGTCGAGCCGACGATCCGGCTGCGACTCCCTGGGGCAGGGCTGTGTAAGGTTTTCCTCAAGGAGCGGAAGGCAGGCCAAATTGGAGTGGGGACCAATACTGGGAAGGAGGAGCCCTGCCTGCTTCTGAAGCAATTGTCAGCCATTTGCCAGACGCCCTTGTTGCTTTGGACGCACAGGCGCAGCTCCTGTGGGTCAACGAGGCAGCGGAAGAACTCATCGGCGAGGACGTGGCTTCGTGGATCGGGCGGTCCGCCATCGAATTGGTGCATCCCGACGACGTTCCCATGGCGTCGGTGTCACTCCTGAGCGTGCAGGAGAAGGGGGTCGGAACGCTCATAGAGCTGCGGGTCCGGACCCCCAACGGGTGGCGCCTGGTCGAGATGGTGGGCGCCAACCGGCTGGCTGACCCCGACATCGGTGCCATCCTGCTCTCAATCCGCGACATCACACACCGTCGTCGTTGGGAGTTGGCGACCGACCAGACGGAGCGGTTCCGGGCCCTGGTGCACCACGTGGCCAGCCTCATCATGCTGGTGGGCGCTGATGGTGTGGTGGAATCAGCGTCCGGTGCGCTGACGCGGCTCCTCGGCCTGGACCAGGAGCTCATTGAGGGTCGGCCCTTCGCCAACATCGTCGATCCGGCGGACGTGGGTGATCTGGCTTCCGCCCTGGCACGCGCGCTCGACGCCCCATCGTGGCAGATCGCTCCCACGACCGTTGAGCTTCGTCTCGTTCGTTCGGACGGCTTGTCGATCCCGTTCGAGCTCAGCCTGGTCAACCTGGTCGACGATCCGACCGTCCGGGGCATGGTGGTGTCAGGCCATGATGTCAGCCAGCTGCGGGCCAGCCGACTGGCGTTGGAGGAGTTGGCCACGCGTGACCCACTCACCGGTCTGCTCAACCGGAACGCCTTCGAACAAGCAGTCGAAGAGGCCAAGTCCCGGCTTTCCCCGGTCCGCCTCGCCTTCGCCTTCCTCGACCTGGACGGTTTCAAGAGGGTCAACGACCGGTACGGGCACGAGATGGGCGACGAGGTGTTGCGCGTGGTGTCGAAGCGCCTCCGGCAGGCGGTGCGCGACGAGGATCTGGTCGCCCGATGGGGCGGTGACGAGTTCGTCATCACCGCCCACATCGACTCCGACGTCGAATTGCAGGGACTGGTCGGCCGTCTCCGTGATGTGATGTCCGGCCCGTTGGAGGCACGGGGCGAGCGGCATCAAGTGACCGCCAGCATCGGATACGCCATCTGGCAGCCCGACGACACCGTGCACTCCGTGATCGATCGGGCCGACCGCTCCATGTACGAGGCCAAGCACGACTTGAGCGGTTAGCCGTTCCACACCGACGGCCCAAAGCACTGAGTTTGCGATGGTGCGGGCGCGGTAGGTTCACCCCGTGTCCTACACCATCCCCGAGCAGGGCGACGTCGACCCGGTTCCCGACCTTCTCGACCGCACCAAGGTTCCCGTCCACATCGCCTGCGTCATGGACGGGAACGGGCGCTGGGCCAGCGCCCGTGGCCTGCCCCGCACGGAAGGTCACGCCGCCGGAGAGGAAGCCCTCCTCGATGTGGTCGATGGCGCCCTTGAGATCGGCGTCCGCTGGCTCACCCTCTATGCCTTCTCCACCGAGAACTGGCGCCGTCCGGCCGACGAGGTGCGCTATCTCATGGGGTTCAACGAGTCCCTCCTCATGCGGCGCCGCGACGAACTCAATGAGAAGGGCGTGCAGATCCGCTTCGCCGGGCGCCGGGATTGGCGGGTGCCCCGTCGGGTGCTCAAGCGGATGGACGAGTCCATCGAACTCACCAAGCACAACAGGCGCATGACCATGACCATGGCCTTCAATTACGGCGGACGGGCCGAGATCGTCGATGCCGTCAGGGCGCTCGTCGAAGAAGGGATCGCACCCGGCAAGGTCGACGAGAAGGCGATCCGGCGCCACCTCTACTTTCCCGACATGCCCGATCCCGACCTGGTGATCCGCACCTCGGGCGAGACGCGGATTTCGAACTTCCTGCTCTGGGAGATCGCCTACAGCGAGCTCGTCTTCCCCGAGGTCCTGTGGCCCGACATGCGGCGCGGGCACCTCTACGAGGCGGTGGTCGACTTCCAGCAGAGGATCCGCCGCTTCGGCGCCGTCAATCCGTGACAATGGGCCTGTGCCGATGAGTCCCCGCCGATGAGTGCCTCCCCATGAGGATGAGCCGGGTCGCCCTGGTGGGCGGCATCCTCGTCCTCGGCTTCCTGATCGTCCTGGCCGCCATCGGTTTCCACGACGCCTTGACCCCGCTGGTCACCATCGGTGCGCTGGTCATTCTCATCGGGGGCGGCAACCTCCTCTACGGGAAGAACTCGCACGGGGCCATGGCCCAGGCCCGGATCCGCCCGGCCCAGGAGGCACACAATCGGTCGATCGACGAGGCCCGACGAGCGGCCGCCGCGGCCGCCGCGGCCCCCGCCACCCCCGACGACGAGACACCGCAGCGATGAGCCTCTTCCGTGACACCGGCGTGGTCCTGCGCACCTACCGGCTGGGCGAGGCCGACCGCATCATCGTCCTGCTGACCGAAGGGCACGGCAAGGTGCGGGCCGTGGCCAAGGGGGTGCGCCGCACCCTGAGCAAGTTCGGGGCCCGGCTGGAGCCACTGACTCATGTGGACGTCCTGTTGTGGCAGGGGCGCAGCGACCTCGACATCGTCAACCAGGTCGAGGTGCTCGATACGTTCCGAGCCGTCCGCGAGGACCTGGCCCGACTCCCCAAGGGCTTGGCCCTGCTCGAGGTGTCGGACCAGATGGCCCAGGAACGCCACCCTGATCATCGGCTCTACGCCATGCTGGTGGGGGCGTTGCGGGCGTTGTCCGACCCGGGCTCGGACCCGATGCTGCTCGCCCCGGCGTTCTTTCTCAAGGCCCTCGTCCTCGAAGGAGCGGCCCCGGTACTCGACGCCTGCGCCGCCTGCGGAGAGCCCGACGGTGTAGTCGACCTGGTCGCCTTCGACCTGGTGGTCGGCGGGGCGCTGTGCCGGGCCCATCGCAGCGGACGGCCGATGAGCCCGGCCGCCCTCGAGTTGTCGCGTCGGATACTGGGCGGTGACCTGGCCGCCGTGCTGGCCGGGCCCCCGCCGCCCGGCGCCGACGAGGTGGCCGAGCTGGCCACCGAAGCCATGGAGGTGCACCTCGACCGGCGCATCCGCTCGGTGCGCTCCGTGGCCGGACTTTGAGCGGCTTCGGCGTCTACGTCCACATCCCCTTCTGCCGGGAGCGTTGCGACTACTGCGCCTTCGCCACCTACACCGACCGGGACCACCTCATGGAGCGCTATGCCGACGCCTGCGTGACCGACCTCGGCCGCCTGGCTGCGGAGGGCCACCTCGCTCCTGCCACCAGCATCTTCTTCGGAGGCGGGACCCCGTCCCGACTCCCACCGGCGACCCTCTGCCGCATCCTGGAGGCCATTCCCCATGCGCCCGATGCCGAGGTTACCGTCGAGTGCAATCCCGAGGACGCCGACCATGAGCACCTCGCGACCTATGGCGCGGCGGGTGTCAACCGGCTCTCCTTCGGCCTGCAGTCGACCCACGCGCATGTGCTGGCCGGATTGGGTCGCCGCCATGTGCCCGACGCCGCGGCGCGCGTCTCCGATGCCGTGGCTGCGGCCGGGTTTGAGATGTGGAACCTTGATCTGATCTTCGGCGGCGCCACCGAGACCGATGTCGACTGGCATCGCACGCTGGCCGACGTCCTGGCGCTGGATCATCCGCCTCCTCACATCAGCGCGTACGCCCTCACCGTCGAACCGGGGACACCGTTGGCCCGGGCCACCGACCGGCATCCCGACGAGGACGTCCTGGCCCGTCGTTACGAGATCGCCGAGGAGGTCCTCACGTCGGCCGGATACCAGTGGGAGGAGATCTCCAACTGGGCCCGGTCGGGCCATGAGTGCCGTCACAACCGTCTCTACTGGGAGCAGGGCAATTACCTGGGGATCGGTTCGGCTGCCCACGGTCACCATGACGGCCGGCGTTGGTGGAACATCCGCACGCCGGACCGCTACATCGACGCCGTCACCTCCGGCCGTTCACCCGAAGCCGGGCACGAGGTCCTCACTGCCGAACAGATCGAGTTCGAGGGGCTCTCCCTTTCCCTGCGGACACCTCGCGGCGTGCCGTGGGGCTCTCTGGCCGATCTCGGCAATTTGGATGGGCTGCTGGTCCGCCGGGGGGACCGCGCCGTCCTGACCGTGCGGGGACGGCTGCTGGCCGACGAGGTCACCGCCAGAATTGCCTCCGGTAGTGTGCTCCGATGACCGACGCCGCGGCCGCCTCCGATGACCTCATGGAGAAGGTGGTCCGCCTGTGCCGGCACCGTGGCTTCATCTTCCCCTCGGCCGACATCTACGGCGGGTTCCGCTCGACCTACGACTACGGACCGCTCGGGGTCAACATGCTGCGCAACGTCAAGAACGCCTGGTGGCGATCCATGGTGCAGCTCCGCGATGATGTGGTCGGCCTGGACGCCGCCATCCTCTCGCCGCCCGACGTGTGGAAGGCCTCGGGGCACCTGGCCACCTTCACCGACCCCCTGGTGGATTGCCGCAACTGCCACGAGCGCTGGCGTGAGGACAAGATCGATGGGGTCTGCCCCAACTGCGGCTCACACGACCTGACCGAGGCTCGCGCCTTCAACCTCATGTTCAAGACGCACGCCGGCCCGGTGGAGGACGAGGGTCACGTGGCCTACCTGCGTCCCGAGACGGCCCAGGGCATGTTCGTCAATTTCGCCAATGTATTGGGAACGACCCGCAAGAAGCCACCCTTCGGCATCGCCCAGGTGGGGAAGTCGTTCCGCAACGAGATCACGCCGCAGAACTTCGTCTTCCGCACCCGAGAGTTCGAGCAGATGGAGATGGAGTACTTCGTGCCTCCCGGCGAGAGCCAGGAATGGTTCGACTACTGGCTCACGGAGCGCTTCGCCTGGTATCTCGACCTCGGCATCCCCGAGGAGAAGCTCCGACTGCGCCACCACGAGACCAGCGAGCTGTCCCACTACTCACGGGGCACGGCCGACGTCGAATTCCTCTTCCCCTGGGGCTGGGACGAGTTGGAAGGCATCGCCAACCGGGGCGACTTTGACCTCTTGGCCCATGCCGCGGCGTCGGGCGAGAAGTTGGACTTCTTCGACCCGGGGACCAACGAGCGCTACGTCCCGCACGTGGTCGAGCCGGCGGCGGGGGCCACCCGCACCATGATGGCGTTTCTGATCGCCGCCTACCACGAGGACGAGGTAGCCGGAGAACCTCGCAACGTGCTTCGCCTCCATTGGCGCTTGGCGCCCTACCAGGTGGCGGTGCTCCCGTTGTCCAAGAAGGAGCCGCTGGAGCCATTCGCCCGTCAGGTGCTGGCTCGCCTGCAGCCGCACTTCATGTGCGACTACGACACGACCCAGGGCATCGGCAAGCGCTATCGACGTCAAGATGAGGTGGGGACACCATGGTGCGTGACGGTCGACTTCGAGTCCCTCGATGACGACGCCGTCACCGTTCGGGATCGTGACACCACCGAGCAAGTCCGCGTTCCCATCGGTGACCTGGTGTCCGAGCTGCGCCGCCGGACCGGTGAGATGTCGCCCTAGCTGGTCTTGCGGTAGCGCCACACCCCGAGCGGCACCAGGACGATCAGGAGGGCGGCGATCCACAGCAGGGCGTACCAGAGCGAGCTGGTCGAGTGGTAGTAGCCGCCCACCATGAGTGAGCGCGCCCCGTTGATCACGACCGAGACCGGCTGGTGGCGGGCGAAGACCTGGAGCCACCCGGGCAGCGCCTGGATCGGCACGAAGGCGGTGGAGGCGAAGGTCAGAGGTATCAGGATGGGGAAGGCCATCACCTGGGCCGTCTCGCTGTTCGGGGCGGCCAGCCCGATGGCGGCGAAACCCCAGCTCATGGAGTAGGCGAAGGCGACGAGCAGGGCGGCGCCGAGCACGTAATCGACCACGGTCGTGTTGATCCGGAACCCAACGGCAAAGGCGACCCCGGTCATGATGAGGACCACGAAGACATTGCGGACCGCATCGGCGGTGGTCCGCCCGGCCAGCACGGCCGAGCGGGCCATCGGGAGGGCCCGGAAGCGCTCAATCAGTCCCTTCTGGAGGTCCTCGGCCAGGCCGACACTGGTCCCGACCGCCCCGAACATCACGGCCTGCACGAAGATCCCCGGCATCATGTAGTCGACGTAGGGGATGCCACCGGGAATGGGAATGGCGCCACCGAACACGTAGCGGAACAGCAGGACGAACATGATCGGCTGCAAGGTGGTGAAGAAAAGAGCCTCGGGAATCCTGGTCAGCGCCAACAGATTGCGCCAGGTGACGGTGATCATGTCGGCGAACATGAAGCGCAGCCGGTGGCCCGCCGGGGCCTCGGTGGGCCGGGTTGCGACAGTTATTGTCGTCATGCGGGGGTGCCTCCATCATTCGCAACCTCGGCCTTGTGGCCGGTGAGGGTCAAGAACACGTCGTCCAGGCTGGGCTCCCGGAGGGCAAGTCCAGCCAGGGACAGGGCAGCCGAGTCCAGTGAGCGCAGCACTTCTACGGCCACCTTGGGCCCGTCGTCGACCGTGAGATCCACCGTGGCGCCTTCAACGAGCGGCGGCTGTGCAGACAGTGGTGCCAAGAGGACCGCTGCCCTCTGGGCCGTGCCGGCATCGGCCAGCGTGACCGAGACCACGGAGGTCCCCAGGTCCGCCTTGAGCTGGGCCGGGGTACCCTGCGCGATGACCCTTCCGTGGTCGATGACGACGATGTCGCGGGCCAGCCGGTCAGCCTCTTCGAGGTACTGGGTGGTCAGCAGCACCGTCGTCCCCTCTGCCACTAGGCCTTCGATGACCCGCCACAGGTCCTGGCGGCTCTGCGGGTCGAGCCCGGTGGTGGGCTCGTCCAGGAAGAGGATGGGGGGCTGGGCCACCAGGGCCGCTGCCAGGTCGAGCCGGCGGCGCATGCCTCCTGAGTACGTCTTGAGGACACGATTCCCGGCGTCGGTCAGGCCGAAGGTCTCCAACAGTTCGTCGGCCCGCGCCCCAACGGACTTCCAACTCATGTGGGAGAGGCGACCGACCATGCGGATGTTCTCCCGGCCGGTGAGGTAGTCGTCGACGGCGGCGTTCTGCCCGGCCAGACCGATGATGCGCCGCACGGTGTCGGCCTCCTTCACGACATCGTGCCCCAGGATGGTGGCGTGCCCCGAATCGGGGCCAATGATGGTCGAGAGGATGCGCACGGCCGTGGTCTTACCCGCACCGTTGGGCCCGAGGAGGCCCAGGATCGTGCCCGCTTCGACCTCCAGCGAAACCCCGTCAAGAGCCCGCACATGGCCCCGCGGGAACACCTTGACGAGGTCGTGTGCGTCAACAGCGATGGAGGAATTGGCGCCCATTGACCGAGCAACTTAGTGGCGGGGCAGCTGATCCGAGGTCACCCGGCGAGACGGAGGGGGTGTCGACGGGCCGGTAGGCTGTCGCCTTCCGTCCCCGGTTGGGGAACAGGTATGACCATCCAATGACCGCCGCTCGCACGCGGTTAGCCATGCCAGGGCAAGGAGGCCCGATGCCGTACGTCTTCGATTTCGACCACACGCACCCTCGCCCCCCCATGGAGCTCAAGGACCTCCTGGGTGGGAAGGGCGCCAATTTGGCCGAGATGACGTCGGTCCTGGGCCTCCCGGTGCCCCCCGGATTCACGATTTCCACCGACGCCTGCCGCGACTACATGGCATCGGGATGGCCCGGTGCCATGGACGCTGAGCTGGCCGGCGCCCGTCAGCGGTTGGAGAAGGCCATGGGCAAGGTCATCGGTGACGCCGAGGACCCTCTGCTTGTCTCGGTGCGATCGGGCGCCAAGTTCTCCATGCCCGGAATGATGGACACCGTCTTGAACCTCGGGCTCAACGACCAGTCGGTCGAGGGGTTGGCCAAGCAGACAGGCGACGACCGCTTCGCTTTCGACTCGTACCGCCGTTTCATTGCCATGTACGGACGTATCGTGCTTGACCTTCCGGGCGAGGAGTTCGAGGCGCTCTTCGACGC
>PNAT01000195.1 GCA_003169675.1 Acidimicrobiaceae bacterium
TCAACAATCGGGATCCCCTCACGGTCGATAACTAATCAACTCAGACCAACTACGCGAAGTGCGTTACGTAGAAGTCGGTTCTCGTTCCCGGGAGCCATGATCACTTCTGCGTCGAGCAGACTGGCAACGGCCAGAGCCTCTCGCGAAAGCAGGTTCAGTCCATGTCCGGGACCATCGAGCTGGATTGCCATCGTCGGCGCTACAACTCGCCAACTGAGCATTTGAGCCTGCTCGGGAAGCTCCAGCACTGCACGCAAGGCCCGTTCTCGTTGACCTGGCGGCAACAAGAGAAGAGGCCCAGACAGCGCGCCACCCGCGCCTCGAACAACGGCTTGGCACAAGCGCAGGTACCAATGGCCAGTTGTGAAAACCTCGTCATCCGGCCAACGGATCTCTCCGCGAAGTAGCGCGGAAAGTGTCTGGTCATCAACGAGGACGGTCAGGGGTCGCGCTCTCCCTACTGGTTTGCGAGTTCTGTATCCCCGAAGCCAGACCGGGCAGCATCCCAGTCGGCTCCAGCGAGAAGGGCGTTACGAAGTTCGCTCGCCCCGCCGGGAACGAGCAACACAGCGTCACCGAGGTCAACCCAACCGACTATCCCGCCTTCATCAAGACCCCAGCGATGCCGTGTTTGTGCCGGTAGCGCCATCTGTCCTCGGTCGCTTACTTTTACATCACCTGTCTGGGCCATCGAACCTCACAATGCACTGGTCTCAGTTGCATTGTATCCCTCATTTGAACCTCGGCGCCCCCTGAAGCGAGTGAACCTTCCCGGGTACTACGCGCCCCCCGATCGCGCCGTTATGGGCCGCACTGAAGGACAGTGTGGGCAGGCCGGACCTTCGACTCGCGTCATGCCGAGGTCACGTGAAGCGCAACGAGAACTGGCCCGTCCTCTACTGGACCACCTGCAAAATCACCGAGTGCCTGCCCGGCGAGGTGTTCGAGTTCGCGGTCATCATGCGGGACCGGCCGGTGAATACCTGGCGCTACGAGTTTCGCGCCACGCAAGACGGAGGAACCGACGTCACCGAGTCATTCGACCTAGGCGACAATATCTTCACAAAGGTCTGGCGCCCACTCGGCGGGTTCCTACGGGAGCGCCGCAATCGGCGTGACATGTTCCGCACCCTCGAACGAGTCAAGGCTGTCGCGGAGCGTTCGTAGCACGGCCTCCAACCCGAAGTGGGGCACCAAGAACCCGCTCCGTCATCTCATCACTTATGCGCTAGTTCCTCATCACTCGTTCCGGCGACGCTTACGATCACAAGCGCTCCGGCGGGAACCCGAACGCCGATTCGCCGATCACGGAACTGGTCTTCCTCAACCGGTGAAGGTGGAACCCGAGACGAACGGGATCGACGCCAACCCTGATGGTGATGAACAGGTGCTCAAGACCTGAGCGGCTGTTTCGCTGCTATAGACCGTCGCAGTCGTTCTAGCCCCGAGGTCGTTGCCGGCGAACGAGCCGACCACCTTCACGGTACCGCCTGTACCGGGAACCGTGTACCCAGCGTCGCCTGCCTTGTTCATGACCACGGAGAGCCCCGAGTAGCTGACAATGCTTGGTTTGATGCTCTTGGGAGTCCAGGTGACGTCTAGTGAGATCCGTACAGATTTGGCTAACACAGAGCAGGAGTTTGTCGGAGCCGTGTACGTTCCTGTCCCAACCCCACCGGAGACGACCGAGACGTTCGACCCCGAGGTAGAGCAGTGAGAGAACTGCACTGTGATCGTGCTCGTCTCGGGGGCACTGCCCGAGTTCGTGAGCGGAGGTGAGCTATCAAGCGAGCCCGTTACGCTGCTGCAATGGACGCTGCCAGTAGCCGTGACCGCTTATGCCGTTGGGCTACTGGAACAGCCCCCTACTAGAACTGCGGATGGTAAAAGCACGCCGAGCAAGGCGGAGCAGCACCGCAGCCGTCGAGTCCTGCCCAACACCCCCTCGGCTGTGACTACTTGAGATCGAAGTGACCGACGCGACATTGGATTCCGTCCTGTTCAGGGACGGGGTCCGCTTCGCCTGCCACTTCCTGCCGGACCACAGGCAAGCCACCGTAGCCCAGGAGTGACGACACGGCCGGCATATCACTGCTCCGCCCAGGCGCCGGATCTGGTGCCACAACCAAGAGGACCGATGGCCGCGCTGCGTGGCCAAGGTCATTGGACCGTTTCTTCGGTAGTCCAGACTGTATTGACACAATCCATCGAGAAACCCACTCCCCCTCGAAGAGTCGGTCGTCGCGGACGGGCACCTCACCCATGGCCCTGGTGATCCCCGCATCTAGAGCCCCACCAATGATTCCTGGTACGGGATCGTGCAGGTCACTTCTTCGACGTGGACCCGCACCGCTCTAGCTGCGGCCAACCGCGCGATAATGCCTGGTTACCGAGCGGGACTTCCTTGGCTCCCGGGACTATCCCCATGGTGCGAAGGGGGCGCATTCAACGTTCGCGAGCACGAGGCCCGTATGAGCCGCTGGACCCCGTTGAGATCCGAAGAACCAGTTAACGCAGGCCCGCTTCCACAGCACCGACGGCCGGTACCGGACCCGGATCGATGCTCTCACGTCCGGCCATGAACAGCGACACGAAATCGCCGAAGAGGGCGAGATCAAAGAAGCGGCTGAGTGCATCGTCGCCCTCGGCCCAGACCTCAATGATCTCGGCCATGACTTCGTCGGTGGCCTGAGTCACCAGCTCGAACCGTCGGGCCGTGTGCGGGTGCTCGGTGACGTGGCGCAACGTGACAAGGGAGAGGACCTGCCGGGTGATGTCGCCATGCTGACCCCAACCCGCCACCTCATTGTGGGAGAGGTCAGGTTGCACGGCGAAGAAAGCCGGCGTCTTGGCGTTCTCGTTGACCTGAGTCTTCCAGCGATGTGCGGCCACGGCTGACACGCCGGTCGAACCGTAGATGAGCGGGATGGTCCGCCCGATGCGGCGAGCCACCTCGTCGGCCGGACTGCCCATGCCGAGATGGGCATCGCGGCGGCGGCAAAGCATCTCCGCGGCCGACGCCAGTGACGCGGTGACGTCCGGCAACAGCCCGAGTGAGGAGAGGGTCATCAGGACGGGGACGGTGGTGGCGCCCAGCGCAGTGCGAGAGGTCGGGAGGCCAGGCGGGATGGAGAAGAGGGGAAGGCCCGCCGTCGCCGCCAGTTCGGCCAGCGACCCGCCGCTGCAGATCACGATGACCTGCGCCCCCCTCTCGAGCGCCGTCGCCGCCGCCGTCCGGGTCTCCTCGGTCTCCCCCGAGTGCGACACGGCGAAGGCGAGGGTGTGCGGGCCGATGAACGCCGGCAGGTCGTAGGACTTGCCCACCCATATCGGGACCGGGGAGTGTGCGCCGGCCACTGCAGCCACCACGTCACCAGCCTGGCCACTGGCACCCATTCCGAGCACCGCCACCGCACGGACGGATCCGGGATCCCGAATCCGCAGGCTCTCGAGCCCACCGGCCGACGCGTCGAGCGCGGCGTTGATCTGTTCGGGCAGGGCGGCCGTGGCCTCCCACATGCCCAGCGTGTCCAGGTACTGCGGGAGAGTCACCCCGGCACGGGACCGGTGGACCGCACGCCGTCCCTTTCCGCCTTAGCCGTGAGTCGATCGTGCTCGCCATCGCCGACATCGGCCCCCTCTTCGACCAGGAGCACCGGCACACCATCGACCACCGCGTAACTCTTTTGGAGCCTCGGGTTGTAGAGGATCTCCTCGTCGGCGAACCACAAAAGGGGGCCCTTGTCGACCGGACAGGCCAAGACATCAAGCAGCAGGGGATCGAGTGTCATGGGTACTCCTCACATTCCTTTCAGGTTTTTGACGTGGCGTAGACGGCGATGAGATCTCTGACATCGGCCACATGAGCGGCGCACAGCTCGGGCGTCTTGGCCTCGACATTGAGGCGCAAGAGCGGCTCGGTGTTCGACGGACGCACGTTGTACCACCAGTCACCGTGATCGACCGTGAGCCCATCCAACATGTCGATAGAGGCACCGGCGTCACGCTCATGTCCGGCAATGGCGTCGACGGTGGCGGCCGGACTCGGAACGTCGGTGTTGATCTCACCCGAGTCGCTGTAGCGCTGATAGGGCCGGAGCAACTCGGAGAGGGTGTGGTCACTCTGGCTCAGCAGTTCAAGCACGAGGAGGGCGGTAATGACACCCGAATCCGCCCGGAAGTTGTCCCGGAAGTAGTAATGGCCGGAATGCTCACCGCCGAACACGGCCCCCGTCTCGGCCATG
This sequence comes from Acidimicrobiaceae bacterium, assembly GCA_003169675.1. Lineage (GTDB taxonomy): Bacteria > Actinomycetota > Acidimicrobiia > Acidimicrobiales > RAAP-2 > Bog-473. The sequence goes on from PNAT01000195.1 coordinate 4,245, forward strand.
ACCTGCTTGATGATGGAGTGCCCGACCTGGGTACGCACGGCGGTACCCCCCATTTCGGTCACCACCTCTGGCACCACGTGGGAGCAGATGAGGTTGTAGAGGATGGTCTCGCCCGGGTGCTTGCGCAGCATGGACGCCGCCACCAGCGCGGTGGTCAGCGATCCCGAGACGGGCTGGGCCTTCTCATCGACCAAGAAGATGCGGTCGGCGTCGCCGTCAAAGGCCAGGCCGATGTCGGCCCCCTGTTCCAACACGGCTCGCTTGAGGTCCACCAGGTTCTCGGGCTGAATCGGATCGGCCGGATGGTTGGGGAAACTCCCGTCCAGCTCGGGAAAGAGGATGTCGACCGAAAATGGAAGCCGGCTGAAGATGGTGGGCACGACCAAGCCACCCATGCCGTTCGCCGTGTCGGCCACGATCTTCAACGGTCGCAGGCAGCCCTGGTCGACGAACGAGATGACGTGGTCGGCCCATTCGGGCAGCAGGTCGCGCTGGCTCAACTCCCCCGTCACCGGACCCATGGGTTCGTCCAACAGCTTCTCAGCCATGGCCTCGATCTCGGCCAAGCCGGTGTCACGCCCGATCGGGCGCGCTCCGGAGAGGCAGAGCTTCATGCCGTTGTACTGCGCCGGATTGTGCGAGGCGGTGAACATGGCGCCCGGGGCGCCCAGATGCCCTGCCGCGAAGTAGAGGAAGTCGGTCGAGGCCAGGCCCAGATCGGTGACGTCGACCCCTTCGGAGCGGACCCCGTCGGAGAAGGCGGCCGACAGGGCGGTGCCCGAATCCCGCATGTCGCGGGCGATCAGGATTCGGGGGGCCTGGGCGAAGCGGGCCATGGCCCGCCCGATGGCCCGGCACATGGCCGCGTCCAACTGCTCAGGCACGATGCCCCGCACGTCGTACGCCTTGAAGACCTGGTCCATCCGAGTCATGACCCGGTGAACACTACGGGATGTTTTTGATCGGGCGGTTGCGCACCGGCTGCGTCCTCACTCCGCCGGTCGCCTCCGCGCCCGGGCCCACACCGCCCCTCCGACCAGGGCGGCCAGGCCGAGCAGGCTCAGGATCCTCCCCGCCCAATCAGCCCCCGACGTGCCGTAGCGAAGGGCGACATCGTGCGAGGTCGGCACGACCACCATGAGATTGGGCGTCACCCGGTAGGGGCCGGAGGCTCCCGAGGCTTGCCAGTTGGGGAAGTAGGACACCTTGACGAGCACGGGGGTCCCGAGGCGGCTCACGTGGAAGCTGACCTCGTTGTCACTCTCGTGCACCCGGGTCACGATGGTGGGTGGGACGGCGCGGCGCGGCGGGTGAGGGTCGGCGATCCTGACCCGGGGCCACGACGGCGGGCCGCTGGCGGCCAGCTCGACAGCCCAGCGCGACGGTTGCTCGTACCAGCCCGTCGCCGGCTTGAGCCACGACGATTGGCCGGCCCCGATACCCACCTGCACTGCGGGATCATTGGCCAACGGGGTGACGATCGGTGCATGCAGGACCCGGTAGATCTTCCATGTCGTCGTGACAGTCGGCCCGCCATAGCGGGAGACGAATGGTCCGATGGTAGCCACCTGCACCAGCGCCGGGTCGGCGGAGGCCTGCGCCTCGACCTCGGGGCTCGAGGCCATGAAGTAGCGCACACCGAGCAGTTGGAGATGCCGGATGCCCCGCGTGACATTCAAGGTGGGGTAGGGAAGCCCGACCATGGGATTCGACGGCGCGGCCGACAGCTCAGCCTGGTCAAGGAAGTGATACGGCGTCGTGGCCGACGATTCGAAGAGCAGTCCCTCCATCGACCCGATGCACCCGTGCGTCCAGTACGGCAGGAGCATGAGGGCCATGGGTGTGCCGAAGCGTTCCAGGCTGGGGTCGTACTGCCACATCGTCTGCCCGCAACCGTGCGTGGCTCCCACCTGCTCCATGGTCTGCAGGATGGCCCGGTACTCCGGGTACGCCGTCCAGCCCTCGTAGCCCTTGTAGTTCCCGGCTGACCAATTGGTCACCTGGTTCGGCCCGGGCGTGATGTCGATGGCCTGCAGGGCGGAGAGTGACAGGACGAAGGGGGTCACCACCACGCCCAAGGTGACGACCAGGGCCACCAGCGGTCCCACCACGGCGGCCACCGGCCAGGTGGGGGTGGTAGTGGTGCGCGGGGATGACCGCTTCCTTCCGATCAGGTCACAGACGCCGGTGACCGCCGCCGCGATGCCCCACCCGACCAGCAGGTAGATGCAGATGAACCAGAGCGGGAGGAAGCGCGTGTTGTAGAGGCTGCCCTGGGGGTCGTAGATGACCGCCACCGCGCTCAGCCCGCAGAGCATCGTGATCAGGATGCCGAAGCGGCTGCGCAAGGCGAACGCGGCCACCGCCGACATCACCGCGAGGGTCAGGGCCCACCAGTCCGCCTCAGGCAGGAGGATGAGCACGTAGGTGTGGATGTTGGTGTAGCCCATGGAGTTGGTGAACGACCGGTCGGCGCCGAAAGGCGCCCACCAGAAACCGGACAACAACGCGGCGACACCCAGGGTGGAGAATGCCCACCACAGCGCGGCGGGCCGACTCATCGCCGCCGGGATGACCCGGTCGGTCCGATGGGGAAGCCAGACATCCCGGGGCCGGATCTCCGCCGGCAGCATCTCGAGGACGACCAGGAGGAGGGCCCCCGTCACTGCGAAGAGGGCCGGGACGATGTGAGCCAGGATGCAGGCGGCCAGCACTACGGCGGCCCAGCCCCGGTGGCGACCGGTCCGCAGGCCTCGGGCGAAGAGCCCCAGGAAGAGCAGGGCCAGGCTGAGACCCAGTGAAAAGGAGTACTCGCCGGCCAGGGTGGAGAAGAGGTTGCCCCCGTCAATGGTGAACGTGTAGTCGAAGAGGTAGCAGAGCGTGATGACGGCCAGAGCTCCCGGGAAGGCGCGCCGCAGGCCGAAGAGCCGGCCCATCGCCCAGGCGGTGACGGGAAGCAGCAATGAGCCAAGGATGGTGCCCCACTTGAAGGCCACCCCGTACCCGATGACGTGGCTGGCCAGCGCCACCAGGAGATCGGGCAGAAGGAAGTAGTAGGTGTAGAGGGGGAAGCCGTCGTACCAGGAGCGATCCCAGCCAGTCAGGTGCCCGTGCGGCAGCAGATCTGAATTCAAGAAGGCCGGAAGGGCGTAGTGCCCGCCATTGTCGCCCCCGGTCGTGGTGGAGCTCGACAGCAGGAGGCCGGGGTGCAGTTGCCACAGCACCACCACGATCACCGATGCGATGCCAAGGACGGTGACAGCCCCCGGCATCCAGGTGGCGGCCGGGAACGGGCGTTCCCACCATCGCAAGGGTCGGCCAGAGGGGGGGAGGTCAACCACCGCGTCCCCTTCCATCGGCTCGGCGACGCTCAGTGGAGCACACCGCCTCCGGATTGCAGGATCGACAGCACGGCAACCAGATTGAACGTGCCGTGCGCCACCATGTTCATGCCGAGGCGACCGGTCCGATACGACACCGCGGCCAGGACCATCCCGAACAGGGCCAGACCGGGCAGTTGGATCCACTCTCCGTGCGCCAGACCGAAGACGAGCCCGTCGACGATCACCGCCAGGAGGACTCCGGCCCCGCGGGCGCGGCCGGCTCCCGCAGAGGTGGGAGTGCACAGGCGGACGATCGCCTTGAGGAGGAGCCCGCGGAAGAACAGTTCCTCCATGAAGGGGACGAAGACGACGGTGGCCAGCGCGATGACGAGGAACCCGCCCCCATGCGACGCCCCCGTCAGCTTCTGCGAGGGGGCGTTGAAGGTCTGGTTGAAATTGTGGATGTCGTGCTTGAACGGTTCGTACAACAACCCGATGGCGTACTGCCCGGCCACGCCGATGCCGATGCCCACCAGATCGATCCAGCGGAACCTGAGGCCCATGTCCGAGAAGAACCGGCGGGTCCCTTGAGTCCGGCTGGCCAGCCAGGGAGCCCCGATGAACCCGATCCACAGCCCCAGCAAGGTGGAGAGGACGTACCACTCGGGTGGGATGGCAGCCCTCACGATGGCGCTCATCTGGGCGCTGTTCTTGCCGGCGATCATGCCGGCCACCTCACCGAAGACCGCCGCCGCAATTTGTCCGACCAGGAAGCCGGAAAGGGCGAAGAGGAACCATTTCCAGGCTTGCTTCTTGCTCTGAGGAGGGACCGAGGGCGTATCGAGGAATGGCCCGCCGACCGCGGAGGCAGGCGGTCCGATCGGAACTTCGGGGTGCCTCGGCGTGGGGGGGACGGGCGCCGCCTCAGTCCGGGCCCGTTGCGGCGGCGCAAAGCCCTCCGGCACCGGTCCGGGGGGCTGAGGGGGTGGTCCTCCGTTCCCAGGCGCCGACAGGCTGGGCTCAATTTCGGACATCGCCAAGACGATACTGGCACCCATGTGACCCCCGACCCGCAGGTGGGGCGGTCGCCGGATGGTGAAGGGTGCGAATAACATGGCCGGGTGAGCCCGCCGCGCACCGACAAACAGTCGAACAAGCAACCTCCTCCATTAGGCGAGGGAACCACCCCTCCGGGAACCCCTGGTGGTCAGAACTGGCGTTGGCTCTGGGGCGTAGCCGCCATCGGCCTGGTGGCCATTCTCCTCATCGTGGGCACGGTCAAGACCTCGAGTTCGAAGACGATCAGCTACACCAAGTTCCTCCAGGATGTGGCCGCTCGGCAGGTGAACACGGCCAAGATCAGCAACGTCAACGGTCAGATCACTGGAACCCTGAAGAACGGCACCAGCTATTCGGCCCAGGGACCGAGCCCGTCCCTGCCCAACGATGTGACCGAGATGCGCGACAAGGGCGTGGCGGTTAGTTTCCCCACGCCGTCGTCGAATTACTTGACCGCCCTGCTGCCCTACATCTTCTTCATCGGCATCATTGCCGCCTTCATCTACTTCATCGGGCGGCAGACCAAGGGCCAGATGACCGGCATCATGTCGATCGGACGCTCCAAGGCGAAGACCTTCAGCAGCGACCGTCCGTCCACCACCTTTGACGACGTCGCCGGTTACGCCGGGGTCAAGCAGGAGATCAGCGAGGTCGTCGACTTCCTCAAGACGCCGGCCCGCTTCAAGGAGATCGGGGCCAAGATCCCCAAGGGCGTGCTGCTGGTGGGCCCGCCCGGCACCGGCAAGACACTGTTGGCCCGTGCGGTGGCCGGCGAGGCCGGGGTGCCGTTCATGTCGGTCAGTGGGTCCGACTTCATGGAGATGTTCGTGGGTGTGGGCGCCAGCCGGGTCCGCGACCTGTTCCAGACCGCGCGCAAGCAGGCGCCGGCGATCNNNNCGCGAGCAGACGCTCAACCAGATGCTCTCCGAGATGGACGGCTTCGACACCTCCGAGGGCGTCGTGATGATCGCCGCCACCAACCGTCCGGACATTCTCGATCCCGCCCTCTTGCGTCCCGGACGATTCGACCGCCAGATCGTGGTGCCGCTGCCCGACCTCGAAGAGCGCCTTCCCATCCTGCAGGTCCACTGCAAGGGCAAGCGGATGGACGCCGACGTCGACCTCACCGTGGTGGCACGGGGCACGCCCGGCATGAGCGGGGCCGACCTGGCCAACCTGGTCAACGAGGCCGCGCTGCACGCAGTGCGCCGGGGAAGCCTCGACATCGCCATGATGGACTTCGAGTCCGCCCGTGACCGCGTCCTCCTCGGGCAGCGCCGGGAGAGCATGGTGCTTTCGGATGCGGAGAAGGAGCGGATCGCCTATCACGAGGGCGGGCACGCGGTCCTGGCCTACGTGCTCGAGCACGCCGACCCGGTGCACAAGGTGTCCATCCTGCCCACCGGGATGGCGCTCGGGGTGACGCACCAGCTGCCGATGGAGGAGCGTCACATCCATCCCCGCAACTACATCGAGGACTCGCTGTGCGTGCGTATGGGCGGCCGGGTGGCCGAGCTCCTGGTCTACGGCGATCTCTCCACCGGGGCCGCCAACGACCTGGTGGGGAACACCGAGCTGGCCCGCCGGATGGTCCGCGAGTGGGGCATGAGCGAGGCCATCGGCCCCATGGCCTGGGGATCGGCGGGTCAGGTCTTCCTGGGTGAGGACTTGATGCACACCCGCGACTACTCCGAGGACACATCGAAGATCATTGACGGCGAGGTGGAGCGCATCCTGCGGGCCGAGGAGGAGCGGGCCATGGACGTGCTGGCCAAGCACCGAGGTGGCCTCAACGCCATCGCCCGTGCCCTGCTGGACAACGAGACCATCGACGGTGGCGAGGTCGGCCGGCTGGTCGACGAGGCCCACGGGGCGCCCGTCCATCCCGAAGGCACCAAATCGGTGCCGCAGTTCAATGCGGCCGCCATCAACACCAATGGGGCGCACACCGATCCGGTCGCCGTCCCGGCCACGCCGGCCACCCGGCCCAAGGAGGCGGAGATGTGGCCACCGCCGGCCTGGCCACCGGCGGGCGACGCCACCGCCGCCAACCCATCAGAGGGCACGGCCACTCCTTAGCGTCGGGGCGCGAACCAAAACGCGCCGTGCTGCGTCATAGAGGGGGATGGTGGAACAACAGCTCGAAGAGTGGCTCGAAGAGGGCTATGTGGCATCGTTCCGGACGGCCTGCCTGATCCTGGGCAATCGGGCGGACGCCGAAGAGGCGGTGCAGGAGGCCTTCCTGCGGGCATGGCGATTCCGCGACTCGTTGGCGTCGGTGCCCAGCATCAAGCCCTGGCTCTACCGGGTGGTGGTCAACTCGTGCTACTCGAAGTTGCGCCAGGAGATCCCCCACCGTGACCGCCGGGCCGATGACGGGCCCCTCGAGCATCTGGCCGCACCGGTCCCCAGCCCCGAGTCACGGGCCGAGCAGGGCGAGGTGGCCGAGACCGTGCTGGCCGCCCTCCAACGGCTCCCCCTCTCGCTCCGGGTGCCGGTGGTGTTGCGCTACTACGCCGATCTCAGCGAACGCGACATCGCCCAGGCCATCGGGCGGCGCCAGGGCACGGTGAAGTCACGCCTGCATGAAGCCCGGCGCCGCCTGGCCGACGACCCGAGCATTGCCGCCCTCGCCCCCGACGAGACATCCGACGACAACCTGGAGACCGGGCCATGACCATGATCGACGAGAACCTGCTGTCCACCCTCTTCGCCCGGACCGGCAATGGCTTCGACGTCCCGGTGTCGGGTCCGAACGACATTCTGGATGCGGCCCGGGTCGGGACCGACCCCGCGGCACAGCCTGACGGCACCGCGATGGGCGGCGCCGAGGGTGGCGACGCCGGGCCGAGGCCGCTGACGGCGTTCGTCCGCTCCCATCGGATACTGGCGGTGGCCGCCTGCCTGGCGGCGGCCGCGTTGGTGGCCGTGGGAGTGACTCAGCTGGGCAAGTCCAACCCTTCCGGCCAGCTCAATGCCGGCGCCCCGCTGGTGGGCGCCGCCACCGGATTGGGCCACGTGTCGGCCAGCACCACCATTCCCTCGATCAAGGGACCGACCGGAACGGGGGGAACGGGGGGCTTCTCGGTGGGTGCGCCCACCCCGGCCGTGGCCTCGCCCGGCCTCCAGGGCGCGTCGGCGGGAGCAACCAGATCGGGTGCGGGGGGAAGTGGCCCCGCGGCGGGACCCGCCTCGCCGCCGACCCGGGCCCCCGGCTCGCCCACCCTGCCCTCGGGAGTCGTGGGGCAACCGTCGAAGATTGAGCAGACCGGAACTCTCAGCCTGTTGGTGGGCCGGGGCGCCCTGTCGGGGACGATGACGAAGCTCACCCTGCTCGCCGGTGCCTTCAACGGGTTCGTGGCCAACTCGGAGACCCAGGGCCGGGCCATCCCGGTGGACGGCGCACCGTATGGGAGCATCACCTTGCAGGTGCCGGTGGCCAGCTTCTCCGACGTACTCAAGGCGGCGCAGAAGCTCGGGAAGACATCCGACCTGTCCACGAAGGCCACCGATGTCACGGGGCAGTACGTCGACCTGCAGTCACGGATCGCCGCGCTGGAAGTCAGCCGCCAGCAATACCTGACCATCATGACCAAGGCGACGTCGGTGGGCGACGTGTTGGCCGTGCAGTCCCAGCTCGACAATCTCCAGTCCGAGATCGAGCAACTGCAGGGTCAGCTGCAGGTGCTCGACGGCGAGACGGCCTACTCGACGCTGACCGTGATGGTCAGCGAGCGTGGGGCGCCGTCCCACCATACGACGCCACATCCCCCATCGGGCCTTTCCAAGGCGTGGCACGACAGTGTGCGCGGATTCGTCAACGGAGTGGAGTGGCTCATCCGGGGAGCCGGTCCCGTCCTCTTCGTCCTGCTGTGCCTCGGTGCGCTGATCCTCGGTAGCCGCCTCGGGTGGCGGCGCTACCAACGGCACAATCTCTAGATACCCAAAGCGGCGGCGAGTGGAATGGCCGGCATCGTCACGACGCCGTAGGACGCCGCCGGGCCGACATCCTCGCTGACGGCCAACGGTCCGTCCGACCGGGCGAAGATCGGATTGAGTCCGGCACCCGAGAGCGTCGCGCCATCAAGGGTGACGGTGGTACCCGGGGCCAGGCGTCCGGTGGCCAGGGTGCGCGCCCCCGAGGGTGTCCGGAAGGAGACGGTGAAGTGCTCGGTGGCGCCCGATGGGTTGGACAGGGCCAGATGGGCCGGCATGGCTCCGGTGATCACTGGCGTGACGGCCGTGCCCGGGCCCGGCACCACCCATTGACCCGAAGGGACCGCTCCGCTGAGGGCACCGATGGCATTGGCCAGACCGGCTTGGGGCGCCGGGGCTGAACCGGGGGCTTGCACGATCCGCCCCACCACCACCCCGCTCCCGCCCCGGGCCTCGATGTCGGTGGCGTACGCCACACCGGCTGGGATCCGGGTCTGCGTGCTGGTGGCCAGCACCCACGTGGTTCCCGGGAGGACCTTGGCCTCAAGCGGGGCCAGCGGACCCGAGGCCAACCGGGCCCGCACCGTCACCTCCTCGCTCACTGCCCCCGGATTGAACACATCGATCTCCGAGGAGCCACCCGCCTGCTCAATGCCCTGCGGGATGGACCAGTGCCGTTCCGCCCGCGGGGAACCCGGGACGATGGAGAGTCCCGCCGAGCCGCCGGTGAATGTCTCCACTTCCGAAGCCACCACGCGGCCGGTCCGGGTGGCGACGGTGGTGGCCACGGCCGATCGTTCCTGCACCACGGCGGCCACGTTCTCCATCAGCATCTGGCCCGGCTGCAGGACCAGGCCCTGCAGGTTGATGGGATGGACCGTTCCGGTCGGGGTGACGAAGCTCAGGTCGACCACGTCCGCCGTCGAGGTGGGGTTCAGCAGGGTGACGAACAAGTCGTCCGACCCCGATGTCGCCCCGCTCGGGAAGTACCAGCGGGCCGCCGTGGTGCTCTGACAGGGGGCCTCGGACCAACCCGATGGGCCGCTGACGGCCTGGGTCACCGCCACCCCACCGCCTGAGAGGATGACCACCTGCGAGACCCATGATCCCGAACTGAGGGGAGGGATGAGAGGCACCAGCTGGCCCCGGGCCGGGACCACGACGTCCGTCTGCCCGGTCGCACCCGAGTCGGTCACCGAGGAGATCGACCCGCTCACCGCCCGGTTGGTGCTGTTGGTGAGAATGAGCAAGCCGGGGTCCACCTGACCGGACGACGTGCTCTGGCCAGTGCAGTACCAGGCCGAGGACTCAGCGTCGGACGCGCTGACCATGGCGCTCAGCCCATTCGGGGGGCCACCGGGAGTCGATGGGCGCGGCGTGCGGGAGGCTGCAGCCGCGCCGACCAGCACCACGGCGACGAGGGCGAGCACCGGCCAGCGCCGTTCGGTGCGCCGGTGAGCGGGGCTCACCTCTCCGCCTTCGGCCGGACGGAGCGGAACGGCCAGCGCCGCCAACCGAGAATGAGGGCGGCCAGGAGGCACCAGGCCATCAGTTCAAGGAAGACAAGGAATGGGATATAGGGCAGCCGAGTGAACGACAGGGTGGCCGGGCCGGCCGGCGTATTCGGATATTCGGCCGCCCACCCGAAGGCCGCTTGGCGGGCCACGGCGAGGCCGCTGACCTTCAGGGTGAAGCTTCCCGCCGGCGCGTAGCCCGCGTACACCGCCCCCGCCCCGACCGTCCCGGTCGCCGGTCCCCGCCCCGACAAGGCCGAAAGCGCCGCCTTCCAACCCGTGGCGTCGGCCGCACCCGGATACGACAGCGGCTTCGTCGGGGCCGCCAGGGGCGTCGCCCGCTGTGCGGTCACCGGGATGTTCTCCCCGTTCTCGTAGACCTGGACTCCGAATTCTCCCGGAACGACCTGAAGGTCGTTCTGGTCCAGCAAGGCTCGCTGGAGCCTTGCCGGCGGTGGGGCCGCCACCGACGCCACCAGATTTCCCTCCGTCGGGGAGAGACCGTCGACCACGACCACGTAGCGCACCCCTGCCGCGGCGAGGAGGCGCCCCAGGTGCACGGTGCCACCGGCGGTGGCCAGTCGGACGGCGTCGGCCACCGAGGCGGCCGGGCCGGGCCCCGCCGGTGTCCACACCTCCGTTGCGTCAGGCAGCGCCTGGGAGGTGAGCGCGTAGGAGTAGCCCGAGTCAATCGACCATCCACCGACGGGAAGGGCCCGAGGGTCGCCCAGCCATAGGACTCGGTACACCCCGGGGCTGGTCGGGTGAGAGAGGAAGGCCAACGGCTGCTCCACCCCCGTGGTCGCCAGTCCCCATCTTCCGTCGACCGCCCCGGCAGCCACCGGGAGGAGGCCGAGAGCCGCGGCAAACAGCGCCAGACTGCTCATCACCTGGCGCCATCCGAACTCCTGACCCGCCAGGTCCATTTCGAAAGAGGAGATGCCGAGGCCGATACCGGCCGCCACGGCCACCGCCGCCGGAACGAGCACCACGGTCTCCGAGGGGGCAAAGCTGCCCAGGGTGCCATGGGAGGCGGCCATGGCCAGGCCCCACGAGGCGCACGCCATCACCCAGGTCCTGGTGGCCCAGGCCAGTCGCACGCCCTTGCCGAGGAACAGCGGGAGCGCCGAAGCGCCGACCAGCGACCAGACCACCGGTGAACGCGCCGTCGGCCCGATGGCGAAGCGGACCACCTCCCCCCAGCCCGGTGCGGTGGACGGAGAGATCGGCAGCCCGAAGACGTCGACGGCGTGCGTCCCGGCCCACAGTGTCCCGACCACCCACGGCAAGCCGAGCACGAGCGCCACGACAAGGGACTTCCCAGCGACCGCCAGCAGGCGGGTGGCGCCACCACCGAAACCGGCCAGGAACGACCCGAACGCCAGGGCGCCCGCCGCCAGGACCACCAGGAGGAGGACCGCGGGGGCGAACGATGACGCGGCGGCGACGATGGCACCCAGCACGGCGACCTGACCGGTGGGGCTCGACCGCCAGCCCCGGCCGACGATGCCGTCGAACGGGGCCATGCCGGCTGCACGGGCCAGCCGGGCCAGGATGAAGGGGAATGCCGCGTAGGCCACCAACCCGTCGATGCGCCCGGTCCCCAACGCGCCATAGGCCAGCGGTAGCCCGAGGTAGGAGATGGTGGCCACGACGCGCGCCCGCGGGGAGACGAGCGGTCGGATGAATCGGGAGAGTCCGACCGCGCCCAGAGGGATGCAGCCGAGGAGGAGGACCTTCTGCAGGGTCCCCATTGACCCGAGCAGCAGGGTGCCGGTGATCCCCAGAATCCCGAAGACAGGTGAGGCGGGGGCGGTCGTCCCCACCCCGGCCGGCTGCCACCCCGAGAAGAAATGGTGCCAGGTGGCCGACCACGCCGGCAGGGGCGCCAGCTGCCCCACCAGAGGGAGCGACCCGAAGAACAGCTCTCTGGTGCCGGCCATGATGACGAGAGCCGCCACGACGAGGGCCACGACGCGCTGCCTCCCGGTGGTCAATGGGTCCACTCTCACTTTGCGACCGAAGCGGTCACGACCGGAGCGATGGCCCAAGTCGTCGAGCTCGTCGAAGTCCGAGTCCTCGCTGAAGGCGAGCCCCACGCTCCCGGTAAGCAGGGCCACCTCGCTCGGCGTACCGTGCGATCCCGGCTCCCCGCTTGACCCCACCACTGCATTGGCGGCTTCCAGTCCCTGATGGGAGAGCCGTGTCAGGTAGCGCGAGAGCCGCGCGCTCCCCCGCAATTGCAGGCGTCGCACCTCGGCGTCGGGGAAGAGCCGGTGCCGGTTGACCTCTCGGCGCAGGCCACGGAGCTCCGAGAGGTGCCGGGCATTCCAGGTCCACGCTCCGGCCACGGCGCTGGCCCGGGACCGGTCCCGGGCCAGCAGGGCCACCGTGGTTTCGCCCAGAGCCAGGAGCGCTGCTTGAGGGAGCACCCGGAGGAGGTGAAACCAGGTGTAGCACTTCATGACGGCCCGCAATTCGTGCCGCCGCTGCAGGGATTGCAAGGTGTCCGGGTGGCGTGCGGACCCCGTCACCGTGACGTCCAGCTCCCGGAGCCCACCGGCGACCACCTCGCGGTGTCGCACGCGGGCGTCCGGGGCCACGACGACGCGGGAGCCCGCGACCTGGCAGCGCCAGGAAAGGTCGAGGTCCTCCCCCATGGCGACGATGCCCGGATCGAATCCCCCGAGCTGGCGCCACAGATCGGCCCGCACCAGGATGCATCCGCCGGGAGCCACGAACACGTCGCGCACGGCATCGTGCTGGCCGTGGTCCACCTCTCCGTCCTGGATTCGGTCGACCACGGCTCCGGTCTTGTCACAACTCATCCCGACGTGCAGGAGAATTGACGGGTTGTCCCAGTTGACGAACTTCGGGGAGACCACGCCGGCATTCGAGCGGTACGACTCCTCCACCAGCTTGTGGACCACGTCGGGGTCGAGGGCGCAGTCGTCATGGCACAGGAGGAAGAAGGCAGCCCCCTCCACCATGTCCAATGCCTCGTTGGCGGCGGCGCCGTACCCGGGATTTTCGGGCAGGTGGCGCACGAAGGCATCGGGCAAGATGCGGCCCACCCGTTCGGCGACTCCAGCCTCGCCCCCAGTCGCCAGCACCAGGACCGAGAGTTCCCCATAGTCCTGCTCGGCCAGCGAGGACAGTGCCTCCTCGAACCACGGTCCCGGGTCCGTGGTAACCACCACGGCAACGACGGCCGGCGCTTGGGACTCCATCAGGTGGCCGAGGCTATCTGTTCCTGATCCATGCCTCCGGAGGTGATCTTGGTCGCAAAATGCTTGCTACTGTTTAACACTTGTGATACTCTTGTAGACGAACGCAAGGAGCCGATCAGGCCGAAAGAGGCCCCCGAAAGGCGAGTGACCTGCGTGCCCACCATCAGGATCAACCAATCAATCAGGAGGCAACATGCCTGAAGTAGCCAACATCAGCTCCCTCTCGAAGGGTGTCACCGACCTGGCCCGTGACGCGGCGTACGTCGCCGTCGGCCTCGGCGTGCTGGGCTTCCAGCGGGCCCAGGTGCAACGGGTCGACCTGCAGAACAAGCTGTCCTCGCAGGACTTCTCGTTGGAGCAGTACCTGGAGAATGTCCGCACCGGCGTGACCAAGGGTTTCCAGCAGTTCGACGAGCTGGCCGAGACGGCCTCGGAATTCGTCGAGACGACGCTGCAGCCCCTGGAAGAGAAGCTTCCGCCGTCGGTGACGCAACTGACAAGCAAGGCTCGTGAGCAGGCCCGTGAGGTGCGGACGCAGATCCGCCAGCTGGTCGTCAACGCCTGAGCAGTACCACCGTTCATTCAGACAACGCTCGCCGTCAGTCCGTCTCCCAGGAGCTCAGGACGTCGGCGAGCGTTGTCGCGAGCGGGATCGACGCCTCCCATCCGGTGGCGTCGTGCAGTAGGTCGGGGGCTCCCCGCAGCACGGGCACATCGACCGGGCGCACCAGGTCGGGGTCCCTCACGAGAGTGAGGTTGGCATGGGCCAGAGCCAGGAGCCGGTCGGCCACCTCGGAGATCGCCACATCGCGGCCTGAGCACACGTTGTAGGTGGTTCCCGGGACGCCCTTTTGGATCAGGAGGCGGTAGGCCTCCACCACGTCTCGCACATCGGTGAAGTCCCGCCGGGTGGTCAGCGTCCCCACGCGCAACGAGTCGGCGCCACCTCGACATGCCTCGACGATCCGCTTGGCCAGCGCGGGCACGGCGAAATTGGGGGACTGGCCGGGCCCTATGTGATTGAACGGCCGCACCACGATGACCGGTTGGCCGTAGCCCCGCCACGCCTGCAGCGCCACCGCTTCGGCGGCCAGCTTGCTGGCGGCATAGGGAGTGGCCGGCGCGGTGGGCGCGTCCTCCCCGAGAGGCAGCTGCTCGGGACTCACCACGCCGTAGACCTCGGCTGAACTCACCACGAGGACGGTGGGCGGCTGGGCCACGGTGCGCGCGGCAGCGAGGACTTCGGCCGTCCCGAGCACGTTCACCCGGAGCACCTGGGTCGGGTTCTCCCAACTTTCGCCCACGTGCGTCATGGCAGCCAGGTGGTAGATCGCCTCGGGTGCGGCATCGCCGACGACCTGGCGCACGGCGGACCCATCGGCCACGTCCGTCTCGATGTCGATGACGGATACCTCGTCCCCCTGATCCTTGAGGTGTGCGGCCAGCCAGTGGCCCACGAAGCCCTTGCCGCCGGTGATGAGCGCTCGCATTGGTCGAACCCTACTGCGGGGTTCCCCGGGCGATCTCGTATGCCTGGAGGTGCTGGGCCACGCTGGCCTCCCAGGTGCGTGCCGCGGCCACGGAGAGACCGAGCTGGCGGCCCCGAGATTCCCCACCGTGGGCCAGCCCGCTCACCACCGCGTCGGCCAGCATGGCCACATCCCCCGGGGCGACCAAGGTGGCCGCCCCTTGGGCCATTTCGGCCATGGCGCTCCCCTCGGTGGTAATCAGCGGGGCGCCGCAGGCCAGGGCCTCGAGTGCCGGCAGGCCGAACCCCTCCTCGAGCGCCGGGTACACCACAAGTGAGGCCCGACGGAGGAGTGCCGGCACGGCGGCATCGGGCAGGTACCCGGTCCTGACGATCCGATCGGCGTGCCGGGCCGCCGCCAGGGCCCGCTCAGTCTCGGCGAGGCCCCAGCCCGTCTGGCCGCTCAGCACCAGGACCGCATCGCGGTGCGTCTCGGCGGCCACGTCGAACGCCGCCACCAGCGCCGCCACTCCCTTGCGCGGCTCCAGCGTGCCGATGAACACCACCAGCGGCCGGTCGGTCGGCACCCCGATGCCGGCCAGCGCCGCCAGATCGGCTCCGGGCGACGGCTCGGAGGGCGCGAAACGGTGATGGTCGACCCCGTGGGGTGCCACGACGATCGGCGCTCTGACCTCGCAGCTGGCTTGTAGCCGGGTGGACGTGGCCTCGCTCACGCAGATCAATACTCCGGCATGCAGTGCGGCGCGACGGATGGCCCGACGGAAGAAGGCGGCCTTGCTCCGCACGTGCCATTCGGGGTGGTCGAAGAAGGTGCAGTCGTGAATGGTCACCGCGCAGGGCATCGGGGCCCGTCCCGGCATCGTGTAGTGCGGTGCGTGGTGGACGCTGACCCCGAGCGACCTCAGCAGGCGGGGAAAGGCGATCTGCTCGAAGACGAGACGCACCGGCCTGGCTTCGGCGACTGCTCCAACGACACTCGACCCGGCGCCAGCCAATTCCTTCCACCTCGCCTGGTCATGGCGGCGGGAGATGAGGGTGAGGTTGACTTCATCCCGGGCCGCCAGGCCTCGCGCCAGGGCGATGGTGTAGTAGCCCGCCCCGCCCGGTCGCGCCGGGACGGCGGAGACGTCGAGCGAGAGCGACACTGCTCCCGTCATGCCAGGGACCGCCACAGCGTGATGTGGTCATGCGCCGCGGCCCGCCACGTCCGGGCCCGGGCGTACGCCGCACCCCGTGTCGCCAAATCGGCCCGCATCGTCTCGTCGGTCAGGACGACAGAAAGCCCGGCGGCGATGTCATCGACGTCGAAGGGATCGACAATCCGGGCCGGGGGTTGGTCCGGTTCACCCAGATCGTGCACGCTGGGCACCTCGTTGGCCACCACAGCCGGTGTGCCGACACTCATGGCCTCGAGCGGGGGCAGACCGTACCCCTCGGTCAGGGGCACATAGGCGAAGGCCCGCGCCCGCGTGTAGAGGCCGGTCAGCACGGGATCGGGAACGGCCCCGACAAAGACCACGCCCTCCTCGTGATCGGGGCTGGGAAGGGCATGGCCCCATCCGGACGGGCCGGCAATGACCAGGGGCCATGGTTGCGGGAGCGAAGGCCGCACCAGGCGATGGGCTCGCAGGAGTCGATCCAGGTTCTTGCGCGGCTCGAGTGTGCTCACGGTGAGCAGGAATTCTCCTTCCACCCCCATCCGGCGCAGGAGGGCGTCCGTGGCAACCTCATCCGGCGCCACCAGATGATCGGACCCGCCACGCACCATGGTGATCCTCTCGGCGCCGACCCCATCGGCCATGAGGTCGGCGGCCACGAACTTCGAGGTGACGATGATCGATGCCCCGGAGTCGCGGACTCGGCACAGCGCGGCCTCATGCCACTTCCGGCCCCTGGCCGTGGTGGCCTCCGGGTGACGCCGCCAGGCCACGTCGTGCACCGTCACGACGAAGTGAACATCGTCACTGGGGCGAGCGGTCGGCGAGGCTAACGACACCGAGTGGACCACGTCGAACCCCTTCGGTGTCCGGTCCAAGCCGTGATCCCAGGCCCGGGTCAGGAGAGGGCCGGGAAGACGGGAGAGCACAAGTGGCCGCCCATATTCCTTCAACGGGTCGGCCATTGCCGCAGACCGGCCGACGCAGCGCCCTGGTGTCCGGCTGGCCAGGAGCGAGAGGTCAACAGCCTCGCCCAGGGTCGCACACTGGTCCAACCCGGTCAGCAGCCCGCGCGCATAGGCGCCGATGCCACCCGGTACCCGGCGGCGCAGTTGCTCCACCGCCATGAGGACGCGGGGCCGAATACGTTCAACCACCGTGTGCACCTGCGACGTCGCGATAGAGCTGCGCCAGTCCGGCGCCGCAACGGGACCAGCTGAACGCTGCGTTTTGTGCGGTACCGGCCGCCACCAGCCGTTGGCGGAGAGTCTCATCCCCGATCGCCTGGTGCAAGGCGTCGACCAGCGCATCATGGTCACCCACGCCCACCATTAGGGCACCATCCCCCAGGATCTCGGGGAGTGAGCCAGCCCGGGTGGCCACCACAGGGACACCCGACCGCATGGCTTGGAGAGGCGGGAAACCGAACCCTTCGTACACAGAGGGGAAGGCCAACACCGTGGCCAGCGAGAAGAGCGCCGCCAAGGTGTCCTCGTCCACCCACCCCGTCCGCACGATCCTGGCCCGCGCCCGGGCCTTCCCGATGGCTTCCGTCAGCGCTTCCTCACCCCACCCGGGTGGACCGGCCAGGACGAGGGCCACATCGGTGTCGCGATCGGCCACCTCGTCGAAGGCCCGAACGAGCCCGGGCAGGTCCTTGCGCGGCTCGGCCGTCCCGACCGACAGGACGAAGCGGGTGGCCGGCCCGGGCAGCAGCTGGGTGACCACGTGTCGAGCTCGTTCAGGCGACATGGGAGGCAATTCCGGCACTCCCGGATGGACCACCCGGACCCGATCCGGATCGGCGCCGAAGGCCTCGACAACTTCCATGGCCACGAAGGCCGAGTCGGTGTGCACCCAGGCCCCCCGCTTCAGGGCCCTTTTGATGAGCCCCGGAAAGGCCAACGTCGCCTCGGAGCACAATTCGGGGTGATGGAACGGTGTGAGGTCATGCACTGAGACAACGGCACCCGCCCGCCTGGTCGGAGGCACCACGAAGTTCGTCCCGTGGACCACGTCGACGGCGCCGATGAACCATTCCAGCGGCGGCAACGAGGTGTGACCCCACAGGGCGTGGAGCGGCCGGGCCGGCATCGGGCGTTGGGGCGCGGTCACACCGGGTGGCAGCAGGGGGTCAATGTGGCTCTGACGCCGCCAACTCACCGCAAAGGCCTGGACGTCCAGACCTGCGTGTGTCCCCAAGGCCGTGAGCGCGCCCAGGCAGAAGGCGCCGATCCCGGTGCGATGTCCGAGCAGGGGCGTGGCGTCGAGTGCCACCCGGAGCCGCCGCGGCGCGCCATCGCCTTCGTTCTTCACCACGATGCGCTCGACACCTTGGGAGCCTTGCACACGACTCAGGTCGTGATCGCTCCATCAATGGAGAGAATGGCGCCGGTCACGTAATCCGCTTCGCTCGAACCAAGGTAGGCAAAGGCTCCGGCAATCTCATGAGGGTACGCGAACCCGATCGGCGTCATCAGCCGCTCGAGCAGCTTCCAATCGGCGTCATCGGGCGGCCCGAAATTATGGATGATCGGGGTGTCGACTCCCCCGGGGGCCACTCCATTCACCCGGACGCCGCGGGCCATGTACTCCACCGCCAAGGCCTTGGTGAGCAATTTCACGCCGCCTTTGGAGGCACAGTAGGCGGCCGAGTAGGGCTGCCCGATGATGCCGGCGGTGGACACCGTATTGACGATGGCACCACCGTGCTCGATCATCCCTGGCAACACGGCTCGGCACATGAGGAAGGTACCGGTGAGGTTGACGGCGATGATCTTGTCCCAGCCACTGAGCGACTGTTCGGGGGTATGCGCAAAGCCACCGATGCCGGCGATGTTGCACAGGTTGGTGATCCTCCCCAACTGTTGGCCGGCCTCAGCCACCACCGCACCCACCACATCCTCATTGGTGACGTCACAGGCCAGACCGATGGCCCGGCCACCGGCCGCCTCGGACTCCTCATTGATTTCGGAAGCCACTGCGACCACTGCTTCCTCCACCACGTCAAGACAGGCCACGGCTGCTCCTTCGGCGGCCAGGCGCCGAGCCGTGGCGCGACCGATACCCGAACCGGCACCGGTGACCACCGCGACCCGGCCTGCGTAGCGGCCCGGTGTGAAGACCTCGGGTGCCGTTCCCCGCTTGGGGTCGGATTGGCCGACTCTCTTGGTGGGGCTCATCCACCCTCCTTCTCATGTTGGCTGATCGGGTCACTGCCTACCACTCCCGGCGAACCCCAACGATTCGGCGTCATGCCACCCCGCCGTTCCTCGGCGCCCGGGCGGGCCAGGAGCGCCAGCTGGTTCGGATCTACTTTCATCATCGGCGTCAACGGGAGCTCGTCAACGATCACCAGCGCATCAGGGGCCTTGTAGTCGGACAGCTGCCCGGCACAGTGGGCCCGCAACGTCGCCAGGTCAGGGCTGACCTCGCCTGGTTGGGCCACAATGACGGCCACCCCGATCTCCCCGAGGACCTCGTCGGGCACGCCGACCACGGCCGCACGGGCCACCGACGGATGGGCCGAGAGTATCCCCTCCACCTCGGCCGGGTACACGTTGTAGCCCCCCCGTATGTAGCGCTCGTGGGCCCGACCGGAAAGTTGGAGATTCCCGGCGGCGGTAAGGAGGCCGAAGTCCCCCGTCGTGAGCCACCCATCGGGCGAGAGCACCTCCGATGTGGCCTCGGCGTCAATGAGCTCCTCCATTGACCGACCACGCCCCGGACCGACCCCCCAGTACCCCCGCATGGCGGCTTCTGAGCGCAAGAGCACGTGGCCCACCGAACCGGGCGCCACCGGCAGACCGGCATCGTCGACGATCTTGACCTCGACACCGGGCACCGGTCGGCCCACCGTGTTCGCCACCTCTTCAAGAGTGGACGTCATCGTCGTGCCGGTTCCCAGGGATGACTCGGTCGAGGTGTAACGGACGATCACCGGGACACCGAGGCGATTTCGCACCTCGGCGATCTGGGTCGCCGCCATGCGCGCCGCTCCGGTCCCGGCCACGCGCAGGGAGCTCAGATCGACCTGACCCAACTCTGGACGGGCCAGGATCAGCGCCCACTGCGTCGGCACGCCCTGGGCGACAGTGACGGACTCTTCGCCCATGATCCGGATGGCATCCTCGGCCCGCCACGGGGTCGGCGTGATGATGGTGGTCACCCCGTGGGCGATTTCATCCCAGGCTCGCGTCATATAACCCACGTGGGCAAAGGGCAGCGGGGAGAGCCGGCGATCACCCGGCTGGCCCAGCACGTCGGTACCCCGGGCCACGGCAGCCAGGTTGGCGTGGTCGAAGAGCGCTCCCTTGGGTTGCCCCGTTGTCCCGCTTGTCCACACCACTGCCACGGGATCATGCACGGACAGGGTGGGCCATTGCGGGGGGGCGTCTCCGAATTGGGCCGCCACCACATCGTCCCGCGCCACGGTGCGGACGGCTTGGCCGGCGGGCAGGGCACCGACGCCGGGATCCCCCACGAGCAGCACGGGCGCGGCCCGCCGCAGAATGGAACCCACCTCACCCTGGCCCATGCGGGGATTGAGGCCCGAGGCGATGGCACCCAACCGGAGCAGGGCGGCGTAGATGATGGCGTAGTCGATGCAGGAAGGGAGCATCAGGGCGACAACGTCCCCCTTGGCGACACCCCGCTCGGCCAGGAAGCCGGCCACGCCGTCAGCGGCCCCGTCCCACTGCCCGAAGGTCAGGCTGCGCCGTGCCGTACCGTCAGGCCCCCCCGGCTCCACGTAGGCCTCAATGTCCCCGTTGGCCTGTGCAGCCTCCCGGAGGACCGACACCACGGTCTGGTGGGCGCCGAAGGGGATCTGGTGGACCGTCATGGCGGGCGCGGATGGTAGCAAAGCGCCAACACCTGACCCGACCCCCGCCGGGCCCTCCTATGCTCGCTGCGTGCTGGTCACCCTGTGCGGCGGTGTCGGGGCGGCCCGGATGCTCTCCGGCCTGGTCCGGGTCGTCTCTCCCCGGGAGATCACCGCCATCGTCAATGTGGGCGACGACATGGTGCTTCACGGCCTCCACATCAGTCCCGACCTCGACACGATCACCTACACCCTGGCCGGCATGGACAACCGCGAGACCGGATGGGGCATAGCGGGCGAGAGCTGGACGGTGATGGAGGAACTGGCTGAGCTCGGTGGACAGAGCTGGTTCCGGCTGGGCGACCGCGACCTGGCCACCCACCTCTTCCGTACCGAGCGCCTTCGAGCAGGAGAACCGCTGAGCGCGGTGACGGCCGACATCGCGGCGAGGCGCCAGATCGGCGTGCAGCTCCTCCCCGTCACCGACGACACCCTGCGCACCCGGATCACGCTGGCCGAGGCCACCGAGCTCGGGCCGGCCGGAACCGAGGTGGCGTTCCAGGATTACTTCGTCCGACTCCATCATGGGGTCCCGGTCTGCGCGGTGCGCTTCGAGGGCGCCCAATCGGCCCGGCCGGGCCCCGGTGTGCTGGGCGCCTTGAGGGAGGCCGACCGGATCATCGTGTGCCCGTCGAACCCCATCGTGTCGATCGCACCGCTCCTGGCCGTTCCCGACGTCCTCGATACCCTCAAATCCCGGCGCGACCGTGTCGTCGCCGTGTCGCCGATCGTCGCCGGTGCCGCGCTCAAGGGACCGGCCGATCGTCTGATGGCCGAACTGGGTTCGGACCCATCGGTGGCCGGCGTCGCCCGCCTCTATGCGCCGTGGGTCAGCACCCTGGTCATTGATGAGGCCGACCGGGATCTCACACAAGCTGTCGAGGCGGAGGGCGTCCGCTGTGTCGTGGCCCCGACCATCTTGGACTCTCCGGGGCGGGCGGCCGCCCTGGCAAAGCAGGTGATCGATGTCGGCATCTGACGGCATCACCTTGATCCCGCTCACCGGCATCGGTGAAATCGCGCCGGGAGCCGATCTGGCCCAGATGGTGGCCGACGCCGTGACGCCTGCCCGCCCGGACGGTCCGGAGCTCCTGAACGGTGACGTGGTGGTGGTCACCCAGAAAGTGGTGTCCAAGGCCGAGGGCCGG
This sequence comes from Acidimicrobiaceae bacterium, assembly GCA_003169675.1. Taxonomy (GTDB): domain Bacteria; phylum Actinomycetota; class Acidimicrobiia; order Acidimicrobiales; family RAAP-2; genus Bog-473. The sequence goes on from PNAT01000195.1 coordinate 25,983, forward strand.
CTGGTCGCCATCAATCCCGACGATCCGGCAGCGAAGATCGCGCTCGTCGAGCAGGAGTCGGTGCGCGTTCTACGCCGCCGCGGTGATCTCATCATCAGCGAGACGCGCCATGGATTCATCTGCGCCAACGCCGGGGTGGATCTCTCCAATGTCGATGCCGGGATGGCGGCGCTCCTGCCCGTTGACTCCGATCGGTCGGCCCGGCGCATCAGAGCCGGGCTCGGTAACGCACTGGGGGTCGATGTGGGGGTCATTGTCTCCGACACCTTCGGCCGCCCGTGGCGGCGCGGGGTCACCGATGTGGCCATCGGCTGTGCCGGAGTGGCTGCGGTCATCGACCTCAGAGGCACCACGGACACGTATGGGCGCAAGCTCCTCGCCACCGAGATCTGCGTGGCCGACGAGCTGGCCTCGGCGGCTGAACTCGTGATGGGAAAGGACCGGGGGATCCCCGCTGCCATCGTGCGAGGCGTGCCGACGGCTTGGCTGCGGGCGGCGTCGGTCCGCTCCGAGATCATCCGTCCACCGGACGAAGACCTCTTCCGTTGAGGCGTTCAGCTCAGCTGGCGGCGGACGAATTCCAACACGGCGCCGGTCCCGTCAGCCAACTCGGTCCAAGGACGCCACCCGAGCTGAATGGCCGCCCTGCCGACGTCGAGGCTGGAGCGCATGAGCTCGCCCGGGCGCCCGGGCGCCCGGACCGGAATCGCCTTCACCCCGGCTTGCTCGGCCATGGTGGTGAGGAGCATGTTGACCGACGTCTCCTGCCCGGTGCCGATGTTGCACACCAGCCCGCCCCCACGGGTGGCGGCACGTACGAAGGCGTCGACGACGTCATCGACGTAGACAAAGTCACGCGTCTGCTCTCCATCACCGAAGATGGTGACCGGTTCACCGCGGAGCAGGCGTTCGGCGAAGATGGCGACCACTCCGGCCTCACCGTGGGGGTCCTGGCGGGGACCGTAGACATTGGCCAGGGCCAGGGCTGAGAATTCCAGGGCATGGAGCTCCCGGTAGGCCACCAGGTAGTCGAGCACCGACTTCTTGGCCACACCGTAGGGAGAGAGTGGCTGATGGGGATGGGCCTCGCGGACCGGCAGGTCTTCGGGGGCCGGCTCACCGTAGAGCGTCCCTCCACTGGCGGCGAAGATGACCCGTTCCGTTTCGGCTTGCCGGGCTCCTTCGAGGACATGGAGCGACCCGATGATGTTGACCGTGGCGTCGAAGACCGGACGGTTGACCGAGACCCGGACGTCCGCCTGCGCGGCGAGGTGGAACACCAGCTCGGGTCGACGGCGTGCCATGAGCTCGACTACGGCCGGCGCGGTGATGTCGAGGTGGTGGATGGTGAGCGCTCTCCCGGCGCTGCTCCGGGCATCGGCCAGGTTTGAGAGCGAACCGGTCGAGAAGTCGTCAATGACATCGACCTCGTGCCCCTCGACCAGAAGCCGGTCCACCAGCGTCGAGCCGATGAACCCAGCCCCTCCCGTCACCAGTGAGCGCATCCGCCAGCCCCCTAGCCCGACACCCGTTCACCGTCGACCACGGTTCCCGAAGAGACGACGGCATGGGCCCCCAGGACCGACACCGCCCGGACATCGCCCCGTTGTCCGACAGTGGAGTGTGGCCCCATGATCGATCCCACTACCTTGGCGTCCGCTGCCACGTGGCACCCTTCAAGGAGCACCGAGCCACTGACGACCGCGCCGGCTTCGATGATTGAACCCGAACCCACGACGCTCTGCTCCACCCTGGCCGTCGCGTCGATCCGGCAACCTGAGAAGATCACGGACGGCCCGACCACAGACCCTTCAAGCGAACTCTCACCCTCCAAGAGCACTCCATTGCCCCCGTTGCGCAGCCCCGGAGCGATCAGGTCACCACGTTTGCCGTTGACGAGGTCGAAGGTGGCCTGAAGGAAGGCTGCGGGCGTGCCGGTGTCAAGCCAGTAGCCGTCGTCGGACAGGGCAAAGAGTCCCCGGTCCCGCACCATGGCAGGAAACGTCTCGCGCTCAATGGACACCCGGCCGTTTGGCGCGATGCGATCGAGCACTGACGGTTCGAGGACGTAGGTGCCCGCGTTGATCTCATTGGTCGGTGCCTCGTCACGAGGTGGCTTCTCGACGAACGCCGTGACCCGGCCTTCTGCGTCGGTCGGCACCACTCCAAAGGGCGACGGATCGGGCACCGGGTGCAGGGCGATGGTCCCTTCGGCTCCCCGCACGCGGTGGAAGTCCAAGAGAGCGGTGAGGTCGAGGTCGGTCAGGACATCGCCGTTCACCACCACGAAGGTGTCGTCAATCCCCCCGAAGACGGCCGCAAAACGAACCGCTCCGGCCGTGTCCAGCGGTTCCGCCTCTACCGCGTAGGTGAGATCGACTCCAGCGGCGCGACCATCGGGATAGGCCTCCATGAAGGCGTCGGGCAGGTACCCGAGCGAGAGGATCGCTGCGTCCACCCCGTGTGACGCCAGGTGCCCGAGCACTCGCTCAATCATGGGCACGCCGACAATGGGGAGCATCTGCTTGGGTGCGGAGAGGGTAAGGGGACGCAGCCGGGTACCCTCACCCCCGACCAGGACAACTGCTTTCATTACTTCTTCGGCTTAGTCGTCGAGGTGGCTGATGGCGATGAGGAGGTCGTAGATGTGCTTCGTACCGCCGGCAACGTGGTGGATGAGACTGAGGGCGGCGTTGAGACAGGCACCGGAAGGGTGGTGGTGGCCACAGGCACAGTGCCCGCCAGGACCTGCAGGAGCGCAGTGATCGTCGTCCCAGGCGGCTTGGGCAAGGGGCGGCCCGCTGGGCCGAATCCGACGGTGATGAGCTGTCGATTGAGCAGACTCAGGCTCTCTGGCTCAGTGGTCGTGTTCCCGCCAACTTCATTGATTTCCCCGTTCTTCCCGGGAGTGGTGGAAAGGACCCATGAACGAGCCTGCACGATGCCTTTCTTGCCGGCATCGGGAGTCCCCGCCGGACACTTCTCACCGTTGGTGTAGACGAGAGCCTTGGCACCCGGGACCCGCAATGTGGTGTTGGTCAGAGTGAGGCCCGTGTACTCGGAGGCGAACTTGCCCAACGTTGCATTGGCCCCGGCCTCACTTGGACCCTTGGGCGTAATCAACAGAATGCCGCTCCCGGTCGTCGTCAGGCCGGCCGATCCCCCCGTCGGAGATGCGGGAAGCGCCGCCTGGGGTGTGCCGCAGATGTCAAAGGCCAGAGCGGCATGCCACGTCGTGTTGGTGGTCGGCAAGGTCACGCTCGTGGTGCCGTACTCGATCTTGGCCAGAGCAACGGATCCGATTCCCAACAGGACGATCAGCACCAGGGCGGCGTACCAGTTCACCGGCATTTGTCCGCGGTATGTCGTGCCGCCGCCGGTTGCGGCAACACGGGCAACCGTCTTTCCCGAAGAGCTTCTGGCCATGGCGGGACGAAACCCTACAGCCTGACGGGGTACCTCCCGGCTGCAGGCGTCCGGCCCTGGGTCAGCTCATGGAAGAGCGCCATGGTCTGGGGATGGATTGAGCAACAGCCATCACCCCCGATCAATCCGGGTGGCAGCTTGCTCACCGGATCCCACGGTTCGGCGGCCAGGGCCCGAAGTTGGTCCATGGCACTCCGCAATCCGACGCGATTGCCTTGGGCGTCTGCGGCCCGCAGCAGGGCCCGGTGCAGCCGCTCGTCGTAGGGGTTGACTCGCATGGCTTGGCGGATCATCCATTCGGCGTCCCGGCCCGAACCTTCAGCCATGGAATGCTCGGCTCCCTTCAGCGCAGCGTCGGCCACCATCGATTCCACCCGGGCCTGGGTACCGTCGAAAACGGCCCAATCCGAGAGCTTCAATCCGGCGAAGAGGGATCCCCTGACCAACCCGAGTGCGTCCTTCAAGCGGGCGGGATCCGGGTCCGAAGCAAGGAAGGCGAACCGCTCGACATCGGTCCCCACCGAATTCTCCAAGCGAAGGCGCCGACCGGTCCGTGGAAGATGTGCCAGACCATTGACGGCCTGACCGAGCGATCGCCGGGCATCGGACGCGGTCGAATGCAGGGTTGCGCGCGACAGGGACCGGTGAGGCCACAGCGCCTCGGCCCACTCATCATTGCGGGACCCGTGCCGGTGGAGCGCCAAGTAGACCACCAACTCACGTGCTGCCGAGCGATTGAAGGCCTCGGCAGCACCTCGGATCTCGACCGGGCCGAGCACGGCCACTTCGACCTCTGGATCGACCACGGCAAAGAACGGTCTGGGCTCCGACCCAGATGCCGAAGAGAATGATCAGTTCGTCGAAGAACCGCCCCGCACACCCACGGGTTCTGGCAGGCCCGAGTGGTCCGCGGGCTTGGGAGGTGCGTGGGCCAGCAGCACTGCGCCTGCCACCACGGCGGCGAAGCTGGCCACGCGGGCCACACCGGCCAGGCCGGTGGGGACCGAGTCGTGAAACACAAGGAGACCACAGGCAATGGGAACGATGTTGTTGACCAGAATGCTGAGGCCGGCGGTTTCCATGACACGCCCTCGCTGGAAAGCTAGCTGGAGTGCGACAAATCCGAGGGCCGTGCACACCGCTAGCAACGGGACGAACACGAGCCCGTACCCACCCACGGCGCCTTTGGTGGCCAGATCCCCCACCCCGAAGAGCAGGCCGGCAGCACACCCGAGCGCGGCAGCTGAATGCAGAAGCCGGGCTACCACCAGAGCCAAGAGGCCGGCCACCGCCGTGCCCATTGCGATGACGATGAGAAGGGTTGCGGTGTGCGCACGTGGGGCCGGCGTCACGCTCACGGTCAATGAGAGACCGAGAAGGGCAAGCCCCGTGACGGCGATGACGGCGCCGAGGCGCTCACGGGCTTCGAGGGGAGTGCCTAATCGGTGCACCAGGACGGCCAACACCCCCACTCCTCCGGCCGACACGGCCTGGACCAACGACAGCGGAGCCAAGCTGAGGGCCGCGATGTAGATCCCCCATCCGACCCATCCGGCGGCGTAGCCGAGCAGCCACTGGCGATTGGTCACGAGCAGACGAGCGGAGGTGAGAGGACGCCGGAGCGACAACGACACCATCGTGTTGGTCGCTCCGTGTTGCGCGAAGAAGCCGGCATTGAGCGCCAGGGCAGCCAGGAGAGCCAGCACCAGGCCGGCGGCCAGGTTCACCGGCTGAAGGGCGGGCTCGGCGAGGGATGCACGAGCACACGCTACGGGATGGAGGGCTGATCTGCCTTATGGGAAGCCAGGGATGGGAGGACACTGCGGCTACCATTCGGCTCGCCTTGCAGGCAGGAAAGGTGCCCTTCGAAACTATGGATCTCGCTGAAGGTTGCCCCGATCCACGGGCTTTCGGCCAGCACGTTCAATCCGTTGATTCCCGCTGGCGCCCGGTAGTTCGATCTTCTCTTTCGATCGGCGCTTCACTGGTCATTTGTGAGACGGTCTGGCGGTTGATCCCCAAGGCGCTGGCAATTCACACCACGACCATCGGGTACGCGATTTTCGCCAACTTCAATATCAATCGATACACCGACGGCTACGTGCTCATCGGCTTTGTGTTTCCGATTGTCGCTTGCGTTGCCTACGCACTCGCTTCGTGGATCGGGCCTCTGCGAAAGGTCTCTAAGCGGAAGGACGCATTCCTCCCCTTTTCCCGAGCCGGTATGGATGTCGCTGATGGTGGGAGGCATCAGTCGGGCGCAACGGGCGAACCGACTTCTCTACCGTTGGATGTCTTCTGGAGCGCGGGTCGGCTCGCACTTGTTGCCGCCGTCATTGCCCTCGAGCTATCGGCAGGCCAATCACGGACCTTGCAGAGCAATTCAAATGTGGGTTACTACGGAAGCGCTCTGTTCTTGTTGATCGTGGTCGCCGTTGGACTTTCCGTGGAAACTGCAGCAGCTCGTTACACCGCCATGCCCAACGAATCAGCATGGCGGATGCGCCAGAAATTGATCTCAATATCTCGCGTCAACTCGCTCGCCGCGCTTGCAGTGATACCGGGGCTTTACTTCATGTCGCGGGCGACCGGCGTCGCGGTGGCATCGGACCACCACATGGTCCGGTACCCATGGCTTCCCCTTTGGCTAACCATTGCGCTCAGTGGCTTCGCACTTGCATTATGGTTCCGATGGAACCGGGGGTGTCCCTCTCGGACGACCGAGGCCAATGTCCTGCTATGGATCGTTGGTCCGGTATTCCTCTATCTCGTCGTGGCGAACCTGCCCGGGGCACTAGGAGCATTTCAGGGATTTGACGACGCCCAGAATCTGGCTGGACCCCAGCTGGTTCTTGGACACGGACTCCTGCCCTGGCGCGATCTCTTCCTTGTGCACGGCCTTTTGGCCGACGTGTTCAAAGGCGCCATCGGCATGGTGGTATTCGGAAACACGCGCTGGGGCGCAACAGCTGGAGAAGGGGTCTACGTGCTCCCGGCGTTCTGGCTGACGATCTATTTCTTCGCGGCATACTTCTCACGCAGAAACCGCGTCCTTATGCTGGGCCTGGGCGTAATCGTTGTCTCTGGCCTCCTGCAGGTTCCTTCACCGCAGTTCCTCATCGTCCCGATATGTCTTGTCTTGTTTGCCAGAGTCATTGAGCGATCGACCTGGGGTCGATGTGCCGCACTGACACTGTGCGTGGTGATTTCGATGATCCTGGTGCCAGAAGCCACGGTCTTTGAGATTGCCGTCCTGCCTCTCGTAGTTGTCTACGAGATCTGCACACGGACCGGGTCGGCGAAGATCTCACACTCCTTCACCCGTTCGTTTCGATGCTTCAGCGTCGGGTTATTGTCAACCCTCGGTTGGATCGTCTATCTCCTGGCAACTGGATCTCTCTCGGCATTCCTGCACTTCTACCTGGAATTTTCTACAGATAACGCCCTTTCGAAGGGCCTTCCCGTTCAGTGGGTCCTGCACACGGACCTCCTCTCCACTTTCTCGTTCTTTGCGCCCATGGTCCTTTGGCTCATGACGATCGGGAGGACGGCGGCGAAAGTCGTCCGCCGCTCACCATGGAGCTCAATGGATTGGACCATGGTGGCGGCCGCCACCATGGCCATCTTGTACTTCCCGAAAGTGGTTCAGCGGGCAGACGCGGGGCACGCCGCTCAAGTGTTAGATGTCTGCATCCCGTTGTTGTTTCTATGGGGAATTGAGTTGTTGGGCGTCTTGGACCGCGGCTTACATCGGCTGGCGGGCGCATACGCTTCGAGCCTGAACCCTGCCGGTCGGGCGATGCGATCAACTCGATTCGCCGCCACCGTTGGGGCGATGGTGGTCGTGCTCGCCCTGACCACTTCCATATCGACGGTTGGTGCAATACCGGGCCGATTTCACCCAATTGCCCCTCAAGAGCCGCCATCAACTCCTCGACTCGGTTATACCGTGCCCGGCGCCGTCGATACCAACTTGATCAATGACTTGGGGACGATCATTGATCGGTACGCCGGGCTTCATGCACCAGTGATGGATTTCTCCAACCAGCTGGGAATCATCTACTACGCACTTGACCGCACACCGAGTACCCGGTACTACCACATTGATGAAGCAGCCACAGCCGGGTCACAGCGGACTGCCATTGACGAAATACGCCATTCAAATCCCCCTGTGGTCGTATTCTCGTCCACGGTCTTCGGTTTGTCGGTATTCGACTACATGCCGATGATGGTCCGTGACTATGCGGTGAGCGAATATCTGCTCAACCACTATCGCCCGCTCGTCAGCATTGAAAGCGAGTTGATACTGGTCAGGAATGACCTGGCGCGTCACCAGAAGCCCTTGCCGTCACTGAGCATGACGGCCGTGAAGAACGATCTGTATTTCAATTCATACCCGTGTGATTTCGGTGAGAGCTTCAACTTCTTTATCACTCCCGGGGACCTGGGCTCTCTGCCTCGAGTGAGCGCGCAATTGGTGGCCACTGGTGCGCCGGGCGTCTCGAAGTTGGTGTTCCCGCCGGGCACGGACCTTCTCAATTATCGCTGGGTCGACCTCCGCAGCGACATATCCCTGGGCAACTCAGCCTTCATCATTTCTGATGCGGTGCCTGCTCAACCGTCACACTCCATAGACGTGGAGTCCCTTCCCGCTTCGGGCCGGCAGATGGACGCACTGGTCAGTGGTTGCATCCAATGGCATGGCTACCACCCCTCTTCCCTCTACCTGACGACCAATATTGCCCCAGGGGGTCATCTGGAATTCTCGCTGATCAAGTGATCCCCGTCTGTTGGCTCACCTATGACAACCGCCCACCGAATCGGGATGATGACACAGGGATGCCTCGCCATCCTCTCCCATTAGGCCAGTCTGGACGATGGCATGGCGCCAGAAGAGAAGCCGTCAATCCCATGCGGGAAGTTCGGCGTTTGGAGAGCCCATCTCGACGAGATCCAAGTCTGGGTCCTGATCGGGTCTTTTGGGTGTGGTACCCAGAGGCGTTGTTAAGACAGCAAGAAGGATCACAATTGCCGCGGTCAGTGTCACCGAAAGTCCGAGCAAAATGACGATGCCACCAGGGGGTTGCCATGATTGGCGAGCGATTCGCCACGGTCCATTGATTCCGTTTGCGTATCGGTGAATGGCCCAGGCGAGCGTCCCAAATTGGAGGACCACGAAGCTGGCCGAGAAGGTCGTATATATGAAGCTTGGGATCTGGCGCACTCGTACGGCTTTCAATGGACCAAGGGTCAGTACGAGAGGCACCCCAATAAGTAAGGGCATGCCGTAGCGGGCTTGCCACCAGGCCCCGACTTCTGAGAAGTAATGGATCTCGAACGCGGTGGCAATGGCGAATATGAACGCCACCAAGCCGAGCGCCACCAACTTTGTACGAAGCAATGTGCTCTTCCACACCACGATGACCACAGTTCCCAACATGGCAACCCAGAGAAGGAACAGGGGTCGCGGTTCAAGGACTCCCAGCAAGTTCCCGACCAAGCTCTGGACACGATTTGCTTCAAGATGGAAGATCATTCGCAATGCTCCCAGAGTAGAATGTGCTGGCGGCTTGACTCCCAAGAGCGGCGGCCCGCCGACACTCACGTCCCAAACACCGGCTGCCGCAATTGAGATCGCCACAATCACCAACGGACCCCGCGCCGAGCCGCTCGCAATGATCTCCTTCGCTCGTGATCGACCCGCGAGTACAGCCGACGTGCCGACAATCGTGGCAGCGAGGATTGGCGAGATGGGCCGTGTCTGGATCAACAGTCCGGTCGAAATTGCACTCGTCCACAAGAGACTCTTCGGAAGGTCCTTTCTGGTAGCGAGAGTCAACAACCCACACCACATCGCAAATGAGGCAGATATTTCGAAGCCCGAATTGTTTGCCACACTGCACCAGTACGCGAAGGCTGGTGTTAAAGACACGAATATGCCCATGAGCCACCGTCTTCCAGACGCGAAGGTCAGCAGCTCCCATATGCCTAGGGCGATCAATCCACTACACCAAAACGCCGCAACCAATCTGACTCCATAGACACCGAGTTGTGCTTTGGAGAAGAGGGTCGGCCATCCAACGATCAGGTAGTAAAGCTGCGGATACCGACCGAATTGTGTTGTGGTGATATTCGACGTAGTTGCTGCCGGATGCTCACAGTGGGCGGAGTTGACCGGATTTACTAGGCAATCGCTGATGTGACCCAATCGGACCAAAGAGGGCGGAAGTACAATCTGATTCTCCTTTCCGAGCACAGGAATGGCAACCAAGGGCGTATTGAATTCCAAACGCACGGCAGCGGCCGCTTCAAAGACATTCGCCGATTCATCCGGGGCTGCCATAAGTGGATTGGCAAGCGACCAAAGTGCCACGAAGGGAACCACCACCACCCAGCAAGTCATGAATCTCCGAAGATCTGTCCGGCGAGTCGTCGCCGCATGCCTTCCCGTCGTCTTCACCGACAATTGCCTCCGGCCCCTTGGGTGCGGAATGTTCCCTCATCGGGCGTCTTGGGAACCCGGCCGACCAGCTTGATGAGGAGCCTCTTCGGGTTCTCGGGGTCGGCCAGCTTCAGCGGTACGGTCGAATCAAACCCCGAGAGTGGCGCGGCCTTGGACCTATCGGACTGCTGAACGCACTTACCTGTTCTTGATTCGGGTGGGGACGGAGGGATTCGAACCCTCACTGGAGGCGGTTTAAGCGCCCTGCCTCTGCCAATTGGGCTACGCCCCCCGACTACTCGACCTCTGTTGCCATTCTCATTTTGATGCATCCACACATGCCCGTCGTCTCGACTTGACCAATCTGAATACCACCGAGAGTATGACTCGGTGCAGGGTGCCTTGAGCACAATCGATCTCACAGATCTTGACAATTTCGCTTATGGCTATCCTCGCCAACTGTTTCGGGTCCATCGGGAGGTGGCTCCTGTCTGGGGCATGAGCCAACCATCCACACGCCGGATGGTGAGGGGTTTTGGACGGTCGCCACCTATGACGAGGTTCTCCAGGTATTTCATGACCCGGTGACGTTCTCATCAGAAACCGGAGAAGACCGCCCCTAAGGGGGGAACGATCCTTCAGGGTCTCCGCGTGGTTGGAGTGATGTTGAACATGATGGACGACCCCCGACATGCCCGGATCCGGCGCCTTGTCACCAAAGGGCTCACTCCCACAACCGTCCGCAATCTCGAGTCTGAGGTTCGCCGGCGGACAAAGCTGCCTCTTGAACCCATCGAGGACGAGTGCAACTCACTCGTTGACGTCGCTGCGGATCTTCTCATGCAGGCCATCTGCCTTCTCATGGGTGTTCCCGAATCGGACCGACACCGGCTCTTCGAATGCGTCGAGCACATCTTCGACGTCCCGGATGAGTCGGACTTCATGGCGATGACCCATCAGAGAGAGGCGGCGGTCAGCAAGGTGTTCGAATACGTGGTCGCCCTCATTGAGGATAAGCATCAACACCCACAAGACGACATGCTCTCCCTCGTGATCCACGCCGAACTGGAGGACGAAGATCCATCTAGGCTGACCGAAGGTGAGTTCTCGGCTTTCATCTCTCTGTTGTTCTCAGCCTGTGCGGAAACCACCCGAAATGCCATTGCCGGTTCGATGCTTGCCTTCATTGAATGGCCAGAACAACTGGTGCGCCTTCGAAACCACTCGGAGAAGCTGGGAACGGCAGTCGAAGAAATCCTGAGATGGACACCACGATCGCCCTTCAAGAGGTGAACCTCCACCACGAACTATGAGATCGGGGGCACAAGATCCTGTCGGGAGAAAAGGTGGTCGTCTGGCGGGGGTCGGCCAATCGTGACGAACATCGGTTGTCCGATCCGTTTACGTTCCATGTTCATCGAGACCCCAATCTTCACCTCGCCTTCGGGCATGGTGCGTACTTCTGCCTGGGTGCGCACTTGGCGCGTCTCGAGATGCGGATTGCACTATCAGAAACCCTCGACACATTTTGCGCATTCGATCTGAACGGATCTACCGAATGGACTCGCAGCAACCGGCACACCGGATTGCGGCATCTTCCCCTGAGTGTGACTCGAAGTCTCGCCATGCATTGATGAGAGGAACGACGCTTCAGCCCGTCCATTCGGCATCCTACGACGCATCTTCGACTCCGTTCTCGGGGCCAAGGATCATCGACCGCGCCTTCTGATCACAGATTGACCGCTCCCCGACTTCAAGACGGGACGGGTCACCGCACTGTGCGAACGCCAGCTTCGAGTTCTGCACTTGCATCCACGACGTCTCGCCTGCGGGACCGCCACCTCAGGAGAGACGTATGGCAGGCTCCCGCACAGCGCCCAACGGATACGCTGAAACCGCCAATGATCTTGTCGGTATACGCCCCGAAGCTGTCCGCCTACAACTCTCACAATCCTTTCCGTGGTGGCACCAGAAGGCCACCTCCCAACGGTGGTCAACCAACTCGAGAGCGGGGAGCGGCCGCGTGGTTTCCTGGCAAGAGGCCAGGAACAAGAACAGGTGGCCCATTGCGGGGAGGCGGAAGCGTTACTCTTTCCGTATGGCTGCAGTGAATTGTCGGAACACTGTCCGCCGGGTCTTACGCGCCACTTTGGCGAAGGGAGCACTCGTCGCCATCATTCTCGGATGCTCCGCGCCCACGGCCGGTGCCACCGGATCATCGACTCCAACCACGCATCCCGGCCCATCTCCCAATCAAGCGCAGATCGATGCGGCCACATCGAAGGTGATGCAGATTGAAGCCACCTTGTCCCAAGAGGAGCAGCAATCCTCAGCTCTCGATAATCGCTACGTCACGGCCGTGCAGAACATGCAGAACGCGCAAACTGCCCTTGCTTCCATCAACGCCGATCTGACTCGGACGGAATCCGCCATTCAGGCAGATAAGCGCCACTTGGCCAATGATGCGGTGAAGGCCTACATCTACGGGACACCACAGACGAAGTTCGCGTCGCTCTTCTCGTCCTCGGTCATTTTGAACGATGCCCGGAATCAATACACAGAACAGATTGTCGGCAATCTTGACAAGGCGAGGAATGCTCTGCAGGTCTCGGAGGCGCACCTGCAGAGTGAGGAGAGTCAGCAGCAGAGTGACGCCAATCAGGCGCAGGCTGAGGCAAATCAGGCCAAGGCGCTCGCCGCGGCCAACGCACAAGTGACATCCGCCACCAAGGCAACGCTGTCCCAAGTTCAGGGACAGTTGGCCCAGGAAGTGGCACAGGCGGCTGTGCAAGAAGCCCAACAGGAAGCGGCAGCGGCGGCCAGAGCAGCGAGTGCGGCTCAAGCCCAAAAGGATGCCGCTGCCGCGGCAGCTGCCGCAGGTGTTGCCGGTGCGGTCGGTGGCTCGGCCAGCGGGGCCACGGCAACCGCGGCCGCAAACCAGGCCGCTAGCTCCTCTGGCAATCCATCGTCCAATGGGCCGATTGGGGGCACGTCATCGGGAGATAGCCAGCAGATGGCAGCCGTACAGGCAGCTGTCTCCCAGCTCGGGGTCCCCTATGTATTTGGCGCCGAGACGCCCGGCGTGGGCTTCGACTGTTCGGGCCTCGTCCAGTGGGCCTGGAGTCAGGCCGGTGTGTCCATTCCGAGGACGACCCAGACACAGTGGCCGGCACTCCCACATGTCTCCCTCAGTGCCCTTGAACCGGGCGACCTCCTCTTTTATTACAACCTCGATGGCGACAACCAGGTAGACCATGTGGTCATGTACACCGGCTCAGGACCGTATGGCACCGATACGGTGATTCAAGCTCCGTATACGGGCTCGACGGTGTCGTATTCGCCGATCTTCACGGAGGGGCTCATCGGGGCTGGCCGGCCATAACCGCGAGGGTGCTCTCGGACCCGACTGCGAACACGGCACCGGTCGGTGGAGAATGGATCCATGGCAGAGCAAAGTGGGCTCGATCCCCCGTCCACGGCGATCCCGCCGTCTGTTTCTCCGAGACTTTCGCTGGTCATTCCGGCGTATAACGAGGAACTGCGCCTGAACGCCGGAATCGCCAGACTTCTCGAAGCTATCGGCACTGGCGCTATTGACGGCGATACGACCGAATTCATTGTTGTCGATGACGGAAGCATCGACGCAACCGCATCGTGTGCTCAAGCGCTCCTGGCATCACTACCCCACCTGAAAGTCATTCAGCTTGCCAAGAACCAGGGCAAGGGAGCAGCGGTTCGAGCTGGTGTCGCGGCGGCCTCAGCGTCGGCAATAATTTTTGCCGACGCGGACATGGCCATCGACCCTTCACAGACACCTCAGTTCATTGAGGCTCTCGCAACTGCTGATATGGCCATTGGATCGCGTGCCGCCTCCGGGGCAACCGTGGACCGCTCAAGCATCAGCCGATCTCTGATGAATCGGTCATTCAATCGGCTCGTCAACACCCTCACACGAGTTTCTCTCGATGACACCCAGTGCGGGTTCAAAGCGTTCAACGCACCGACCGCAAAATTGCTGTTCCATTGCACCGTGACCGAGCGGATGGGCTTCGACGTTGAGGTGCTCCTCCTGGCGAGACGTCTCGGCCTCACTATCACTCAAGTACCCGTGCATTGGCTCCGGGTCAGAGGGAGCCACGTGAGATCTTGGGCCGATTCCGTCTCCATGGTGTCTGACGTAATCCGTGTCAGAAGGGCGGTCGACAATATGCCGCCGTTGCAAGGAGTCCGGATGACCTTGCCGGCACATACGTCAGGGGCGGGAAGGAAACCGCACTCCGGTTATGGCTACTTGCAATCCCTCAGCGCGTACCTTCCCGTGCTCAGGCGAGCCAACGGTGAATTTCTCGTGCTCTTGCCACTCATGACCGAGATTGATGTCACGACGATGTTTGAGAAGATGACCCTGGAGCTGAGTGGAATAGTCCTAGAACGGACCTCGATCACAACGGCCCGTCTCCGCACCATGGCTCCACTGACCTTGAGCTGGGACGATGCCGAAATCACCGCACCTGCCGCCTGAGTGGCGTCGGCGCCCCACCGATCCAAAAGGGTAGGGGCCTCAGGGTCGATACCATTGAACGATGGTCAACGAGCGCCCAGTCATTGCTGAACGGAAACGTTCGACGGCGATCGTGCCGATCCGGATCCCAATGGAGGAATCCAAGCACCCGAACGACCCTCGGCAATCCGATGTCGACGAATGGGGGCGATCGGAACGCACTAGGGCCATGGCTCGAGCTCTCTATGAACCGCTCTATTCGAAGTGGTTTCGAGCCGAATGGGAAGGTCTAGAAAGGATTCCCGCTGAGGGTGGTGCACTCCTGGTTGCCAACCATGCGGGGGCGATCCCGTCGGACGCTCCTGTCATCATGCACGGTATCGAGAAAGAACTCGAGCGCCCCGTCTACGGTTTGGCTGACTACTTCTTCCGAACGCTTCCTGTCGTGGGAACCCTCTGGGCCCGGACCGGTGGGGTGTCTGCCCGACCCCTCAATGCCTATCGACTCCTGAAGGAACAAAATCAGCTCGCACTGGTTTTTCCTGAAGGAACCAAAGGACCGTCCAAGTTGTTCACCGACCGCTACCAGTTGCGCCGATTCGGCCGAGGTGGCTTCGTCGAGATCGCCATGCGTGCGGGGGTCCCGGTAGTCCCAATAGCAGTTGTCGGATCAGAAGAGGCCATGCCCGTCATCCTTCGCCTGCCCACTTTGGCCAAGGCCCTCGGTATTCCTTATTTCCCAATCACGGCCAACCTTTTGACCATGGGTCCGCTCGGTCTCGTCCTGCCCTTTCCGGCCAAGATCAAGCTGCGGGTACTCGAACCCATTCATTTTGACGTCCCCGCCGATCAGGATCGCTATTCCAAGAGTCGGGTCATGGAAGAAGCCGAGAACATCCGCACTCTGCTCCAGGAGTCTATCTACGACATGCTGCGTGACCGCCGCAGCGTGTGGTTTGGCTGACGGGCGCAGCCTTTATGGGCCGACGAGTGCTGGTGACTGGAGCCGACACCTTTTGGGGTGGCCGGATGATTCAAGCCCTTGAGGCCGATCCGAGCATGGATGTCATTCTCGGTATGGGGGCCCAAACGCCGACGGTGCCCTTTGAACGTGCCGAATTTGTCCGGGCTGATCAGACATATTCGATCCTCAATCGAATTGTGAAGGCGACACAGGTCGACACCATCCTCCACACATTCATGATCACAAATTCTGCCACGGTGCCGCAGCGTGCCATGAACGAGATCAATGTGATCGGGACAATGAACCTCTTGGCTGCGGCGGGAGCGTCCGGGTCCACTGTGCGACACATCGTGGTCAAGTCGTCCACGCTTGTCTACGGTTCTTCCGCCCGGGATCCGAGCACATTCCACGAAGACACGCCCCGCGGCAGCCCGGCGAGCAACGGTGTTGAGCGAGCGCTGATTGAGGCAGAAAGTCTTGTTCGGGACTTTTCCGAAGACAATCCGGCGACGCTTGTCACAGTGCTCCGCTTCGCCAACGTGCTCGGGACACACATAACAACCCCCATAAGCCGGAACCTGTCGCGCCCACTTTGTCCTGCGATATTCGGATTTGATCCACTCCTGCAATTCGTCGAGGAAGATGATGTCGAGCGGGCACTTCTCCACGTCACTCGTGGGAGTATCCCTGGCCTCTACAACGTGGCGGGTGATGGCCGGCTGCCCTGGAGTGAAGTAGCACGAATATGCGGCACTCGCCTCATCCCGGTCTCCCCATTCAGCCTCCTGAATATACGGCCGTTGGCCCGCTTCTTCGAGCTCCCAGAGGAACTGGAAGACCTTCTTCGCTTCGGACGGGGTGTCGATACGCGGCGGCTGGCCTCTACCGGATTCAAATACAACGCCACCAGTGCTGGCGCCGTCGAGAGCTTCATCCGGGCTCTACGGTTGCGACGACAATCCGGGAGAAAGCCGAATTCGTACACTTACGAGCATGATGTTGAGCAATTTTTCCGTCATTCACCGTCGGTGACCGGCATCTCTGACAACTGAGATCTCAGTCGGCCAGCCACTCGGCGACGAACTCGGCTTCGCGAGCGGCCCACTCTTCAGAAGTGATGGCGTACCGGACATGGTCTTCCCATGCTCCGTCAATCTCCAGGAAACGCTCTGCAATCCCCTCCTGCCGGATGCCCAGCTTCTCGACCACGCGACGACTAGCGGTGTTCCTGGGGATGATCGAGATTTCCACCCGATGAAGTGAAATTGCCTCGAATGCGAACTTGAGCGTGACCACAACCGCTTCTGGGACAAGGCCTCGTCCCGCCAGGGAGTCGTCAATCCAATAGCCGATGAACGCGCTTTGGAATGGACCGCGCTGAATTGACGAAAGGGTCACCTCGCCGGCAAACCGCTCACCAACGAAGATCCCGAATCCATAGCCGGTACCAAGGTGCCGTTCCCGTTCACGAATCCCACAGCGGGCAGCAAAACTAGGTCGGTCCTCGGAGGGATTGGGGGCTCCCTTCGGCCTGGGTTCCCATCGCAACAGCCAATCGGCACATCTCGTCCGCACGGCGTGCCATTCATCAAAGTCATTCTCGGTCAACGACCGCAGCATGACCCTTTGGCCGCGAAGCTCAAGGGGAGCATGGCGAACTGTTCTCGCCGCACTCATCGTTCGAGCACCTCCTTGAGGGCACCCAACAGAGTCACCACGTTGCGGCGTCGCGCCGTGTGACCCATGCAGCCGATTCGCCACACGCGACCGGCCAGTTGCCCCGCCCCGGCTCCGATCTCGATGCCGTATCGGCTCAGCAAGAGCCGTCGGCATTCGGCTTCGCTCATACTTGAAGGGAGATCCTTGGGGACGCACACGGTGGTCAGTTGTGGTAGCCGATGACCTTCTTGAGCGAACAATTCCAGCCCAAGCGCCTCCAACCCATCCTGAAGGAATCTCCCGCACTCGGCATGGCGAATTCGTGCGGCGTCAATGCCCTCCTCAAGTACCGCACCGAGACCGGCGTGCAGTGCTGCCACCATCGTCACTGGAGCCGTGTGGTGATACACCCTTCCGCCTTCAGCACTTCCGTCGACGTAGCGCGAAAGAAGGTTGAGGTCCAGGTACCAGCTGGAGGGGCGTTCAATGATCCGATCACGCGCCCGATCAGACACTGTGAGAGGGGACAGTCCCGGAGGAACTCCGAGGCACTTTTGGGTTCCGCTGTATGCGACGTCCACCTTCCACTCATCAACCTTGACCTCAATTCCGCCCAAGGACGTCACCATGTCAACCAGGAGGAGAGCTTCGCCTTTTTCTGCTCCCAGTTGGCTGATGTCATTGCGTACACCGGTAGAAGTTTCCGCATGCACGATGGCGATGATTGAAGGTGAATGGTGTGCGGACAACAGAAGGTCGTTGTCGATCGGTTCACCCCAAGGAGCGTCAACCCTGATCACCTCGGCCCCCACGCGACCCGCCACCTCGCACATACGCTCGCCGAAGACGCCATTGACTCCGACCACGACGGGATCTCCCGCCCGCACAAAGTTGACGAAGGAGGCCTCCATGCCTGCGGAGCCGGTCCCGCTGATAGGCAGGGTCAATGCGTTCAAGGTGGCAAACACCTGCCGGAGGCGGTTGTTCGTGCTGTCGAGAACTGCTAGGAATTCGGGATCGAGGTGGCCCAGAACTGGCCTACCGAGTGCCAACGTCACTTCCGGATAGGGGTTTGAGGGACCCGGACCCATGAGCAGGCGGTCGGAAATTGGCATCCGCGCATCGTGGCAGGTCCATGCTCGCCAGCGCCAACGCGCCCTGGTTACACCCCTCAGTCCTGTAGATTGCCTGCGTGGAACGGGTGCTCTTTGCTCCAAGGACCCTTCCTCCCCTGCGGCCAAACGTGGCCGAAGACCCTGAGCCCTACTCGGCTTGGGTGCATCGGCGTGAGGAGGACCGTCGACTCACCTCACAAGTCGGCGCCATGGACCGAATGCTTCACCTTGTGATGGTGATTTCGGATGAGCCACCTCCAGAAACGGTGCCCACCCTTCACAGCCTTCAGCAGCAATTGAACGGGAACTGGGCTCTCACAGTGGTGGTCCACAGCTCTTGGCGAACGTCGTTCATATCCCTACTTGCTGTGTCGGGGATGCAAAGATTGAGCCAGAGGGTTCACGTCGAGTCCTCCGACGACGAATGCACCGAGCATCAGATGCTCTATCAGGCACTGGGCCTTCGCTCGGGTTCGGATATTGCTCTCATCTTTCCAGGAGATGTCTGGGCTCATGATGCGGTCACGCTCCTGGCGGGTGGCCTCATGCCCAGGGATGTTGTCTACGCTGATCAGGACTGCCTTACTGCCGGAGGGAACTATCACTCGCCGCTTCTCAAGCCAATTTACTCGCCCGAGTTTCACCTTCGGTACTCATTCGTTGGTCGGCCGGTCGCTCTTGGTGGTGAAGTGGTCGAGTTACTCTCGACCTCCGCTCTTCGTGAATCAGTGGCCGTGGAGCACAACATTGCGTTGCTGGCTTGTGAACTGGCCGACAATGTGCGGCACATTCCAGAGATCTTGTGTCATCGCCTGATCGCACCACCGATTGATGCTCCAGATATCGAACATGTCATTGACGCGTTGGAGCGGAGGAACGATCCGGCTGAGGTATCCCGTGGTCCGGCCACTGACACGTTTCGAGTGAGGCGCAGAGCACCTCCAAGCCTCAAGACGAGCATCATCATTCCCTTCCGCGACGAACCTCGGTTCCTACGAACTTGCGTCGATTCAGTTGAGGCAACCCGCGCTGACGTGACGGTTGAATTTGTACTGGTGGACAATGGATCGGTACAGCCAGAGACGGCAACCTTGCTTGAGATACTCGGACAGCGAGCGAACGTTCGCATCCTCACCGACGGACGTCCCTTCAACTGGGCGCAACTCAACAACGACGCCTCCAGGGAAGCCACCGGCGAACTGCTGATCTTCCTCAACAATGACATCCAGGCTCACGACGTCGGCTGGCTCGACGCCCTTTGCGGCCAGGCCATGAGGCCTGGAGTCGGTGCGGTGGGCGCGAGGCTTCTCTACCCCGATCGTCGCCTCCAGCACTGCGGTGTGGTGATCGGGCTCGGCGGTGCGGCGGGCCATCTCTTCGTGGGCTTGGGGAAAGATCAACACGGCTACCTGCGGATGGCGACAACGACCCGCGAATGTGGAGCAGTCACAGGAGCGTGCTTAGCGACCAGGAGCGAGGTCTTCTCGCAACTGAAGGGATTTGATGAGTCACTGGGAGTTGATCTCAATGACATCGACTACTGCCTGCGAGCCCAACGGCAAGGGTATTGCGTCCTGTACGAAGCCGACGCTGAACTCGTTCACCATGAATCCCCTAGCCGAGGGACAGCAGGTGACGTTCGGGACATCGTTCACTTCATCGATCGCTGGAAGCAGTCAATCCTCTCGGGCGACCCGTACCTCAATCCCAATCTCACACGGGTAGATTCTTCCTGCGCACTGCGTCGTTCAGATGAAGAGGTTTGGTGGAGCCAATGGAATGAGGGTCTGTCCCGATCATGAATGAGAACAAGTACAGCGACATTCCGGATTTGGAAGCGCCACCCGTCATGTTTGATCTCCCCTCCGACGCCCCTCCACCTCTCCCGTCCATTCGGGGCGGCTCTGAGGTAACACGGATACACGATCAATGGAGACACCTCAACGCAACGCGGGTTCCACCTGGATCGTCCCTAATTCCCCGCCAGATCCACAGGGTGCGGTCATTGGCTCACCGCTTTCTTGGACGTTCCGATCACGAGTTTCTGGCGGACCTCACTCGCGCCGTCGACGCCGTCGCAGCGCGATGCGACGAAATTTCTGATCAGCTTTCCCGTCAGCAACTTCTCACGCAGAACATTGCCGAGTCCTTGGGACAAGAACTGACGCGCCTGCGCGCCTTAATCGGTCTCCAGCATGAGACTCCAGATCACTGAATCAATGCAACTGAAGAACCGCACTGAGAGAACTTCAACTCATTTCCTTTGCCGGAATTGGGCTCACCACGAAGCCGAGCATTCGTTTGTAACCCGGACATTGGCTGGGGCTGCGTCCAGAAGCAGTCGCGTCACCATCTTCACTCCGGAGCAAGCGGGCGCGCCCACACCTGATGGCGCCTTCGATGTTCTCGGGATCGGTGAGGCTGCCGATGGTTCTTGGCCACCAGCCTCACTGGCTACCTGGCCTTCCGCCGAGTCGGGTGGGTGTCTATTCGTGGTCGACAAGGTTGACCCGTCAGTCCGAGCACTGATTGAGGGACATGTGTCGGATCCCATCGTCTTCACGGTCGATTCGGGGAGAGACCCATATCTCACTCCTTCGACGATTCCTTTGAATTTCGTCGATTGTCTTGCCGAAATGGGCGCCGACTTCATCGGTCTGCACGTACCGGTCAATCCACTTGCCGAGGTTCACCGACACAGCGGTCTGGGATTCTCGGACTACCTCCTTGTCCTTTCCGATCGCTCGGCAGCCGACGAGGTCGTACCTCCCACCCCACTCGTCGCTTGGCTCACCGCTCGATTCCCCACGGCAGACATTGTGGTGTTGGAGGATGCAAATGCCGCGGCATGGCGTGGGCGGGCACTTCGAGGCGTCGTCACCGTCGACTCCCGGACGGATCTGTGGCGTCTTCTCGCCCATGCGCAGATGGTCATAGACCTGGCCCCAGGTCCGCTCATTGCACGCGAATGCATTGAGTCGCTCCGATTTGCCGTTCCTATCGTCGTGCCCGTGAACACCCCTGCTGCCGTGCATGCTGGTGCCGGTGGCGGGCTCACCTTTTCAGGGATCCCGAGCCTGATTGCGTGCGTCGAGCAGTTGTTGGATGGGTCGGAGCGGTCTCTCTTCGCCTCAAATGGAAAGTTCTACGCCGACACAACCTATGGAGACGCTGGCCGGTTCGTTGAGAGAGTCGCACGCGTCATGTACAGCAATGCTGTCTGAGCAACCGCTCGCTAAATGCGCGGTACTCTCGGTGGCCAAGCAAGATCACAATGCTCATTGATGAGCGTGAGATTGGGACTGTAGGCGGGATCCTCTCGGAGTGCCGTTCCCCACCGGCGCTTCATGTATTCAATTTCTGCGTCGAATCGGATCGCTTGCTCCCCTTCAGTATCTGGACCACGTGAGATTGATTCATGATGGATCAACTCGGCAAACGGCGTCCAGACAACTTTCCAACCAGCTTCCCGAAGACGAAGGCAAAAGTCGATGTCGTTGAACGCAACGGGCAAATTCACCGCGTCCATTCCTCCAATCTGATCCCAGGCCTCCCTACGAACCACCATGCAAGCGGCGGTGACCGCTGAGAGTGCATGGGGAAGCTGCATCCGACCGTGATCACCGGTGGAAAGTCGATCACTCATACGAAATAGATGACCGGCGACCCCGCCGATCCCAACGATGACGCCGGCGTGCTGCACTTGTCCATTGCTGTAGTAAAGCTTGGCTCCAACCGCCCCAACGGATGGGCGCAGCAATTGACTCACCATCTCTTCCAACCAGTCGCCTCCCAACACCTCGGTATCGTCATTGAGTAGGCAAATGACTTCGCCACTGGAGCGGGCAACGGCGCGATTGTTGATCTCGGGGTAATTGAATGGGCTCTCATCCCGGATAACCGTCAGCCATGATTCATTCACTCGTAGGTATTCCAACGTCTCGCGCCTCAAACTTCCATTGTCCGCAACTACAATTTCAATGCGCGGATAGGTCGATCGATTACGAATGCTCTCGATGCAGCGGCTCAGGAGTCGACCATCTCGAGTCGGAATGACGATGCTCACCATTGGAGGCGAAGCGGGAAGATGCCACTTGACCCGGTTCCATCCGCTCGCCGGAAGGGGGATCACGTCGCCGTCCGCTTTAGCTCTTTCTAGGTGGTCCTTCACGGCGCGCTCCCCGGAACCGGCTGCATAAGATTTTGCTGAGAGAGACTTCGCTGTGGACCCCGGATGGACTCTCCAATGATATAAAACGCGAGGAATGTGCAAGACCTGTTCCGAGGTGAGTTCTTCGGTCACCCTCAGAGCAAGATCCCAGTCCTGACTCCCTTCGTATCCCTCCCGGAATCCGCCAACCTGGTCGATCAAGTCCTTCCGATACATCGACAAGTGGCACAGGTAGTTCTGCCCAAGAAGGAGGAAAGGGTCAAATTCCGGCTTGAAGAACGGATCTTCTCGCGCCCCCGTCTCTGAGATTTTGTCCTCGTCGCTGTAGATGAGTCCCGCATTCGGCGAATTCGAGATTGTCATTGCAAAATGCGCCAGGGCACTCTCGGCCAGTCTGTCGTCGTGGTCGAGGCAAGCCACCCACGATCCACGTGCCATCGACAAGGCCGTGTTCGATGCCGCAGAAATGTGTCCGTTCTCCTCCCGACGCAAACACTTGATCCGGGAATCGAATGCTGCGAACTGTTGCATCATTTCTGGGATCATCGGGTCGGTGGAACAATCGTCCACAATGCAGAGTTCCCAATTTGAATAGATCTGCGAGCGGACCGAGTCAATCGCTTCAGTGAGGAACTGAAGTGGCGTGTTGTGGACGGGCAGAAGAATTGAGATCAATGGCTGTTCGGGGAGCGCCTCCACCTGACCGCGCAATCTGGCCCGTGAAGATTCATCCAGCGTGTCATATGTCTGAAGCCACAGTGAATAGGAAGGCTCCGTCGGACCAGTCTCCATTGGAGGATCCACAAACTCTGGAACTCGTTTCGCCGTCCGACGTAGGAAATAGTACTTCCGGAAGGGCCAGGTGTACCGGTAGAACCTCGTCCGAAGAATTCCTTCGACATGGGCCTTCGATTCTCTCAGTTCGGCCTCAACGCTCTCCAATTGCTTGGCGAGAAGGTATTGGCGTTTCTCAAAGTCAGAAAATGCATTTGCGGTCGCGATCGCTTCGGCGGATCTGCGAGCTTCCAGCTCATCGAAGTCCGCCCGCACATTCTCTGCCTCAATCCTTCCGTTCAACTCGTTGAATTGGGCGGACAGAAGATTGTGTTCTTCCACCGCGTGCTGGTACGAGGCGCGAAGGGTTGTGCTCACATCACGCAAGACGCGCTCGTAGCCACCTACAACATCTGTGATGTCCATTGGGCTGCGGCGAAAGAGAATCGCCTGCGGAGCAAGGAATGACGCATCGAAGTCAAAATCTCTAAGAAAGCCATTTGCCACAAACAACTTTGACCAAAACACTGGAGTCTCCACGTTCAAGTGTGTGGGGTCCTTGAATTCGTCCGGCGTTGACGAGAAGAGCACCGTATCCGTGTGACGGCACAGATTGCTGATAGCACTACTCGCCATCGATCGAGGAAGGTGTTCAAGAACCTCGATGCAAGTGATGAGATCGAACTGACCCTCCAGTTCATCGGTAATGGAACCCAATGTGCAGAACGCCTTGATGGATTCGGGAATCTGGGCGAGAGCCCATTCCGAAACATCGAGTCCTCGCGCGTCAACGTGTCGATCACGAAGGTTTTCGACCAAGAGGCCGATTGCACAGCCAACGTCGAGCATTCGAGCAGGAGCGATGTCAGCGACAATCCTGTCTGCAACTTGATTGAAGAACTTGATCCAATGAGGCTCCTCGCGGCTGTAAGCGACCACGTCGTATGAGTTCAGGTAGTAGTCAGCGTCATAAAACTTCGTGAACTCGCTGACAATCACCTCATCTGGAGCATTACTAACGTTCATCTCCGAAGGCGGTGAGGTCTCATATCGCGTGAGGAGTTGATCCAGAACGGAAATATGATGGGGAATATCTTCACGGACGGCCGTAGCCCGAACGTGAAATCCATCAATCTCGGAAAGAAAGATCTCGTTGTCATGCCACGCGGCGGTCGAAGTCTCTGCTTCTGTCAGGAACTTCGAGATCCTTGTCAACACGTCGCCTGGATTCCCTAGGAGATCCTGGTATCCGACCACCATCGTCGGAATAGTGGATGTGGCGGCCAAAGCACTTCGGTTATATCGCTCCCAGAGGACAGTGGGGTCCGACGGCCTTGTCCAACCGGCTTGGCGGTCCGCCAAGTCGACAATCTCCCCAGGTGGTCGGTGCATCAAGATTGCTACCACCGACGCGTCCAACGTCTTGATCCAGAAGGGAGCGAGGATCGTGTTTCGAGGGTCGGCCCAGATCCAGGGGGGGGATTCTTGGTCCACGCCATTCGGGGAACAGAAAGCGCGCTGGAAAGCTGCCAGCCCATCCTTGGACCAAGACCGAAGCACATGTGCCACATCAGATGGCGCAATATCGGGTGGTTCGTCAACACTGCCGCCGAGTTCGCTCAGGAGAAGATTGTTCATCTCCGTCAGCTCGTGCAGGTCGAGGCCGGAATCGGTATCCGTGCTCCCTCTGGCAACAGCGCGCAAAGCGCTTCCGAGTGCCTCTACTCCGCTGTCAAATGCTCCCAAAACGAATATGCCATCAGGCCCTCTCGTCGAATCGGGGGCGAGGGCCTCACTCCGGTTGGCCACCTCGGGAGGATATCATCGGGCACGACCAGCTAGGTCCATTTGCAATCTTGGGAAGGCAATCCATCGACTAGCTTCTGGGTCTCGGCTCTGAAATCTCCATACCCCTTCGACGATCGACATCCACGATTTGGCTGGCCACGGCGAGAAGACCTAAGACCCTGATGTCCACGCAATCAAGCAAGCCGCGGTATCAACGCGCCCGCCAGCTCCCGGCAACCTGGAAGAGAATTCGCACCTTCAGCCATTTTTGGCCGCTTCTGACCATTATCGCATCGGTTCTGGTCGGAAACTCACTCTATATCCTTCATATATTCAACGCAGATCCCATCAACTACCTCTCGGGTATTGGATCGATAACAAGACCAGGCGTCATCGGGGGAGGAACCGCAGCAGATCCCAACATTGGCTTTACCGCCCAAGCCCTAGGTCACCTGGTAGCTAGTGACTGGTTCCATGGGCATGTACCTTGGTGGAACCCGTTTGAAGGGCTGGGGTCTCCTTTGGCCGGTGAAATGCAAGCCGGCGCGTTTTACCCTCCCACGTTGCTGCTGATCTTCTCCAATGGTCAGGTCTACGCACACGCGCTTGTCGAGGCCATTGCAGGGATCGGGACTTACCTTGTCTTACAGCGCGTCGGTCTGGGTCGAATGGCATCAACCGCCGGCGGCATCGCGTTCGCTCTGAATGGCACTTATTCGTGGTTCTCCCATGCTCCAACCAACCCGGTCGTATTCTTACCGTTCTTGATCTTGGGCGTCGAATACGCCTATTCCACTTCACCGGCCGAAAGACGATGGGGTTGGCGCATCATGGCGATCGCGCTGGCATTTTCAATCTATGCCGGATTTCCCGAGACGACCTATATCGATGGCATCTTGGCCGCCGTCTGGTGCATCGTTCGGGCAATACAGCGTAGAAGGGAAGGCCTGCGGTTCGTTATCGAAATCGGCAAGGGTCTGTCGGTGGGCGCCCTCCTAGGCGCTCCCATCATTGTCGCTTTCACCGGTTATCTTCAGCAGGCCTTCGTCGGTGGGCACACCGGAGGGTTTAACCATGCTGCACTTCCTGGAGTCGCAGCCTCTCAGACCTTGATCCCGTATCTATTCGGATCAATCAATACGCTCTCGACGGCCGACCCCACCCCAACTCTCACCGTGATTTGGGGCAATGTCGGCGGATTCCTGACGGCATCACTCTGCGTTCTCGCCTTAATCGGGATCGCGCAGAAGAGTCATCGGCCATTGAAGATAGGACTTCTTTTCTGGGTCATTCTCTCGCTCGGTCGAACCTACGGTCTGGCTCCGATGGACCACATTGTCAACGCACTTCCGGGCATGGGTGATGTGGCGTTCTTTCGATACTCCGATCCAAGCTGGGAGTTCGCCGTGATTGTCCTGGCTGCCATTGGGATCGACAATCTGGTTGCGGAAAGAGTCCATCGATGGTGGATCATTGCGTGTTCATGCAGCGGACTGCTGGCGGTCATGGTCGCCTACATGAAAGCGCGATCGCTGTTGCATGCCTTAAAGGGTGCCACTCATTTGAGCGCATGGTCGTATGGGTCAGTCATCTGGGCGTTGTCGATCATCACCCTCATTGGCCTCGCTGCCGTGATTGCCCGCGGTCGGCAACGGGGCTTGATACTTGTCTGCATAGTCTCAATAGATACATTGGCGATGTTTGTTGTTCCGCAGCTTTCGGCTCCTCGCGTGGCAAGTCTGGATTCCGCTCCGGTCAAGTTTCTGCATGAACATCTAGGGCAGTACCGGTTCTACACTTTCGGGCCGATCGCGGCCAACTATGGGTCCTACTTCGCACTCTCCTCACTCTCAACTAACGATCTTCCAGTCCCTAAACTCTGGGCCAGCTACGTCACCCATGACCTCGATACAAATGCCAATCCGATCGCTTTTGATGGCGCCAATAGAAACAATCCATTGGGACCATCGGGTCCTCAAGAGTTCGTCTCCCACTTGTCGGCCTTCGAGAACTCCGGCGTCAAATTCCTCGTGACCACTCCCGGAGTGGTCTTCACGGACCTTCCAGCAAGAGTTCAGTTACGACGAGTATTCGTTGATCCATCGGTGCAGATACTCGAACTCCCGTCCCCGAAGCCCATGTATTCCACGGAAAGCGACAAATGTACCGTGAGATATGTCAACATCGACTCCGCCCACGTGGATTGCCGGTCGCCCCAGACTCTGATTCGCAGGGAGCTGTTCATGATGGGCTGGAGCGCCGAAGTGAACGGGAGGAGTGAGACCGTCAGCCGGTATTCACCTATCTTTCAACAGGTCAAAGTTCCCTCCGGTACTTCAACGGTGGTCTACAACTTCACGCCTCCCCACACCGATGCGGCTGTAATCGCATTCCTGTTTGGACTCCTGGGCATCTTCGTGCCATCATCCTGGCTAGAGCGCCGAAAGTCCACTCGCCATGCTGCGCACGCCGCGAAAAGGGCGACACGGTCTTCTTGAGTCGCCTTTGGTTAGAACGCGACAATGGCAGCTATGGCTCCGATGTTTGGACAATGATCTGTCAATGACCGGTCCGGTGGTGGCAGTAATAGTGCCTTGCTTCAATGAGGAGCGGACAATTGGCGATGTTATTTCGGGATTTCGTGTGTCCTTGCCCAATGCATTGATCTTTGTCTACGACAACAACTCCACAGACAAGACCGCTGCGGTAGCTACAAAGGCTGGAGCCATCGTGCGCCACGTCACCTCGCAGGGAAAGGGCCACGTCGTAAGGCGGGCATTTGCTGACGTCGAGGCCGACGCCTATGTGCTGGTCGATGGGGATGGAACCTACGACGCGTCCGCTGTCACTCGATTGGTTGCCCTGGTCTTCGAACGGGGATTCGATCTCGTTAATGGTGCACGCGTGATGGAAAGCAGTGATCAACGACGGGGACATGAATTCGGGAATCGAATGCTGTCCAAGTTGGTCGAGCGCCTTTTCCGTAGGCCCACGGTGGACATGCTCTCCGGCTACAAGGTTTTTTCACGGCGGTTCGTGAAGTCGTTCCCAGCCTTTTCGGACGGCTTTGAGATCGAAACGGAACTCACTGTCCATGCGCTCGATCTCAACATGCCGATAGAGAGCGTCGAACTTCCCTACGGTAACCGACCTGAGGGATCGGAAAGTAAGCTCAACACGTTTGGTGACGGGTTCCGCATTCTGCGGACAATTACCGGCCTTCTCCGGCGTGAGCGACCTCTAGCCTTCTTTGGTGCAGCCGCGGCCGTTCTCATGGTGGCTGCACTCCTTCTCGGCATACCAGTGATCTTGACCTTCTTCCACACTCATAAGGTGCCTCGGCTACCGACCGCGTTGTTGTCAACTGCACTCACGCTCCTTGCCTTCTTGAGCGTGGTAACCGGGCTGATCCTCGACACGGTGACCAGGGGGAGGAAAGAGGCGAAGATGCTCCGTTATCTCGGGACTCAGGGTCCACTGGCTAGCGAACACCTGTAGAAGTTCAGGGCGAAGTCAATCCGACTCTCCTCAGTATTGCGAAATGACCATTCCATCGAGAATGTCGGACTCCGACACGAGGCAATCGGAGAGATCGAAACGTCTCATGACTTCCCGGAGCACCAGCGCACCTCCGACGATTACGTCTTGCCGGCCTTCGAGCATTCCCGGCCGAATGGAGCGGTCCTGAGACCGCTCTCGGGCCAGGTCGTGACACCACCGCTCGACTGCCGTACGGTCCAGGACGGCATGATGCACCCGTTCTCGGTCGTACTGGACCAGCCCTAGTTCAAGTACCGCCAATGTGGAAACTGTTCCTGCCAGACCGATCAGCCGATCGCCTTCTCGCAAGCTCGCAAATGAAGAGGCGCCAAGAACCGCGCGGTCGAGCTCCTCGTTGATGAATTCGACGGTGGCCTTCACCTCATGAAACGTGGGTGGATCGTGTGACAAGGAACGTTCGGTCAGACGGACGCAACCGAGTTCCAACGAGACGACATGAATCTCGCCGTTGTGCTCCATGACCATCTCGGTTGATCCTCCACCAATGTCCAACACGAGGCATTGGCCGCGACCCGGTTCGAGGTCTGCGGTGGCGCCGATATAGGAGAGACGTCCTTCTTCATCGCCCGAAAGGAGCTCCGCTTCAACTCCGATCATCTTCGAGGCCGGACGGAGGAACTCGTCTCCATTCGTAGCGTCTCGGACTGCAGACGTCGCCACCAAGCGTGCCGAGTGGACCGGCTGCGCATCCATCAGCGTGCGGTATTCGTCAAGCACGTCGAGCGTTCGCGCTATGGAGGCTGAATTGAGTCTGTGAGTTGCATCCACTTCTTGGCCGAGCCGGGTGATACGCATCTGGCGGGTGACTGTTGCACCAGCGGCGTCAACGATCAGGAGCCGGGTCGAATTTGTCCCACAGTCGATGGCCGCGATGGTGCCCTCGTCTCTCACGACCCCGGATTATCACATGCGCCGTTAGTCGATCAGGTCGACCACCTGGCTATCCCCGCCCTCTCCGCCGCCCAAGCTCCCACAGGATCGTCTCCCCCGGCAATCCACCAGGCCACATGGGCATGAAGGCATTTGATCCCTTGACGTGTGCCGCCCACACCGCCACTTGGGCGTGCACCGGTCCAGAGGGGTGGAACCAGAGCGTCGCGCTCCTGTCGGTATCTCCTGTGGGCATCGGCCACCGCCGTGGAGTCCACCGCGATCTCTGCTTCCCTGACTCCACCATCGGCCTCAAGCCGGCTGACTAATGCTCGAAGCTTGGGATCAACGAGCCAGTAGCGGGTTGGCATCGGAGTTCCGTCGCGTAGCAAGGGGTCGTTGGATATGACGGCAGGTTTCCCATCTGATCGTCGGGCCGCGACGGTGAAGTTGCCTCCGGGCACTCGGCCCAGAAATTTCGCCACGGCTTCGATGTCTTCCGCCGTCGGAGGCTGTCCGATAGTGGAGCTGGAGGCGAACGTCACCGCCAGAATTCGAGGGTGTTCAGCATCCGTTTAAGGGCACCCTCAGCACCCGATCGCGTGTGGGCTGTCGATGCAGGCGTCGGAACTGTCGTAGCGGCGGCTCCACCTGGTGGCAGCTCGGACGCAGCTGACGGCGCCACAGGTCCTTTGGATCCCGGGTCCCCAGCGTAAGGGGCGCCCGTGGCCGCTGACCCGGAGGGAGGGAGCACTTCAAAAGCCTGTTGGCCCGGACTGACCAGCTGGTATTGCTCACGAGCGATACGAGCAATCTCTGCTGAATCACTCAGTTTCTTCGCTTCTTTCGTGAGAGCGGCGTCTTGTTGATGCAATTGGCTCAACTGAGCGCTTGCGCTAGCCAAGGTGGATCTCTGGTGGATGAGCGACCTGCCCGGAAACCACGCCACGAGAATCACAGCCGACACAATGACGGCCCCAAGCAGCATGAAGCGGGATCGGGCAACGCCGTCCGCAGGGATGAGACCGGTTCGCCCGTGATTTGGCTTGGATGGGTGCTCAGCTCTCGGCACCGATGTCACCCTCGATCCCAGCCAGTGCATCGCGCCCAGGGAAGGTCGCTGACTCGCCCAAATCCTCTTCAATTCTCAAGAGCTGGTTGTATTTGGCGACCCGGTCAGAACGGGCCGGAGCACCAGCCTTGATCTGACCCGCATTGACCGCGACGACCAGGTCGGCAATTGTGGTGTCCTCCGTCTCACCCGAACGATGCGAGATGACGGACCGGTATGACGAGCGAGTAGCCAATGCCACCGTCTGGAGTGTCTCGGTCAGAGTACCGATCTGGTTGAGCTTGATCAGGACGGCATTGGCCACTCCTTCGCGAATACCTCTCTCGACCAGGGATACATTTGTCACAAAGACATCGTCTCCCACAAGCTGGATTCGACCTCCGAGAGCTTTTGTGTGCGCTGTCCAGCCGTTCCAGTCCTCTTCGGCCATCCCATCTTCAATGGACACAACCGGGTAGCGGTCGACCAGATCCACCCAGTAGTCGACCATCTCGGACGATGAAAGGGTCCTACCTTCACCGGCGAGAACGTAGGAACCGTCGTCCCACAACTCACTGGTGGCAGGATCCATTGCCAAGGCGATGTCCTCTCCCGGTACACGTCCCGCCAGTTCAATGGCCTCCATAAGGAGCTTCAAAGCGTCCTCGTTAGTGGGTAGGTCTGGGGCGAATCCACCTTCGTCTCCTACTGCCGTTGCCAATCCCCGCTCGGCCAACACGGAGCGAAGCGCCTGGTAGGTCTCGGCACCCCAGCGAAGCGCCTCACTGAACGACGATGCACCGATGGGCATCAACATGAATTCCTGAAAGTCGATGGAATTTCGGGCGTGCGCGCCACCGTTCAACACGTTGAGCATGGGCACTGGAAGTGCGTGAGCATTCGCACCGCCGATTGAGCGGTAAAGCGGGAGTCCCAGTTCATCGGCCGATGCCTTGGCATTGGCCAATGAGACCGCCAGGATCGCATTGGCTCCCAGACGGCTCTTGTCCGGCGTGCCATCCAAGTCGATCATGGCGAAGTCGATGGCCCGCTGATCGAGACTATCCAGGCCTTCGAGAGCGCTGGCTATCTCGCCGTTGACATGGGAGACCGCACGCAGGACACCCTTCCCGGCATACCGATCACCGCCGTCGCGCAATTCAACCGCTTCGCGTATCCCGGTGGAGGCCCCAGAAGGCGCGATCGCTCGCCCACGCGCACCCGAAGTGAGCATCACCTCCGCTTCAACTGTCGGATTGCCGCGCGAGTCAAGTACCTCTCGCCCGATCACCAGCTCAATGGTGCTCACCACATCACTCCTCCGGTGTCTGCCCTGGTGGGGCACCGGAAAACAAGACTAGCGGCTGCCACCCGGGGGATTGTGGACGCCCTCCGCGATCAAGATCCGCTCCCGGAGCGAAACCACTCGGGCCCGCAGTGCTTGCTCGGGATCGACACCCAATTGCCGTGCAAGATCTCCCACTTCGAACAGCAACAAACCCACGAGATGCTCCACCTCTTCGGCATCATCAACTGATGGGAAGTCGTCCCCTTGGGATCCTCCCACTGATGCCAGCAGAATGAGTTCGGCGAACCTTTCTTCAACAGTCCCTTCGACGCTGGAGAACTCCGAGGGCTCCACACCAACTGAGAGAGCCTTTCGCTGCAACTTGTTCGCCATCATGAGTGCCGGCAAGTATTGCGGGATGCCCTCCGTGACGCTGGATCGGCCTTTCTCAAGTTTCTTTATGCTTTCCCAGTTACCGGCCACCTGTTCGGGCGTGGCGGCTTCGACATTCCCGAAAACATGTGGATGGCGAAGCACCAATTTTTCATGGACGCCACGAGCCACGTCGGCCAGCGTGAAGTACCCCTCTTCCTGGGCCAGGCAGGCGTGAAACACGATTTGGAAGAGGAGATCACCCAACTCCTCTTTGAGATGGCCGACCGCCAATTCGTCGGCCACGTCGCCGGTAACTCCTACATTTCTCATGGCCGACAGCGCGTCGACGACTTCATAGGATTCCTCAATCAAGTGCGGCGAGAGGGACCTATGTGTCTGAACCCGATCCCAAGGGCACCTGACCCGCAGCGTCACCATGAGTTCTTCCAACAGGCCTATCTCCCGTTGCGCCATGGTGGGGATCGAGAGCGTAGGTACGTAGACCGAGGTCAAATGGTCCGGGGTGACGACGCGGTCGAGCTCCCACCAGTTGACCGTGAGGACCCGTTCATCTTCCAGGCCCAGATGATGGAGGATCACGACATCAGGCAATGGGTCGTCGCTGTCCTCGGGAACCGAGAGCTTCACCTCCGAAAGCAGATGGCGTGACCAGCACTGGGCCACGAGGAATGGTCCTCGGTCGCCTCCCGCCTGCTCGGCAAATTGCTCAGCATCGACTAAGCGCACGCCCGCCGTGAGCGGGTCGATGCGAAGCCGTTCCCAGGCCAAATCGATGAATGAAAGTGCCGGGATGACGGTAACGTTGACCCGGGCATCGTGGCGCAGCAGAGCAACCGAACGCTCGGCCACCAACGGCGAGCCGGGTACTGCATAGACAATCGGATCCGGAGCAGCGCCGGTGGCCGCGGTCACCAGTTCATTCACTATAGCGACATACACCTCTTCAAAGGTTTCAGCTGCCTCATACAGATGATCGAACGACTGGGCGAGGCCAAGCTGTTCGGCGGCCGGATGGCGTGCGGTGCGCAGATACACGCGTTCAGTGCTGGTTAAGAGGGCGACGGTCTCATTACTCAAGAATGATGATCCGGCAGGCCCGAGGCCCACCACGGTGATGTGGGGGCGGTGGCGCACCACGCCTCAGCCGGACTGCCCAGTTGACGTCGATGGCGCTCCGAGTGGGCTAGCCGACGCCGACGTCACGCTGGGACTGTTGACCGAAGGATTTAACACGTCTTCAGCCACTGGAGTCAGAGGCACGAGAACTTGTGCTGCATTGATCACCCATCTGCCATAGCGCGGGTCAACGGTCACGGAGGCAGCCTTTTCTTCGCTGTAGAGCGCCCGCTGGAACTTGAGAGCGCCTGCAGCCTGGACCGCGCGTTCTACGGCCGTCTGTGCCGTTGCGTATGGCGTTGTCGAGCGCCGAGTGATCTCCAACAGAAGGTACTGCCCGTTGTAGGGAATGGGTGCGGACAGGGTATTCAGGGGAAGGCTCGAGAGGTTTGCGCTGGTGGGAAGGACGGAGGAGATTTCAGAGAGAATCCCGCACCCTCGGGGTCCACCCTGGGGCGCCTGCGAGGCCACCTGGACGAAGGGAGTGCCGGCGGCAACCTTCGCCGAGGCGGCTTGGGCGGCACTGGCGCTTGTGTAGAACGCCACAGTGATACACGAAGTGTCGAACATGGGTCGATGGTGATTGAAATAGCTTTGTAGGTCGGGCTGAGTCGAGCCGACACCGGCCATGACCTCCTCGAACGCGCCGACAGTCGCATCGAAGTGAACCTCTTCGTCGACGAAGGACGTGGGCATGGTGGCCAGGACCTCCGTGCCTGTAAGCGGTTGAGGCAAACCACAATTCACCCGGGGATTTGCTGCGACTTGGGTCTGAAGTACGTTCGTCATAGCCAGTGTGATCTGGTGGACCAGAGCATTTCGAGCCGATGCGACTGCCTGACTCGTGACCACAACATGTCGATGTTCAGCGAGACCCAGCACAAGCTGATGGCCAATCGCAGTGTCGAGGAATGAAGCGGTAAACGCCATAGTCACCGAGGTGTGCAGCCCGCCGTCGGAAAATTGGCCAGCGCCGTCAACCGGAGGCAACAGCCCTTGCCCGTTCGATGCAAGATACTCCTCGGCATTCAGGTAGCACTGGTAGTCAGCGCTCCTGGCGATCGCCGTCACGTCGCCGTTCAGCTTCTGCTGGGTGATGGCAATACCGTTCACCACCGCGGCGTACTTGGGAATCGAATGAGCGGAAAGGGCCAGGCCGCCCGCGACCACGGCGAGGAGAATGAGGAAGCGCTTCATGCGCCGCGCATGCTACAAGGTGTCCTGGCCGGACCCGGAATCAGCGACTGGCATCAGGTCTTCAAGCAGCTGGCGGATGACGTCAGCGGCCAACGTTCCCGGGGCGATCGGCACCAGGAGCAGGGATTGGTCCTCCTTGTAGGTTGCAGAGGGCACGAGCCTTCTGAGGCGAACCTGGGCACTGGCGGCTAATCGAGCCGGTATCACGCGTAGGACCGTCTGGCGGGAACCACCTGGCCGGATCGTGCTCATGGTGATCTCGCTGATGCCACGAACCATTGCCGCAGTCCTCAGGCGCGCCAAGGCGAGCAGCCCAACTGCGGGCCCCGGAAGCGGCCCGTAACGATCAACCCACTCCACGCCAATGTCCTCAACGTCGGAGTCGGACGCCACCGACGCCAACCGTCGGTATGCCTCGAGGCGGGCATCCTCAGCCGTGACGTAGTCCTTGGGCAGATGCGCATCGCCGGGGACATCAAGAGCCACGGTGGGGGGTACGGGTCGTGCCTCTCCTCGAGCTTCGGCGACCGCTTCGGCCACCAACTGCACGTAGAGGTCATACCCGACGGCTGCGATGTGCCCCGACTGGTCGGAGCCGAGGAGGTTGCCGGCACCACGGATTTCGAGGTCCCGCATGGCAATCTTGAATCCCGAACCGAGTTCAGTGTGCTCACCGATGGTTCGGAGACGCTCAAAGGCTTGCTCGGATAACACACGGTCCACCGGATGAAAGAGGTAGGCATATGCCCGTTGACCACTTCTTCCAACTCGGCCTCTGATTTGATGGAGCTGTCCCAGCCCCAGCAGATCCGCTCGGTCGACGACCAGCGTGTTGACCGAAGGCATGTCAATCCCAGACTCGATGATGGTGGTGCAGACCAGGACGTCATAGCGCTGCTCCGAGAATTCGAGCACCACCGTCTCAAGGCTACCTTCGTCCATCTTGCCGTGAGCGACGGCCACACGCGCCTCGGGCACCAGATCGCGCACATCTCGCGCTACCTGGTCAATGTCAGCAACCCGATTATGGACGTAAAATGCCTGCCCCTCGCGCAGAAGCTCGCGCCGGAGCGCCTCACTCACCGCGGCCGGATCATGTTCGCCCACATATGTGAGGATCGGCCTCCTGTCGGCCGGAGGCGTGTTGACCATTGACAGGTCGCGGATGCCGGTGAGTGCCATCTCCAATGTTCGTGGGATCGGGCTGGCGGTGAGGGTCAAGACGTCAACACCCTCGGCCATCCGCTTTACCGCCTCCTTGTGTGTCACACCGAAGCGCTGCTCTTCGTCGACCACGAGGAGGCCCAATTGCTTGAACAACACGTCTTCGCCCAACAGGCGGTGCGTGCCGATGACGACATCGACGCTGCCATCGGCCACTCCTTCGACCACCTTCTTCTGCTGAGCCGGAGAGAGGAAACGGCTGAGGAGCTCTACCCGCACTGGGAAGGGTGCAAATCGGTCGGCAAAGGTCTGCGCGTGTTGGCTGGCCAGGAGAGTGGTGGGTGCCAAGACAGCAGCTTGTTTGCCGTCTTGCACCGCCTTGAAGACGGCCCGCACCGACACTTCTGTCTTGCCGAAACCGACATCGCCGCAAATGAGGCGGTCCATCGGTAAGGCTCGCTCCATGTCGGCCTTGACGTCGGCGATGGCCTTGAGCTGGTCATCGGTCTCAACGAATTCGAACGACGATTCCATTTCCGCTTGCCATGGCGTGTCCGGACCGAAGGCATGGCCCTCGATTTCCAACCGTCGACGGTAGAGCTGCACCAGTTCTTCGGCCACCTCGCCCGCCGAGGCGCGCGCCTTGGCCCGGGTGCGTTGCCAATCCGATCCCCCCATCTTTGAGAGCGTCGGGGTCTCACCGCCGCTGTATGCAGTGATGGACTCAATTTGATCCACCGGGAGATACAACCGGTCACTCCCCCGGTACTGCAGGATCAGATAGTCCCGGGTGGTCCCGCCCATTGTGCGTGACGTCACTCCCTCGAATCTGGCCACGCCGTGCTGCCGGTGCACCACGAAACTGCCTACTGACAGATCGTCAAAGAATCCGTCCGTGGCCCGGGCCCGGGGACGTGCACGGCGGTGGGACAAGCGCCGTCCCGTGATGTCCGTCTCCGACAGCACGGCGACCTTGCAGTCGGGAAGGATGAATCCGGTTGCAATCGGGGCCGCGACGACAACGGCTCCGGGGGCACCGCTGGCCGCCTGCAGAACTGGGGCATGCACACTTTCTTCCGCCAACGCAGCTGACAATCTCTCCGCGCCGGGAGCAGTCGCGGCGCAAAGGGTGACGGAGAATCCATCGCCCACCAATTGGCCAATCTGGCCGGCGAGCCGGGCCGGGTCGCCGACCACCGGATTGAAACCACGGACGGTCATGGCTGGTGTAGAGGGTCCGTCTGGCACCGTCGGCAGAGCAATGACGCCCGCGACCGACTTCTCAAGCAATCGATCGAATGGGAGGTGAAGGCGGGGAAATGCTTCCTTCGAGTGACTACCTGCTCCCCACGTTGAGGCCAGCGTCTCCGCCAAGGCGGCCTCTTCATCGAGGAGTTGGATAGCACGGTCCCGAATACGACGAGGCTCAATCAGGATTATTTGCGCCCCAGACGGGAGAAGGTCAGGCAGCAGTTGCTCTCGCGGATCGAGGAAGGGCAACCACGATTCCATGCCGTCGAACTGTTCACCTCGGGCCAGACGGTCCCAATGGGGCGCCCCCCATGGTTGGCTCATCGTCAGCATCTCGGCGGCCGCCTGGACGTCCTCGTTTGGCAGGAGTTCTCTGCATCCAAAGAACACGGCGGCTTTGAGTTCGCGCGTCGATCGTTGATCGTTGATCGCGAATTCCGTCAATCGATCCACCTCATCGCCCCAAAGGTCGATGCGAACCGGGACGTCAGCCGTCGACGGGAATACATCAACGATGCCACCGCGCACCGCAAGCTCACCGCGGTGTTCGACTTGGTGTTCACGGCGATACCCCATTGTCACAAGCTGGGCGATGAACTGCCCTACCAGGATTTCTTGCCCCGGACGCACCACGATGGGTTCCATCTCCTGGTCCCCATGGGAGCTCAGACGCTGCAGGAGGGCCCGAATCGGGGCCACGATCACTCGTGGTGTCGACGGAACTCCTCCAACAGGACCGGGGTGGCTAAGTCCCCAAAGAATTGCCAACCGACGGCCCATCGTCTCGACCTCTGGGCTCACGCGCTCGAATGGAAGGGTCTCCCATGCTGGAAGTACTGCCACCGGTGCGCCCATCGTTCCAATGACGGAGTCGTCCACGAAAACATCCGCCTCGGAATGTCCCAGGAGGCAATTGAGGTCCTCAGCGAGACGGTCGGCATCTACTCCCGTTGCCGTAACGACCAGGATGGGCGATCGTTCGGTAAATTTGGCCAGGGCGCCAACAACCACGGCCTGCGCCGATGCGGACACCGCAGCTGCGCCATCGGCCGATGCCAACAACGCCGGCAGAATCGGATCGGAACGTATGAGCTGTGGGATCGCGCTGAGGCTGCCTCTGGTCGCGGTCATAACGCACTGACTGTCGGCACCACGTGGACCCATAACACATGCAGAATGCCAGACATCACCGCCATGCTGATAAGGGGGGGCGAACGGTTCGAGATACGACGAGCATCGCCGCTATCTCGAAGAGGGCGAGCACGGCCAGAAACGGAAGCGCGTACCGGCTGTGGATCGTCGGCCATTGGAAGGCAATCTCCGCGCACCAGCAAATGATGACGACGGGCACCCACGGTCCGAGCGGGATCCAAAGGCCGCTGGTCAGAAGGCGACGACCAAGAAACACGGTCACCACAAGGGCAGTCGGAATGAAGGCAATCTGAAAGATCGTGGCCAAGTAGCCCAGGAATGTATGACCCACCAGAATGTGTTCCCACTGCGTGGGCCAGAGCGGCTGAAGCATTTGCAGCGCGGTGCGCCCGGGAATGTGACCAACCGTGCAACGGGCATGCGTTGGATTGATGATGGGGAGCTGCTCTCGCTTGGCCAGGGCATTTGCCGTCAGTGCGTGGTACTTGATCTCGTTGAAGACCAACCACGGGAAGACGATCAGTCCGGCGATGACCCCACCCCCAGCCACATGTGCCACATCGCGCTTGGTCCTCTCCTTTCGCAGTACGGAGAACGCCACAAGAATGAGAACGGGAACCAACGCCGCCAAGAAGAGATCGGTCAGCAGCCCGCATCCAACAAGGAAACCACAGAGGATCACCCGCCGCGAAGAGCCACGCTGCCAGGCAATCCACATTTCCGTCACCGTGAGTATGGCCAACGGCACCGCCAGGTTCCCATTGGAGATGTTCACCATGCGCAGGATGGAGTTCGGCAGGAGGAAGGCCACCAGTCCGCCGGCCAATCCCAGCAGCCACCGTTCCTTGAGCACATGCCGGCTCAGGCGGGCCAGCAGGCCAACGGAGGCCACGAGGAGGAACATCCCGAAGAACCGGAGGAGGAAGGCCTTGGTGCGATAGTTCCCGCTGAGGAAGGTCACCGGCGCCGCGAGGTAGTAGTAGAGAGGCGGCTGAAAGGCCTCGTAGGCGAGGCCACCCAAGCCGAACTTTCGGGGGTTGATGGTGGTGTGGGCCCGGTAGACCCCCTGGGCGATCGCCAGTTCCTGCTCGCCGGCCAAGGTCTCGCCCAGGACAGGGTACGACCCGTGCTGGGCCACATAGATGACGTTCTCGAAGTGCGCCCCTTCGTCAGAAGGCGACCACAGCGGGTACCGCACTGCGGTGATGGTGGCCAGCACCACGACCGCGATGATCTGCGCCGCGACTAGGACTCTGGTCGCCCGGTTCACCCGGGACGAGAGAGGTGTGTCCTGAGAATCGGACGTCGCCGCTGGCGATTCGGCCGACCAGGAGTGTTCGGTCACCGCCATTTCATCTCGCCTTCTAATTGGTCGTGCTTCACCCGATGCGCCTGTTCCCCCTGTCAGGGCAGGGAGTGGCACCACAACATGGCGGCGTCGATCCCGTCAGAAGCGATGTGCTCGACTGCGTCCGCCGCCGTCTGGACGGCAACTGCCAGCAGTTCCTTGACCGCCTTGGGAGGGCGCCGGAGCACATGGTCGGCCCCCTTGGCGGCACTCGGTGGCTTCCCGACACCGATGCGCACCCGCAGGAAATCCGTCGAGTGCAAGTGGGATTCGATGGAACGCAGCCCGTTGTGGCCCGCCAGTCCCCCGCCTGATTTGATCCGCACCGTTCCCGGTGGCAGATCGAGTTCGTCGTGCACCACGATGATCGCCGTGGGCTCGGATATCCCAAATCGCTTGGCCAGGCTTCGAACGGCCAGGCCGGACTCGTTCATGAAGGTGGTCGGGACGGCCAGCCCCACCGTCCGATCGCCAATGGTGGCCAGGCCCGCCCGGGCCTGCCTGCCCTTCTCCGCCCGCAGGGATGTCCCGGCCCGCGCCGCCAGGAGCTCGACAGCGTCGGCCCCGGCGTTGTGCAGGGACCCGGCAAACTCGGAACCGGGGTTCCCCAGACCGACGACCAGGAGATCCGCGGCAGATCCCCGACGCTCGGTACGAGGGAACAGGCTGCGCAGGGCTTAGCCCTCGGCGGCCGGAGTGTCGGCTGCCTCGCTGGCCGATTCGGACGGGGTGGCGCCTTCCTCTGCGGCCTCGCCTTCGCCCTCGACCTCGGCCTCCAACGTGACGACGCGGGGAGGCTGGCCGATGACGATCGCCGACTCCGGATCGATGTCAGTGGTCACTCCCGCCGGGAGCGTCAGTTCGGAAACCCTCAATTGGTCACCTATGGTCAGGCCGCTGATGTCGAGCTCCACCGAGGTCGGGATGTCCGCCGGGCGGGCCTTGATGGCCAGCGTGAACATCTGCTGATCGACCAGTCCCTCGCCGTGATGCACTTCGAGTGCCTCGCCGATGAGGACGATGGAAACATCCGCTGAAATGACCTCATCACGGCGGACGATCTGGAAGTCGACGTGGGTCACGGTTTGGGCGACGGGGTGTCTCTGCATCTCGCGGGCCAGAGTGAGGTAGGTGCTCGAGCCCGTCTCCAACGACAGGAGCTGGTTCGCACCAGCCTCGCCGTTGAGCGCGACCCGTAGCTCCCTGGCCAACACGGCCACGACTATCGGATCGGTCCCATGCCCGTAAATCACTCCAGGGATCTTCCCTTCACGCCGTAGGCGGCGCGTGGCCCGTGAACCAAGGGGGCGTCCGACCTCGGCAGCAAGTGTGACATCAGCCATAACAGATCTCCTCAAAATGGTGCAGAACGGTGGGACGCGCTCGGCCTCAGGGCCTCCGGCGAACGGCCTACCAGCGTAGCCGCCATTCCAGGTAGCCCACCAGCGGGCCTTTAGACCAGGTTGTCCCCGCCGAACAGCTCGGAGACTGAGGTGTCCTCGAACACGGCGTCAATGGCATCGGCGATGATCTTGGAGACCGAGAGGACCTCGAGCTTGTCGAAGTAGCAATCCTCGGCCACGGGCAGGGTATCGGTGACCACGACCCGTGACACCGGGGCTGCCTTCAGGCGGTCCACCGCGGGGTCCGAGAACATGGCATGGGTGGCCATGACGCAGATCTCCGACGCCCCGGCTTCGACCAACAGCTCGGCCGCGGCACAGATGGTCCCGGCCGTGTCGATCATGTCGTCAATGAGCACGCAGTGCCGCCCCTCCACGTCACCAATCACGTGGCGGGCCTTGACCTCGTTGAACGTGCCCCGGGGGCGGGTCTTGTGCACCAGAGCCAGCTCGACTCCCAAGTGCTGGCTGTAACGCTCGGCCACCTTCACCCGTCCCGCGTCAGGTGCGACCACCACCACATCGTTCCCGAAGTTCTCCCTCATGTAGCCCTCGAGCACGGGGGCCGCCGTCAAATGGTCGAACGGCGTGTCGAAGAAACCCTGGATCTGTCCCGAGTGCAGGTCGACGCTCACTACGCGGTCGGCCCCGGCGGCCGAGAGCATGTCGGCCACCAATTTGGCTGTGATCGGCTCGCGCCCGGTCGACTTTCTGTCCTGCCGTGAGTAGCCGTAGTAGGGGCACACCGCGGTGATGCGCTTGGCCGACGCACGTTTGGCCGCGTCAATCATGATCAGATGCTCCATCAGCGAGTCGTTCACCGGGCTGCTGTGGGTCTGCACAATGAAGACATCGCAGCCTCGAATGGAGATGTCGTACTTGCAATGGATCTCGCCGTTGGCGAACTCCCGGAGGTTGGCCTGGCCGAGCTCGACCCCCAGGTGATTGGCGATATCGAGCGCCAGGGTGGGGTGCGAACGACCTGAAACCAACTCAAGTCGGCGCCGCGGGATGAGCTCCACGCCCCTCAACGCTACTGCGCCGAGGCAAGCTCCGTTTCAGACCTCCGGGGCTTCGACCACCGAGTGGGGGGCGATCACAACACCGGCGCCGACATCGGCACCGGGTCGCAGGACGCAGTAGGGGCCGATCCGCGCCCCTTCTCCGATCGTCGACCGGTCGCACCTACTCTCGGTCACCACCGCATGGGTCCCGACCGTCGTGTCGGTCAGGACGCAATTCGGGCCGATCTCGCTCCCCTCCCCCACCTCGCAGCGACCCCTCAGGATTACACCCGGGAGCAGCGAGACGTCGGGGGACAGCATGACCTCCGCATCGACATAGGTCCGTTCGGGGTCCCACATGGTGACGCCACGCCGCATCCACCGTTCGTTTATCCGATCGCGGAGTTCGGCTTCGGCCACGGCCAGTTGAGCCCGGTCATTGACACCCGCCGCCTCCATGGAGTCAGCCAGGATGAGGGACCGTACCTGGTAGCCGGCATTGAAGAGCACGCTGACCGAGTCGGTCAGGTAGTACTCCCCCTGCGCGTTGGCCGGCGTCAACCGCCGCAAGGCAGGCGCCAGGATGCTGCGGCGGAAGCAGTAGATCGAGGTGTTCACTTCCATGATGCCCTTCTCATCCTCGGTGGCATCGACCTCCTCGACCACTCGGCAGACCCCGTTGTCGTTGCCGTGAACGATCCGCCCGTAGCCGCTGGGATCATCCAACTGGGCGGTCAGAAGGGTGGCGCTCGCATCTTCCAACCGGTGATAGCGCACCAGAGCGGCCAGGGTCTGGGGACGCAGGAGGGGGGTGTCGCCCGGGAGGACGACGACGTCCTCCATTTCCTCATCATCATGGGGGAGACCGGTCAGCCCGACTGCCAGTGCATCACCGGTGCCTGACTGCGACTCCTGCTCGACGAACTCGATCTCCATCGACTGGGGCGCGTGCTGCACCAGGGTCTTCGTCACCCATTCGGCCCGATGGCCAACCACCACGACGACCCGGGTGACGTCAATTTCGGCCATGGCGTCGAGGACATGGAGGATCATCGGCCGACCGCACAGAAGGTGGAGCGGCTTGGGCCGCTCTGAGCGCATGCGGGTTCCCTCCCCCGCTGCCAAGACCACGGCGGAGAGGCGACGTTCGTGCATCGGGTCATTCTTAGCCTGTCGGGACTCCGAGTGTGTGCATCCGGCCCGATACTGTGCATTCCGTGATGCCCTACGACGAATTCGGGCTTTTCTCCGAGAATGCGGCGGAGTATGGCCTGCCCTTTGCGGGTCCCCCTGCCGTGAGCCGGGTGGAGGTCGAGGTCTCCCCGGGGCGCCACGTCTCCAGCTTGGTCTGGGGCACCTCCCCACCCGAGTTGGTGCTCGTGCACGGCGGGGCCCAGAATGCCCACACTTGGGACACGGTTGCGCTGGCCCTCGGCCGACCATTGGTCGCCATCGACCTCCCGGGCCATGGACATTCCGACGGCGGCCCCGAAGGTTCGTTGTCGATTGGGAGCAACGGCGAAGACCTGGCCCGTGTGGTTTCCGAATTGGCACCGCATGCCCGAGGCGTGGTCGGCATGTCGCTCGGCGGATTGTCCTCCATCGCGTTGACCGCACACGCCCCCGAGCTCGTCCGATCCCTGGTCCTGGTTGATGTGACTCCTGGCGTGAATCAGGAGAAGGCGGCTCCCATTTTTGCCTTTGTCGATGGTCCGGACAGTTTCCCAAGTTTCGACGATCTCCTTGCCCGCACGGTGGAGCACAATCCGACCCGTTTGGTGTCATCGCTACGACGGGGCATTTTGCACAACGCGGTGCAACGTGAGGACGGGAGTTGGGTGTGGCGCTACGCCCGCTTTCGATCAGGCGAGGGTGGACTCCGGCCCGAGGTCGGTGACTGGTGGACCGCAATCTCGGGCATCCGGGTGCCAATGATGCTGGTGCGCGGCCTGGCCTGGTCGGTCGTCGACGATGCGGACGTGGATGAACTGCTCCGGCGCCAACCCACCTGCGCCGTGGTTGGCGTTGAAGGAGCCGGCCACAGCATTCAGGGCGACCGACCGCTTGAATTGACGGGGATCCTGTCGGACTTCCTGTTCCCGCAGGATTAGAGAAGGGCCATGTGGTTCTCGCGAAGGGCATGGGTCCTCCACGCGGTGATCATCGTCAT
The DNA here is from genome assembly GCA_003169675.1 of Acidimicrobiaceae bacterium. Taxonomy (GTDB): domain Bacteria; phylum Actinomycetota; class Acidimicrobiia; order Acidimicrobiales; family RAAP-2; genus Bog-473. The sequence goes on from PNAT01000195.1 coordinate 69,794, forward strand.
CGTCCCCACCTTCATCACCCTGTGTGTGTGGCAATTGCGCCGTGCGCTTTCGGGTAACGAACTCAGTTGGGCCTACGTCTTTGAATGGCCATTTTTCGCCGGCTACGCCATCTACATGTGGTGGCGCTTCGTGCACGAAGTGCCCGAGGCTCAGCGGTCCTCAGCACCGGCTCCCCCCAGTGCATCCGAGGAGGCTGAGCGGGCCGCCTACAACGAGTACCTGACGGAACTGGCCGAGCAGGATCAACCCAAGCGGTGGTGAAGCGCTGACGCTCCGGGGGGAGGGCTCGAACCTCCAACATCCGGCTCCAAAGGCCGACGTTCTGCCGATTGAACTACCCCGGAAAGAAGTGGTGTGAGAGAGAGGTTAGACACAGCGCCTGCCCGTGTTCGCTGGAGGACTCCGCAGTAGGTTCTTCCTTCGTGCGCATTCTCGTGGTGGACGACGACCTGGCGGTGAGCCGGTCGATCGATCGTGCCCTGCGCCTGGAAGGCTACGAAGTGATCACCGTGCCATCAGGTGGCCAGGCGCTCGAGGCCTTGGCGTTGACCCCTCCCGATGCTCTTGTGCTCGACCTCCAGCTGCCGGACATTGACGGGCTTCAGGTCTGTCAACGCATGCGGAGCGCCGGTGACGACACGCCGGTGCTCATGCTGACGGCGCGCCAGGAGATCGACGACCGGGTCCAAGGGCTCGATGCCGGTGCCGACGACTACCTGGTCAAACCCTTTG